>NZ_JBHVTL010000004.1:0-200320 GCF_042884635.1 Kitasatospora sp. NPDC058115
CTTCCAGGACCGGGCGGAGCACGACGTCTACGCCCGGCCGGTGCAGGAGCACCGGGGCGTGCAGGTGTTCCGGCCCGCGCCGCCCCCGGCGCCGCTGCCCCGGCAGCGGAGCGCCGCCGCCCCGGCCGCGGCCGCCCCGGCGGGCGGGCGCGCGGCCGCCCGCGGCCACCGGCGCAAGCCCAAGAAGAAGCGCACCGGCCGCGCCGCCGTGGCCGGCACCGCCCTGCTGCTGGCGGCCGCCGCCGGCTGGTACACCGTCGGCCAGGACGCCGCCAAGCCCGGGGTGACCACCGCCGACGGCCCCGGCCCCGAGGGCGTCGCCACCCCGGACCTCGCCCCCGCCGCGCAGCCGGCGGCCGACCAGGCCTCGCCGGCCGCCGCCCCGGCCGCCCGGGCCGCCGACGCCCGGCAGGCCGAGACCCCCGCCGCCGGCCGCAGCGAGGCCCGCGCCGACGGCTCGGTCGAGGCGATCCCCGGCCTCGGCGCCGCGTTCACCGGCCGGATACCCGCCGACACCACCCAGGTCGTGGTGGCCACCGGCGAGGGCAAGGACACCAACCGGACCGGTGTCACGCTGTGGACCCGCACCGCCGACGGCCGCTGGCTGGCCGGCGAGACCTGGCAGGGCCACAACGCGTTCAAGGGCTGGACCACCGACCACAACGAGGGCGACCTGCGCAGCCCGATCGGCGTCTTCTCGCTCACCGACGCCGGCGGCCGCAAGGCGGACCCGGGCAGCCGGCTGCCCTACGACAAGGACGCCAACTTCGTGGTCTCCGGGACAGGCTTCGCCGGCGAACAGCTGGCCGGGTCCTTCGACTACGTCGTCGCGATCAACTACAACCGGGTGCCCGGCAACTCCCCGCTCGACCCGCGCCGCCCGAACGGCTCGACCAAGGGCGGCGGGATCTGGATCCACGTCGACCACGGCGGTCCGACGCACGGGTGCGTCTCCATCCCGGAGGAGAAGATGGCGCAACTGATCCGCACCCTCGACCCGGCCGCCCGCCCGGTGATCGTGATGGGCGACGCGGCCTCGCTGGCGGCCTGACCGGCCCCGCGAGGGCGGAATCGTCCGTCCGCGTCGCATCCGCGCGCCGGTCGGCGACCCGTCTGCCGCAACGCCCCTTGTCGGCCTCCTACAGCATCCCGGCGTGGATCCTGTAGCCGGTCGCGACCCGCTGACCAGCGGGTAACCGGGTTGAGTTGGCAGTATGAGCGGTTCGCGCATCGTGGCACTCGGCCACTACCAGCCCCCCAAGGTCCTCACCAACGACGACCTGGCCAAGCTGGTCGACACCGACGACGAGTGGATCCGCAGCCGGGTGGGCATCCGGACGCGGCACATCGCGGAGGGCGAGACCGTCGTCGACCTCGCCGCCGAGGCGGCGCAGAAGGCGCTGGCCAACAGCGGCCGGTCGGCGTCCGAGGTCGACCTGGTCGTGGTCGCCACCTGCACCGCGGTGGAACGCAGCCCCAACACGGCCGCCGCCGTCGCCGCCCGGCTCGGGGTGCGGGCGCCGGCCGCCTACGACATCAACACGGTCTGCTCGGGCTTCTCGTACGCGCTGGCCACCGCGGACCACGCGATCCGCGCCGGTGCGGCCCGGACGGCCCTGGTGATCGGCGCCGAGCGGATGTCGGACACCCTCGACTGGACCGACCGGTCGACCTGCGTGATCTTCGGCGACGGCGCCGGCGCGGCGCTGGTCGAGGCCCAGGAGGAGGGCGCCGAGCCGGGGATCGGCCCGGTGGTCTGGGGCTCGGAGCCGGAGAAGGGCGACGCCGTGGTGATCACGGGCTGGGACCCGGTGATCAGCCAGCAGGGCCAGTCGGTGTTCCGTTGGGCGACCACCCAGATCGCCCCGCTGGCCCGCCAGGCCTGCGAGCGGGCCGGGATCGACCCCTCCGAGCTGAAGGGCTTCGTGCCGCACCAGGCCAATCTGCGGATCATCGACGCCATCGCGACCAGGCTCGGGGTCACCGACGCGGTGGTGGCCCGGGACGTCGTGGAGTCCGGCAACACCTCGGCGGCCTCCGTGCCGCTGGCCTTCTCCAAGCTGGTCGAGCGCGGCGAGCTGGCGCCCGGCGACCCGGTGCTGCTGTTCGGCTTCGGCGGCGGCCTGGCCTACGCCGGACAGGTCGTCCGCTGCCCCTGAGGCTCCTGGCGCTCCTGGGGCCTCCGAGGCCCCCGGGGCGCCCGAGGACGGCCTAGGCCGCCCCTCCGCCTCCCGGCATGCCTGTGGGCGGTCACCCGACGTGGGTGACCGCCCACAGGCGTGTCATGGCGCGCTGCGGACCGCCGGCGGACCTCCCCCGAGGACACGGCCGCCGTCCGTCGTACCCCGGACAGGAGGCCGGGGCGCACGCGAAGCGGAAGGTGGGTCGGAGCGGATCGGTCTACTTGGGCGCCTTCTTGCCGGTGACGCCCAGGTACACCAGGGGAGCGAGGTTGGGCTTGAGGTCCTTGACCTTGACGCCCCAGGAGGTGAAGGCCTTCTGGTGCTCGGCCGCCGAGGCGAGCAGCGAGACCAGCGACCCGGCGACGGCGGCCGGATCCAGCGACTTGTCGGCCTGGCCCTTCGCCTGGAGTTCCTTGACGGCCTCCGTGAGCGGCTTGGCGACCGCGTTGAGGACGGTCATGCGGATCTTGAAGAACCGCTTGTCCCCTTCGGCGGCACCGAGCGTGACCACGCGGAGAATGGCGTCGTTCTTGCGCCAGAAGGCGAGGAATCCGTCGACCAGTTCTTCCGAAGTGGCCGTGCCGGACTTCCCTGCCCAGGACTTTCCGGCCACCAGCTCTTTGAGCGTGTCGGCGTCCTTGGCCATTTCCTCGGCGATTTCGAGGACGGCGCCCTCGACATCCGGGAAGTACTGGTAGAAGGTCGCGGGGGAGGTACCCGCCATACGGGCGACGTCGATGACCTTGACGTCCCGATAGGGCGACGTGCTGAGCATCTCGCGGAGGCAGTCGAGCAGCTTCTGCCGCGTCTCCTGTCCGCGTCGCCCGGCGACGCGACCGTCGACGGTGCGAACTTGTCCTGTCATGCCGTCAGCTTACCGTGGCCCGATCTTGGCGCGATTCGGTGATGTGACAATTACTCCGCCCGGGGGTTGGTATAGCCGTCCGGGAGGCTTCCGAGGGATATTCATTCGGCCCCCGCGGCCCCTCTTGACGCCCCCCCGTGCACCGGCGACCCCACAGGGTGACGAACCCTTCGCTGAGGGGTTATCGAGTAACGGAGCGTGACGACCCGATCGGCGGTGTGACCTGCCCCTCCCAGTACTCCCGGGCGTGTCGGGCGCAAGCCGGAGCCGGAGCGGACGTCAGAATCCGGCCGTTCCGGAGCCGCTGACCGGGCGGTGGAGCCTCCCCCCGGGCGGACACCGCTCTGGGCGGGGGAGGTTGGAGATGCACCGGGCGGCATTGGAGAATCGGGTCCGGCACCACGCGGCGGGTGTCCGGCACCCGCGGGCGGTGCACAAGACGGGGAGGTGGCAGCGGGTGGACCAGCTGACGGCGCACGATCCGAGGCGGATCGGGCCCTTCGAGGTGCTGGGGCGGCTCGGGGCGGGCGGCATGGGCCTGGTCTACCTGGCACGATCGCCCGCCGGCCGGCGGGTGGCGATCAAGACGGTCCGGGGGGAACTGGCCGAGGACGAGCTGTTCCGGGTCCGCTTCGCGCGGGAGATCGCGGCCGCCAAGACGGTCGGCGGCTTCTACACGGCGGCCGTGGTCGACGCCGACCCGGACGCCCGGGTGCCCTGGCTGGCCACCGCGTACGTCCCGGCGCCGTCCCTGGAGGACCTGGTCACCGAGTGCGGGCCGCTGCCGGTCGGGGCGGTGCGCTGGCTGGTGGCCGGCATCGCCGAGGCCCTGCAGTCCATCCACGCCGCCGGGCTGGTCCACCGCGACCTCAAGCCGTCCAACGTGCTGGTGGTCGAGGACGGCCCCCGGGTGATCGACTTCGGCATCGCCGCCGGGGTCTCCAGCACCCGGCTCACCATGACCAACGTCGCGGTCGGCACCCCGGCGTACATGTCGCCGGAGCAGGCCCGGGACAGCCGGGGCGTGACCGGCGCCAGCGACGTCTTCTCGCTCGGCTCGCTGCTGGTCTTCTGTGCCACCGGCCACCCGCCGTACCGGGGCGCCAACCCGGTGGAGACGGTCTTCCAGCTGCTGCGCGACCAGCCCGACCTCTCCGGCCTGCCGGTGGAGCTGGCCGACCTGGTGCGCGCCTGCATGCGGCCGGCGCCCGAGCACCGGCCGACCCCGGAGCAGATCCAGGCCGAGCTGGCCCCGCACCTGTTCTCCCGGGACGACGCCTCGGGCGAGGCCGGGGACTGGCTGCCGCCCGACGCGCTCGCCCTCATCGAGCACAAGCGGGGCCGCCGCCAGCCGCCGCCGGCCGTCCCGCCGCAGCCCGCTCCGCCGCCGGTCCCGCAGCCGCACCCGGCGCCGCACCCGGCCCAGGACGACCCGCGCACCCGGGCGGTCGCCGGGCACGCCCCGCCCGCCGGCCCGGTGCACACCCGGCCCCCCGGACCGGACACCGAGGCCGCCACCGAGAAGCTGGCCGCCCCCAGCCGGCACCGCCGGCCGGCCGCCGGGGAGGGCGACGAGGTGCGGCTGCCCGGCGCCTCGGTCCGGATAGGGCCGGGGCCGCGCGCGGAGCAGGCCGGCCCGGGCGCGGCGCCCGCCGAGACCGACTGGGTCCGGCGGATCACCCCGCCCCCGGCCCGGGCCGCCCGCTGGCGTCCGTGGCGGTTCCGGATGTCCAACGAGGTCTGGGGCACCCCGGTGGTCGCCGACGGCACCCTGTTCGTCTCCAGCTTCGAGGTGCACGCCCTGGACATCGCCTCCGGGCAGCGCCGCTACAAGACCAGGGACGTCGCCTGGGCCCTCGCGGTGGACGCCGGCCGGGTGCATGCGGCCGACGGCCCGCACCTGTACACGGTGGACGTCGCGGACGGCACCGAGCGCTGGCGGCACTCGCTGGACGGCTGGGTGTACTCGCTGGACGCGGCCGAGGGCGTGCTCTGCTGCGGTGTCCGCGGCGGCGGCGTCCAGCTGCGCTCGGCGGCCACCGGGGCCGAGCTGTGGCGCGCCGACGACGCCCAGCAGGACTTCGAGAACCCGCAGTCCGGCCCCGCCCTGGTGGGCGGCTCGGCGTACTACTACGGCGGACGGCGGCTGCGCTGCGTGGACCCGCGCGGCGCGGGCCTGCGCTGGTCGGTCCCGGTGGGCGAGGACGTGCCCTCCCGCCCGGTCGAGCGCTCCGGCGTGCTGTACGTGACGGCCGGCACCCGGGTCTACGCGCTGGACGCGGCGAGCGGGGCCGAGCGCTGGCGCTTCGAGGCCCCGGTGGTGCTCTTCACCCCGCCGGCGCTGGACGGCGACGCGGTCTACGTCGCCGACTACCTCGGCACCGTGTACGCGTTGGACGCGGCCACCGGCCGGGACCGCTGGCGCGCGGTCACCGGCACCCGGCAGGGCGCCGAGCCGGTGGTGGTCGGGGACGGCATGGTGCTGGTCGGCAGCGGCGAGGTGCTGTACGCGTTCGAGGCGGGCAGCGGCCGGGAGCGCTGGCGCTACACCGCGCGCGGCGAGATCGTCGGCTCCCCGGCGGTCGCGGACGGGCTGGTCCACCTGGGCAGCCGGGACCACTCGCTGCACACCGTGGACCTGGCCAGCGGTCAGCTGCGCTGGGAGCTGGGCACCAAGGGCGAGCTGACCGGCTCACCGGTGGCGATCGGCGGGAAGGTCTTCGTCGGCAGCAAGGACCGCTGCGTCTACGCGCTGGACGCCTTCTACGGCACGGCGGTGCCCTCGCACTGACCCGGGGTGCGGGCGGCGGGAGCCCGGGGCTCCCGCCGCGGACGCGCTACTTCCGGGCCTCCGGGTGGCGGCTGCACCAGCCCTCCCAGGCCGAGGCGACCATGGACTCCACGCCGTGCCGGGCGGTCCAGCCCAGCTCGCGCTCGATCAGCTCGGCCGAGGCGACCACCCGGGCCGGGTCGCCGGCCCGGCGCGGGGTGATCTCGGGGGTGGTGTCGTACCCGGTGACCTTGCCGATCACGTCCAGCATCTCGCGGACGCTGACGCCCTCGCCGCGGCCGATGTTGAGGACCAGCGAGGTCTCCCCGGCCGGGTCGGCCGCCAGCCGCTTCGCCGCGGCCACGTGGGCCGAGGCGATGTCGGAGACGTGGATGAAGTCACGGACGCAGGTGCCGTCCGGGGTGGGGTAGTCGTCGCCGAAGACCCGCGGGGCCTCGCCGGCGGTGAGCCGCTCGAAGACCATCGGGATCAGGTTGAACACCCCGGCGTCGGAGAGCTCCGGCGAGGCGGCGCCGGCCACGTTGAAGTAGCGCAGGGCGACGGTGGACATCCCGTGGGCCTTGCCGGCCGCGGCCACCAGCCACTCGCCGGCCAGCTTGGTCTCGCCGTACGGGCTCATCGGGGCGCACGGGGTCGACTCGGTGACCAGGTCGACGTCGGGCATGCCGTAGACGGCGGCGGAGGAGGAGAAGAGGAAGCGCTTCACGCCGCCCTCGGCCGCGGCCTCCAGGACGGTCTGGAGGCCGATCATGTTCTCCCGGTAGTACAGGAAGGGCTGCTCGACCGACTCGCCCACCTGCTTCTTGGCGGCGAAGTGCAGGATGCCCTCCACCCGGTGCTCGCGGATGGCCGCGTCCAGCGCGGCGCGGTCCAGGGTCGACCCCTCGACCAGGGCGACCCCCTCGGGCAGCCGGGTCCGGTCTCCGGTGCTCAGGTCGTCCAGGACGGCCACGCGCTCGCCCGCGTCGAGGAGCTGCTGCACGACGTGCCCGCCGATGTATCCGGCACCGCCGGTGATCAACCAAGTCATGGCCGAATCCTAGGGCCCGTCCTCGAACTCCCGTCGTCCGCCCGGAGGGCGGGTGGGAGTTCGAGGACGGGCCCTGGGGGCGTGGGGATTTCGCGGTGGTGCCGTGGGCGCGTCGGAGCCGGGAACCCGGACATTTCGGTGAAATGCTGACAAATATCTCTGCGTCGCGTTCGGGCGGCCCTCCGCGGCCGCGCGCTGAGGAACCCGGAGGCCGTCACGGTGAACCGCACGAAGGAGCCCACCCGTCCGATCCCGGCCGGACCGCGCCCGACCGGGCCCGGGACGTCCGGCGCGCGGCTGCTCGCGCCGGGGACCCTCGCCGTGCTGACCGCACTCGCACTGGCCGGGTGCAGCAGCGGGTCGTCCTCGGACTCCTCCTCGCCGCAGAGCGGCTCCCCGGCCGTCACCGCCGCGGCCACCGGCAGCCCCTCCCAGCCGGGCGGGGCCAACCAGCTCCAGTCCGACTACCAGCGGGTGATCGGGGACGTGCTGCCCTCGGTGGTGCAGATCACCACCGGCAGCGGCCTCGGCTCCGGGATCGTCTACGACGACAAGGGCGACATCGTCACCAACGCCCACGTGGTCGGCACCGCCACCACCTTCACCGTCACCCTGGCCGGCAGCACCAAGCCGCTGGACGCCACCCTGGTCGCCAGCTACCCGGACTCCGACCTCGCGGTGATCAAGCTGAGCAGCCCGCCGGACGGCCTCAAGCCGGCCGCCTTCGGGGACTCCACCAAGGTCGAGCTCGGCCAGATCACCCTCGCCATGGGCAGCCCGCTCGGGCTCTCCAGCAGCGTCACCCAGGGCATCGTGTCGGCCACCGGCCGGACCGTCTCCGAGCCGGGCACCCAGGGCTCGCCGGGCGCCGTGATCGGCAACATGGTGCAGACCTCGGCCGCGATCAACCCCGGCAACAGCGGCGGCGCGCTGGTGAACCTGGACAGCCAGGTGATCGGCATCAACACGCTGGCCGCCACCGAGCCGGAGTCCAACGGCGCCGCCGCCCCGGGCATCGGCTTCGCCATCCCGGCGTCCACCGTGACCAGCATCGCCGACCAGCTGATCAAGGAGGGCAAGGTCACCAACTCCGGCCGGGCCGCCCTCGGGATCACCGCCCGGACCTACTTCGACCAGAACTTCCGTCCGGCCGGCGCCGTGGTGGTGGCCGTCGCGCCGGACGGACCGGCCGGTTCGGCGGGCCTCCAGGTCGGGGACGTGATCACCAGGATCGGCGACACCCCGGTCGACTCGCTGAACTCGCTCACCACCGCGCTGGCCTCGCTCGCGCCGGGCAGCAAGGTGACCGTCACCTACACCCGGGACGGCCGGAGCAGGAGCGCCGACGTCACCCTCGGCACCCTGGAGACGCCCTGACCCCACCAGCCCCCGGACGGCGGGCGGCCCGCACAACCGCGCAAGGGTTCCGCGGGGCCGCCCGCCGTCCGGGCCCGGGGGGTCGTCGGCGCGGGGGCCGCGCCGGCGTCAGCGGCGGGCGGCGCGGGTCCGCCAGGGGAGCTCGACGGTCACCGTGGTCGG
This sequence comes from Kitasatospora sp. NPDC058115, assembly GCF_042884635.1. Taxonomy (NCBI): domain Bacteria; kingdom Bacillati; phylum Actinomycetota; class Actinomycetes; order Kitasatosporales; family Streptomycetaceae; genus Kitasatospora; species Kitasatospora sp. NPDC058115. Next base: position 8,409 of record NZ_JBHVTL010000004.1, read on the forward strand.
TCCGCCGTCCGGGCTCTCCACCAGGAACACCCCGTCCACCGCGCGGATCCGCTCGGCCAGCCCGGCCAGCCCGCTGCCCGGGTAGGGGGCCGCGCCGCCCCTGCCGTTGTCCTGGACCAGCAGCATCAGCTGCTCGTCGGCCCGCCAGACGTCCACCGTGGCGGAGCGGGCGCCGGAGTGCTTGGAGATGTTGGTCAGCAGCTCGCTGACCGTGAAGTAGGCGATGCCCTCCACCGCCGAGTCCGGCCGGTCGGTGCTGCCGTCCCGGGCCTTCAGGTCGACGTGCACCTTGACCCCCTCCGGCACCGTGCAGCGCGCCGCCACCGAGGAGAGCGCCGCGTCCAGGCCGCGGTCGGTGAGCACCGCCGGGTGGATGCCCCGGGCCAGGTCGCGCAGCTCCTGGAGGGCCAGCTTCACCTCGCCGTGGGCGTTGTCGACCATCTTCGCGGCGACCGCCACGTCCTCCGGGGTCTCGGTCTCCTGCAGCCGCTCCTTGGCCATGCCGAGGTCCATCGCCAGCGCCACCAGCCGGGCCTGGGCGCCGTCGTGCAGGTCGCGCTCGATCCGGCGCAGGTCGGCGGCGGCGGTGTCGACCACGGTGCCGCGGTCGTCCTCCAGCTCGCGGACCCGCTCGGACAGGGCGCCCGGGTACAGCAGGGTCTCCACCAGCATCCGGTCCACCGCCGACTGGGCGCGGACCGCCCACGGCAGCAGCGGCCAGCCGACCAGCACGAAGACCAGGGTCAGCGCGAAGCTCAGCACGCCCCAGGGCAGCATCAGCACGTTGTAGAGGGCCGAGCGCCAGGACAGCGCGTCGGTCAGGTGGGCGATCGCGTAGCCGGTGATGCCCGGCCGGCGGCGCTGCACCGGCTCCGGCTCGGGCACCTCGGAGCCGTACAGCGCCCGGGCCCGGCCGCGCGCGAAGCCGCCCATCGACCGGCAGCCCGCCAGTCCGGCGGCGAGCAGCGGCAGGCCGATCACGGTGATCGACAGGGCGAGGCCGATCGACAGTGTCGCGATCGTGAAGAGGAAGCCGGCGATCCCGAGCGGCAGGTTCAGCAGCAGCTGCCCGACCTGCCGCCACATCCGGGCGCCGTACAGCGGGGTGGGCCCGGCGGCCGTCGCCGGCTCCTGGCCGGCGCCCTCGGCCGTGCCGTCCGTTCGCGTCATCTCGGTCTACCGTCCTTCTCCGGTCAGGCTGTGCTCCTAGCTTGGCCGGTCGGGGGCGGGTGGGGCCATGGGGGTGATACGTCTCCCCGGGCGGGGGTTATCCCCACCCCGCCCGGGGTGCCTCCGGCGGGGCGTGCGGTGTCCACCGGCTGTCCACCGGGTGTCTTGCGGATCGGGCAGGATGCGGGGTACCCATGCCGTGCACTTAGACTCACGCACTGGCGATGGTTATGAGCGTGTAAAGGAACGTCGTAGAACCGGCCCGAGGGCGGGTTCCGCGGCCGATGTGGAGGCGAGGGCATGGTGGGGCAGCGGGCGGCTTCGGTCGCGGCCGACCCGGCGGCCGGCAGCGGCTACTTCGACGCGTACGCCGCGATGGGCCTGCTCGCCGTCGTCGGCGTGCTCTTCGTGACGGTGGCGTTCACCGCGAACCGCCTGCTGCGGCCGGTGGTGTACTCGCCGGAGAAGCTCCTCGCCTACGAGTGCGGCGTGGACCCGGTGGGGGAGGACTGGGCCCACACCCAGATCCGCTACTACGTCTACGCCTTCCTGTACGTGATCTTCGCGGTCGACGCGATCTACCTGTTCCCGTGGGCGACCGTCTTCGCCTCCGCCGGGTACGGCGCCGGGACGCTGGTCGAGATGTTCGTCTTCATCGGTTTCCTCGCGGTCGGACTGCTCTACGCCTGGAAGAAGGGCGTTCTGGAATGGACGTGACGCACACCCACTCGCACGGGCACGACGCCTCCGGCGGCCCGGTTCCGCTGGGCGTGCCGGACCCGTCGCGCCCCGGTGCCGCCGTCGAGCGGCGGAGCATCGGCCCGCTGGCCCGGCTGGCCCCGGACCCGGTGAAGGTCGTCCTCAACTGGGGACGCCGCTACAGCCTCTGGTGCTTCAACTTCGGCCTGGCCTGCTGCGCGATCGAGTTCATCGCGGCCTCGATGGCCAAACACGACTTCATCCGGATGGGCGTGATCCCGTTCGCGCCGGGTCCCCGGCAGGCCGATCTGATGATCGTCTCGGGGACGGTGACCGACAAGATGGCGCCCGCCGTCAAGCGGCTCTACGAGCAGATGCCCGAGCCGAAGTACGTCATCTCCTTCGGCGCCTGCTCGAACTCGGGCGGGCCCTACTGGGACTCCTACTCGGTGACCAAGGGCGTCGACCAGATCATCCCGGTCGACGTCTACGTGCCCGGGTGCCCGCCGCGCCCGGAGGCGCTGCTCCAGGGCATCCTCAAGCTCCAGGAGAAGATCGCCGCCGAGTCGCTGCCCGGCCGCTACACCGCGCCCGCTGCGGCGCTGCGGCGTCCGCCGGTGGCCGGGCCCGGTGCGGCCGGTGGCGGTGCCGCCGGTGCCGGTGCGGGGGCCGATGCCGCCGGTGCCGCCGGTTCCGGTTCCGTCGAGGGAGGGGTCTCGTGACCACGGCCGAGCAGTACGCGGCGTCGGTCGGGGAGTGGGCGACCGGCGCCGAGGCGTACGGGCTGATCACCGTCGACGTGCCGGCGGAGCACTGGACCGAGGCGCTCACCGCCGCCCGGGACACCCTGGGCCTCACCTTCTTCGACTGGCTCAGCGCCGTCGACGAGCTCGCCGACGGCTTCTCGGTGGTCGCCCACCTCGCCGCGGTCGACGCCCCGGGCGTGCGCCACCTGGCGCTGCGCACCCGGGTGCCGCGCGACGCGGCCGCGCTGCCGAGCGCCGTCACGGTGTACGCCGGGGCCGCCTGGCACGAGCGCGAGACGCACGAGATGTTCGGCATCGACTTCCCCGGGCACCCCCACCTGGTCACCCTGCTGCTGCCGGACGGCTTCGAGGGGCACCCGCTGCGCAAGGAGTTCGTGCTCGCGGCGCGGGTCGCCAAGGCCTGGCCGGGAGCCAAGGAGCCTGGCGAGTCCGACCACGGCGACGGGCCGGCGCGGCGCAAGATGCAGCCGGCCGGCGTGCCGGACCCGAACGAGTGGGGACCGCTGAAGGGCACCCTGCCGCCGGTCGCCGAGCGGCCGGCCCGCGGGGCCCGGGCCGCCGGCGCGGCCCGGACGCCGCGGGCGGCCGCCGCGGGTGCGGCGGGTGCGGCCGGTGCCGAGGGCACCGCCGCGGTGCGGGCGGACCGGCCGCGCCGGACGCGTTCGGTCTCCGAGGGGTCGGCGAGCCAGACGGCCGGCGAGACGCCCGCCGAGGCGCCCGCAGCGGCGGCCGCCGCGGAGGAGAGGCCCGCGGTGCGGGCGGACCGGCCGCGCCGGACGCGTTCGGTCTCCGAGGGGTCGGTGAGCCAGGCACCCGGCGAGGACGCCCCGGCGCCGGCCCCGGCCCGCACGCAGTCCTCCGACGCACCGTGGCACAACCCGGTGCCGGCGCACGACGAGCCCGCGAAGCCGGCCGCCGAGGAGCCGGTCGCGGAACGGCCCGCCGCCGAGGAACCCGCCGCGGAGCGGCCGGCCGCCGAGGAGAAGACGAGCGAGACGCCGCCGGCCGAGTCGGCCGGCCAGGACGGAGACGGCGCGTGAACCTGTTCGACACGGTGCTGCGCTGCGTCGCCACACTGGTCGTCTTCCTCGTCCTCCCCCTGGTCATCGGCCAGACCGAGCACAAGGTGATGGCGCACATGCAGGGCCGCCTGGGCCCGATGTACGCCGGTGGCTTCCACGGCTGGGCGCAGCTGATCGCGGACGGCGTGAAGTTCGCGCAGAAGGAGGACATCGTCCCGGCCGGCGCGGACCGGCGGATCTTCCAGCTGGCGCCCGCCGTCTCGCTGCTGCCGTACCTGCTGGTGCTGCTGGCGATCCCGGTCGGACCGGGCGGTTTCGTCGGGCAGGCGGTGGACGCCGGCCTGTTCTTCGTGCTGGCCGTCATGGGCGTCGGCGTGATCGGCAAGCTGATGGCCGGCTGGGCCTCGGCCAACAAGTTCTCGCTGCTCGGCGGTCTGCGGACGGCCGCGCAGCTGATGTCCTACGAACTGCCGATGGTGCTCGCCGCCGCCTCCGTGGCGATGGCCGCCGGGACGCTCTCGCTGCCCGGGATCATGGACGCCTGGGAGTGGTACTGGATCCCGTGGCAGCTGATCGGTGGCTTCGTGTTCTTCACGGCCGGCCTGGCCGAGCTGCAGCGCCCGCCGTTCGACATGCCGGTCGCCGACTCCGAGATCATCTTCGGCGCGTACACCGAGTACACCGGTCTGCGCTTCGCGCTGTTCCTGCTCTCCGAGTACGCGGGCATCCTGGTGGTCTCCGCGCTGACCGCGGTGCTGTTCCTCGGCGGCTGGCACGGACCGCTTCCGGACCAGCTCGGCTGGCTGTGGACCCTGCTGAAGACCTTCGCGCTGGCCTTCGTGGTGATCTGGCTCCGGGTCACCTACCCCCGGCTGCGTGAGGACCAGCTGATGCGCTTCGCGTGGACCGTGCTGATCCCGCTCGCCCTCGTCCAGCTGGCCCTCACCGGCATCATCAAGGTGGCGATCTCATGAGTTTCCCCGGAGCGGGCCTGGCCAAGGGCCTGGCCGTCACCCTGCGGACGATGACGAGGAAGAGCGTCACCGCGCAGTACCCCGACGTCCAGCCGAGCCTTCCGCCGCGCTCGCGCGGTGTGATCGCGCTGCTGGAGGAGAACTGCACGGTCTGCATGCTCTGCGCCCGTGAGTGCCCGGACTGGTGCATCTACATCGACTCCCACAAGGAGACGCTGCCGGCCGCCGACCCGAACGCGCGCGCCCGCACCCGCAATGTGCTCGACCGGTTCGCCATCGACTTCTCGCTCTGCATGTACTGCGGGATCTGCATCGAGGTGTGTCCGTTCGACGCGCTGTTCTGGTCGCCCGAGTTCGAGTACGCGGAGACCGACATCCTGGAGCTGACCCACGAGCGGGACCGGCTGCGGGAGTGGATGTGGACGGTGCCGGTGCCGCCGGCGCTGGACCCGGCGGCCGAGGAGCCCAAGGAGATCGCCACCGCGCGCAAGGCCGCCGACAAGCTGGTGGCCGCCGCGGCCAAGGCGGCCGCCGAGGCCGCCGAAGCGTCGGCGGCGCCGGATGCGCCCGAGGGCGGTGGTGACGCGTGAAGGGCGCAGCCACCCTGCTCGCCGCGACCGGGTCGCTGGACCCGGCCGCGCGCTCGTTCCTCTCCCCGACCGGGGTGGAGATCGTCTTCCTGCTGGTCGGCATCGCCGTGCTCGGCTCGGCCCTGGTCGCCGTCACCACCAAGCAGCTGGTGCACGCCGCGCTCTGGCTGGTCGTCGCGCTCGGCGGTCTGGCGGTGGAGTTCCTGCTGCTCACCGCCGAGTTCATCGCCTGGGTGCAGGTGCTGATCTACCTCGGCTCGGTGGTCGTCCTGGTGCTGTTCGGGCTGATGCTCACCAAGGCGCCGATCGGGCGCTCGCCGGACGCCGACTCCAAGAACCGCTGGGTCGCCCTGGTGGTCGCGCTGGCCTCGGCCGGCACGCTGGTGACGCTGGTCGTGGACGCCTTCCGGACCTCCTGGATCGACCTCGGCGCGGGCGGCGGCTCCGCCTCGGTGACCGGCGCGAGCCTGTTCCGGACCTGGGTGCTGCCCTTCGAGGCGCTCTCGGTGCTGCTGCTGGCCGCGCTGGTCGGCGCGATCGTGCTCTCGCGCGGCGACCGGCGGAAGGTCCCGGCGCCGCGGGCCGGACGGATCCGGGCCGGACGGCCGGTGGGCTCCAACGGGACGGTCGCGCAGAGCGCGCCGCCCGCGCCCGTCGCCGCCCCCGAGGCCGGGCCCGCGACTGCTCCGACCACCACCGAGCAGGAGGGCTGATGCACCTCGCCTACCCCGTCGTCCTCGCCGCGCTGCTGTTCAGCGTCGGCGTCTACGGCGTGCTCGCCCGGCGCAACGTCGTCCTGGTGCTGATGTCCGTCGAGCTGATGCTCAACGCCGTCAACCTCAACCTCGTCGCCTTCGACGCCTGGCTGCGCGACTCGCTGCACGCCGGGCAGGCGCTGACCCTGTTCACCATCACCGTCGCCGCCGCCGAGATCGGCCTCGGACTCGCCATCGTCCTGCTGCTGTTCCGGGCCCGGGGCACCGCGGACATCGACCGGGTCACCGCGCTCGGCGATCCGGCCGAGTCCACCGCCGACACCGGGCCGGCGCCGGCCGGAGCCGAGGCGCTGAAGGGCCGGGCCACCGCATGAACCTCGCCCTGCCCGCCCTCGTCCCCGCGCTGCCCGCGCTCGGCGCGGCGGCCACCCTGGCCACCGGCAAGCGCGCGCCCGGCCTCGCCCGGCCGCTGGCGATCGTCCCGGTCGCCGTCTCGGCGGTGCTCGCCCTGGTCGTCGCGATCCAGCTCGGCAGCGGCCAGGCGCTGGACGCCGCCACCCGGCTCACCCCGACCGGCGGGCCGGACATCGCGCTCGCGATCCACCTGGACGGCTTCAGCTCGCTGATCTCGGTGCTGGTCGGCCTGGTCGCCACCTGTGTGCAGGTCTACTCGACCGCGTACCTCAAGGACGACCCGCGCTACCCCTCGTACGCGGCGCTGGTCTCGCTGTTCACGGCGGCGATGTTCCTGGTCGTCTACTCCGGCGACCTCGTCGTGCTGCTGGTCGGCTGGGAGGTCATGGGCATCTGCTCGTACTTCCTGATCGGCCACCACTGGGAGACCGAGGACGCCCGCTCCGCCTCGCTGAAGGCCTTCCTGGTCACCAAGCTCGGCGATGTGCCGTTCCTGTTCGGCGTCTTCCTGCTCGGCGCCGACGCCGGGAGCTTCCGGATCGAGGACGTGCTGCGGGCCGCCACCGAGGGGCGGCTCGGCCACCCGACGCTGGTCGCGCTGCTGCTGCTGGCCGGTGTGGCCGGCAAGAGCGCGCAGTTCCCGCTGCACACCTGGCTCCCCGACGCGATGGCCGGTCCGACGCCGGTCTCCGCGCTGATCCACGCCGCCACCATGGTCGCGGCCAGCATCTACCTGGTGGCCCGGCTGCTGCCGGTCTTCCTGCTCTCCGGCGCGGCGCTGGTCGTGCTGGCGGTGATGGCCGCCGTGACGATGATCGGCTCGGCGCTCTGCGCGCTCGCCCAGGACGACCTCAAACGGGTGCTCGCCTACTCGACCGTCGGCCAGCTCGGCTACATGGCCGGCGCGCTGGCCGGCGGCGACCGCCAGGCCTCGGTCTTCCACCTGGTCAGCCACGGCGCGTTCAAGGCGCTGCTGTTCCTCGCGGCCGGTGTGGTGATCCACGCCGCGCACACCAACTCGATCTCCGCGATGTCCCGGATGCCCGGGCTGCGCAAGCGCGTCCCGGACGCCTACTGGACGATGGGCATCGCGCTGGTCGCCCTGGTCGGCCTGCCGCCGTTCGCCGGCTTCTTCAGCAAGGAGGCGGTGCTGACCGCCGCCGAGCACGCCGCCAACGGCGAGGCGCTGACCAACGGCCTCGGCCCCGCCTCGGCTGTGCCGCAGGCGGCCGGCTGGATCGTGCTGATCTCGGCCGGACTCACCGCGCTGCTCACGGCGGCGTACGCGGCCCGGCTGTTCCTGGTGGCCTTCCACAGCCCGGCGGGCGCGGCCGCGGCGGCGCCCGCGGTGCTGCCCGCCGAGGACCGGGGCACGGTCGTCGGCGACCACGAGGCCGGCGCCCCGTACTCGCCCGAGCTGGACGAGGCCGACCCGGCCGTCGCCGAGCCGCCCGCGATGCGCTGGCCGCTGTGGGTGCTGGCGGTGCCGACCATCGGCTTCGGCGTCGCCGGCCTGCGCTCGGACTGGCTGCCCGCGCTGCTGGACGGCGGCTCGCTGCGGCCCTCCGCGGTCACCGCCGTCATCGGGACCGGCCTCGCCGTGGTCGGCGCACTGCTGGCCTACGGCGCCTGGCGCTCGGCCACCGCCCGGGTGCCCGGGCAGGTCGGAGCCCCGGCCGACGGGACCGTCGTCGCCGATCCCGGCCGCGCCCTGCTCGGCCCGCTGTTCGGCCCGGCCCGGCACGGCTTCGGCGTCGACCGGCTCTACGCCGCGCTGTTCGTCCGCCCGGTCGAGGCCGCGGCCCGGCTCGTCCGCTTCCTCGACCGCGAGGTCGTGGAGACGTACGTGCGCGGTGCCGGCGCCGGGGCGGGCCTGCTCGGCCGCGCGGTGCGGCTCGCCCAGACCGGCAACGCGCAGACCTACCTCAGCGCGCTGCTCGCCGGCGTCGTCCTGCTGGCCGTCCTGGTGGCGGTGTAGCCGATGCCGTACCTCCCTTCCCCGTCCGCCGCCCTGGTCGTCAGGAGCCCCCGATGAACGCGGTCCTCATCGCCCTCCTGGTGCTGCCGCTGCTCGGCGCCGCGCTCACCCTGGCCCCGGTGTTCGGCGCGGACCCGGCCGCCGCCGACCGCCGCGCGCTGCGCTTCAGCACCGTGGTGACCGGCGCCGTGCTGGTGCTCACCGTCGTCCTGGCCGCGGGCTTCGACCACGACGAGCCCGCCCGGATGCAGGCCACCACCGATGTGTCCTGGATCCCGGCGATCGGCGTGCGCCTCCACCTCGGCGTGGACGGCGTCTCGCTGCCGCTGGTCGTCCTGACCTCGCTGCTCACCTTCCTCTGCGCGCTGTACTCCGAACGGCGCCTGCCGTCCGGCGAGGGGGTGCCCTCGGCCCGGGCCTTCGCCGGGCTGTTCCTCCTCCTCGAAGTGGGCATGCTCGCCACCTTCGCGGTGCTGGACCTCGTGCTCTTCTTCCTGGCCTTCGAGATCGTGCTGATCCCGATGTACTTCCTGATCGCCCGCTGGGGCAGCGGGGCGAAGGTGCCGGCCGCCAACCGGTTCATCCTCTACACGCTGCTCGGCTCGGCCGTGATGCTGCTCGGCTTCCTGCTGGTCGGGGTCCGGGCGGGCACCTTCGACATGCAGGCCCTCGCCGCCGCCCACGGCTCCGGCCTGAGCCACTCCACCCAGGTGATCGCCGCCCTGGCGATCATGATCGGGCTCGCGGTCAAGGCCCCCGCCTGGCCGCTGCACAGCTGGCTCCCGGACGCGCACACGGCGGCCCCGACGGTCGGCTCCGTGCTGCTCGCCGGCGTGCTGCTGAAGATGGGCACCTACGGCCTGGTCCGCGTCCTCCTCCCGGTCGTCCCCGACGGCACCACCACGCTCGCCCCCTACCTGGGCGCGTTCGCCGCGGTCGGCATCGTCTACGGCTCGCTGGCCTGCCTCGCGCTCGCGCGGCGCGGCGCCAAGGGCGACCTCAAGCGCCTGATCGCCTACTCCTCCGTCGGCCACATGGGCTTCGTCCTGCTGGGCATCGCCTCCCTCACGCCGGTCGGCGTCAACGGGGCGTTGTTCGCCAACATCGCCCACGGTCTGATCACCGGCCTGCTGTTCTTCGTCGTCGGGGCGCTCAAGGACCGCTACGGCACGGCGGACCTCGACACCCTCTCCGGCGCCACCGGCGCCGCCCTCTACGGACGGGCACCCCGGCTCGGCGCACTGCTCGCCTTCGCCGCCGTCGCCAGCCTCGGCCTGCCCGGGCTGGCCGGCTTCTGGGGCGAGCTGCTCGCGATGTTCGGCGCGTTCGACCCGGCCGACGGCCTCTCGCGCCCCGCGTTCGTCACCTACATGGTCCTGGCCGGCCTCGGCACCCTCCTCACCGCCGCGTACCTGCTGATCGTGGTCAAGCGCGTCTGCATGGGCGACCCGAAGCAGCCCGCCCCGGTGGCCGAGCTCGCCGACCTGCGCCCGTACGAGGCCGTCAGCTGGACGCCGCTGGCCGCCCTCACCCTGCTCGCCGGTCTCTGGCCCGCGCTGCTGCTCGGCCTCTCCGACCCCGCCGTCAAACACCTCCTCGGGGGTGGCTGATCATGCTCGGCACCGCACTCGGACCTCACTCCACGGGGCAGACCACTGTGACCTCCCTCGCCGTCGCCAACCCGGGCAGCCTGATCCAGTCCGTGGACTGGGTGGCGATCGCGCCCCCGCTGATCGCCGCCGTGGCCGCCCTGGCCGTGCTGGTCACCGACCTCTTCCTGCCCGCGCAGCACAAGAAGTGGCTGGGCCGGCTCACCGCCGCCGGACTCGCCCTCGCGCTCATCTCGCTCCTCCCGCTCACCGGCGGATCACCCCGGGCCACCTTCTGTGCGCAGAACGTAACAGGAGCCACCGACAACGCGGGCTGCTCCTACGTCGCCGACCACTTCGCGCTGGTCTTCCAGCTGCTCGCGCTCGGCGGCGCGCTGATCGCCGCGCTGCTGTCCGCGCACACGGTGGACGAGGAGGAGCTGCCCCGCGGCGAGTACTGGTTCCTGCTGCTCGCCAGCGCCTGCGGCGCCGCCCTGCTCCCCGCCTCCCGCGACCTCGCCACCCTGGTGATCGCCCTGGAGGTGGCCTCGCTGCCCGCCTTCGCCCTGGTCGCGCTGCGCCGGGACGGCCGGGGCGCCGAGGCCGCGCTGAAGTTCTTCCTCTCCTCCGTCACCGCGACCGCCGTGATGCTGCTCGGCATCGGCTTCGTCTACGCGGCGAGCGGCAGCCTGCACCTGGGCGCCGTCGCCACCGGCCTGGAGCACGCGCCCGGACAGCTGAAGCCGCTGGCCGAGGCGGGCGCCGTGCTCACCCTGGTCGGCTTCGCCTTCAAGGTGGCCGCCGTCCCGTTCCACTTCTGGGTGCCGGACACCTACACCGGCGCCCCGCTGCCGGTGGCCGGCTACCTCTCGGTGGTCGGCAAGGCGGCCGGTCTGGCCGGTCTGGCGCTGGCCACCACGATCGCCTTCCGCCCGTACGCGCACACCTGGGGCCTGGCGCTCGCGGTGCTGGCCGCCGTCACCATGACGGTGGGCAACGTGGGCGCGCTGCGCCAGCGCTTCGACACCCGGTTCAGCGCGGTCCGGCTGCTCGCGTGGTCCTCGGTGGGCCAGGCCGGCTACCTGCTGGTGCCGCTGGCCGCGGCCGGCTACGCGCCCACCGCGACCGACCCGCTGGGCGCCACCGCCGCGTACGCGCTGATCTACGGCGTGGTCAACCTCGGCGCCTTCGGCGTGGTGGCGGCGGTCGGGCGCCGGGCCGGGACCAGCGTGGACGACTTCCGCGGCCTGTTCGGGCGCAACCGCTGGACGGCGCTGGCGCTGGCGTTCTTCCTGCTCTGCCTGGCCGGACTGCCCCCGGGCGTGATCGGCCTGTTCGGCAAGGTGGTGGTCTTCCGCGCCGCCGTCGACGCCGGTCTGGGCTGGCTGGCCGTGGTGATGGCCGTCAACGTGGTCGTCGCCCTGTTCTACTACCTGCTCTGGACCGCCCGGCTCTTCGCCCCGGCGGAGGAGGGGGCCGCCGCGGCCCCCGCCGCCGAGCGGCGCCTGCCGGTGTCGCTGACCGCCACCCTGGGGCTCACCGCCTCGGCGGCGGTGGTGCTCTCGGTGGCCCCGCAGCTGGTCCTCCAGGTGGTCGGCGGCTCGTTGTTCTGACCCTCCGCGCGGCGTGTGCCGAGGTGACGGGCGGTGCGGCCCCGGTCACCCGGCCGGGTGTCACGCCGGTCACAAGGGAACAAGGCCCACGTCCCCGCCCGTTGAGCGGGCAGGAGGGACGAGGCAGAAAGGGCTTCCCCACGCACCATTGGAGGGCCAGCCGTGCACCGCCGGCACAACGGACTGAGGACCGCCGCCCTGCTGGGCGGCCTCTCGGCGCTGATCCTGGTGATCGGCAGCTTCTTCGGCCGCACGGGCTTCGTGATCGCCCTGCTGGTCGCCCTCGGCACCAACGCCTACGCCTACTGGAACAGCGACAAGCTCGCCCTGCGCGCCATGCGCGCCCGCCCGGTGAGCGAGATCGAGGCCCCGCAGCTGTACCGGATCGTCCGTGAGCTCTCCACCGCGGCCCGCCAGCCGATGCCCCGCCTCTACATCTCGCCGACCCCGGCCCCGAACGCCTTCGCCACCGGCCGCAACCCGCGCAACGCGGCGGTCTGCTGCACCGACGGCATCCTGCAACTGCTCGACGAGCGGGAGCTGCGCGGCGTCCTCGGCCACGAGCTGAGCCACGTCTACAACCGCGACATCCTGATCTCCTCGGTGGCCGGGGCGCTCGCCTCGGTGGTGATGTTCCTGGTGAACTTCGCCTGGCTGATCCCGTTCGGCCGCAGCGAGGACGACGACGGCCCGGGCCTGTTCGGCATGCTCGCGATCATGATCCTCGGCCCGGTCGCGGCCTCGCTGATCCAGCTGGCCGTCAGCCGCTCCCGCGAGTACCAGGCCGACGCCGACGGCGCCCGGATCACCGGCGACCCGCTCGCCCTGGCGAGCGCGCTGCGCAAGCTGGACGCCGGCACCCGGCAGCTGCCGCTGCCGCCGGAGCCGCAGATCCAGACCGCCAGCCACATGATGATCGCCAGCCCGTTCCGGCCGGGCGAGGCCGGGGCGAAGCTGTTCTCCACCCACCCGCCGATGGGCGAGCGGATCGCCCGGCTGGAGCGGATGGCCGGCTACGGGCGGTAGCCCGCGCGCGGCCGGTGCCGTCAGCCCGTGAGCTCCTCGAAGGCCCGCCGCAGCCGGTGCACGCCCTCCACCACCTGGGCGGAGCTCTCGGCGGCCGCGTAGCTCAGCCGCAGGTGCGGGGCCGGGGGTTCGGCGGCGTGGTACGGGCGCCCGGGGGTCACCTGGACGCCGGCCCGCAGGGCGGCGGCGGTGAGGGCGCCGTCGTCGACGCCGTCCGGCAGCCGCAGCCACAGGTGGTAGCCGCCGGGCCGGTACGTGCCGAGCAGGCCCGGCAGCTCGCGGTGCAGGGCCGCGACGGCGGCGGTGCGGCGGTCGCGCAGCTCGGTGCCGAGGGCGCGCAGATGACGGGCCCAGCCGGGGTCGGCGACCAGCTCCAGGGTCGCCTCCTGCAAGGGCCGGGGCACGAAGAAGCTGTCCACCACCTGGGTGGCCCGCAGCCGGGCGAGCGCCGGCCCGCGCGCGGTGAGCGCCCCGACCCGCAGGTTGGGCGAGGCGGCCTTGGTCAGCGAGCGCAGGTGCACCACCACCCCGTCGCGGTCGTCGGCGGCGAGCGGACGCGGCAGCGCGGGGGCGTCCGCGTGGACCAGCAGCCGGGAGAAGTCGTCCTCGACGACGAACGCGCCCGCCGCCCGGGCGATCCGCAGCACCTCGGCCCGGCGCTCGGGGGAGAGCACCGCGCCGGTCGGGTTCTGGAACAGCGGCTGGCAGACGAAGACCCGCGCCCGGGTGGCCGCGAAGGCGTCGGCCAGCAGGTCGGTGCGCACCCCGTCGGCGTCGACCGGCACCGGGACCGGACGCAGCCCGGCGGCCCGGACGACCGCGAGGATCCCGGAGTACGTCGGTGACTCCACCAGGACCGGCGCGCCGGGGGCGGCGAGCGAGCGCATCGCCACGGTGAGCCCGCCCTGCCCGCCGGAGGTGATCAGGACGTCCCCGGTGGCGATCGGCCCGCCGTGGCCGCCGATGTCGCGGGCGAACCAGCCGCGCAGTTCGGTGAGGCCGTCGGTGGGCGGGCGCTCCCAGGCGCCCGGCCGCCGCCCGGCCCGGCCGAGGGCGGCGGCGAGCAGCCGTTCGGGCAGCAGCGAGGCGTGCGGGTAGCCGCTGTTGAGGTCCACGACGCCGGGCGGCGGAACGCGCAGGGTGGCGAAGACCGGGGCGGCCAGCAGGTCGCGCGGGCCGGTGTCGCTGCTGAGCGCGATCTCCTGCCAGGAGAGGTCGCCCGGACGCGCGGCGGCGGGCACCCCGGCACCCGGAGCGCCCGCGAAGGCCGCCGCCCGGAACACCCCGGCGCCCGGCCGGGAGACCACCAGCCCCTCGGCGGCCAGGACGGCGATGGCACGGGAGACCGTCCCCGGGCTGACCTGGTGGCGCTCCATCAGCATCCGGCTCGACGGCAGCTTCCGCCCCTCCGGGTAGCGCTCGACCTCCCGGCGCAGACTGTCGGCGAGTTCGGCCACACTGCTACGCTCGTTCATGAGAGCACAAGATAGCGCTACCACCTCCCCGGCGGTAGCGGCCCGGCCCGCTACGGCCGCCGGCTCCGCCCCCGCCCCCGCCGCGACGGGCTCCACCGGCACGGCACTGGCCGCCCTGGGCGTCCTCTCCTTCTCCTTCAGCTTCCCCGCCACCGCCTGGGCCCTGACCGGCTTCGGCCCCTGGACAGCCACCGGCCTGCGCGGCCTGCTGGCCGGCCTGCTCGCCGCGCTCTGCCTCGCGGCCGCCCGTGTCCCGCTGCCCGCGCGCCGGCACCGGCCCGGCCTGCTGGTGGTCGCGGCCGGCTGCGTGCTCGGCTTCCCGCTGCTCACCACGCTGGCGCTGCGCACCTCCTCGACCGCCCACTCGGCGGTCGTCATCGGCCTGCTGCCGCTGGCCACCGCCGCCTTCGCCGCCGTGCGCGCCCGCCGGGACGGCCGCCGTCCGTCCCGGCTGTTCTGGGGCGCGGCGCTGGCCGGGGCCGTCGCGGTGCTCGGGTTCACCCTGGTGCAGAGCCACGGGCGGCCCGGCCTCGCCGACCTCTTCCTGTTCGCGGCGCTGCTGGTCTGCGCGGCCGGGTACGCGGAGGGCGGGCGGATCTCCCGGGAGCTGCCCGGCTGGCAGGTGATCGGCTGGGCGGTGGTCGCCGCACTGCCGGTCACCGCGCTGACCACGGCCCTGGCGCTGCCCGCCGAGCCGCTTCCGGCCGGCGGCCCCGGCGCGAAGGCGGTGGCCGGGCTGCTCTACACGGCGGCGGTCTCGCAGTTCGGCGGGTTCGTGGTCTGGTACCGGGGGATGGCGCTGATCGGGGTCCCGAGGGCGAGCCAGCTGCAGCTGGCCCAGCCGCTGATCACGCTCGTCTGGTCGGTGCTGCTGCTCGGTGAGGACCTGCCGGCCGCGGCGCCCGTGACGGCGGTGGTGGTGCTGCTCTGCATCGCGCTCACCCAGCGGGCCCGCGCCTGACGCCGCGGTGCCCGGTCCCGTACCGAGGACGGGACCGGGCACGGCGGGGCCGGGGATCAGTGACCGGCCTCCGCGGGCCGGTAGACGCAGAGCGCCCAGATGATGAAGACGTCCAGGGCGATCACCACGATCGACCACCCCGGGTAGTACGGCATCGCCAGGAAGCCGTCGATGGCGCTCACCGCGGTGAGGACGATACCGGCGTACCGCGCCCAGGGGGCGCCCTTGAGGAGGAAGGCGCCGACCACCGCGACCAGCACGCCGACGACGATGTGGATCCAGCCCCAGCCGGTGAGGTCGAAGCGGAAGACGTAGCGGTTGGTGGTCAGGAAGACCTCGTCCTCGTGCACCGCCATGATCCCGCGCAGCACCTCCATGATGCCGTTGATGAGCATCAGGACACCGGCGAACACCACGAAGCCGGGCGCCCACTCGCGGAACCGGTGGTGCGAGGGCGGCGGCGGAGGCTGGCCGGTGCCGTGGCGCCAGGGCGGGGGCTCCTCCGGCGGGGGAGTCGACGACGTACTGCTCATGGGTTCCTCCAGGACCGGACGCCGGGGCCGGACAGGCCCTCCGGACAGGTGGGCGGAGAGACGTGCGGACTTCGACCGTCCGGCCCCGGCCGGTGCCGGGCAACCGGGCCGCGCCTGTTCGGGTGACCCTCCCCGCGCGTCCCCGCCCGGTGCGGCCGGCCGGCCGGTACTGGTGGTCCGACCCCTGCCCCGGACCCGGAAGGCGCAGCGCGTGACTCTCCTGCCGCAGGACACCGCGGAGCAGCAGCCCCCGCACCCGTCGCGCGCGTCCCGGCCGGAACGCCGCCGCGCCGCCCGCCGCCGGCGCGGGCGGGCCCTGGTCGGCTGGCTCACCACCACCGACCACAAGCGGATCGGCACCCTCTACATCACCACCTCCTTCCTGTTCTTCCTGTTCGGAGGGCTGATGGCGATGCTGATGCGGATCGAGCTGGCCCGCCCCGGGCTGCAACTGCTCTCGCCCGAGCAGTTCAACCAGCTCTTCACCATGCATGGCACGATCATGCTGCTGATGTTCGCGACCCCGCTGTTCGCCGGGTTCGCCAACTGGATCATGCCGCTGCAGCTCGGCGCCCCCGACGTCGCCTTCCCCCGGCTGAACGCGATCGCCTACTGGCTGTACCTGTTCGGCTCGCTGATCGTCGTCTACGGCTTCCTCACCCCGGACGGCGCGGCCGACTTCGGCTGGTTCGCCTACGCGCCGCTGAACGGCCTGCAGCACTCCCCGGGTCTGGGCGCCGACCTGTGGATCATGGGCCTGGCGCTCTCCGGCTTCGGCACGATCCTCGGCTCGGTCAACTTCATCACCACGATCGTCTGCTTCCGGGCGCCCGGGATGACGCTGTTCCGGATGCCGATCTTCGTCTGGAACATCCTGCTGACCGCCGTCCTGGTGCTGTTCGCCTTCCCGGTGCTGGCGGCCGCGCTGCTCTGCCTGGAGGCGGACCGGCGCTTCCACACCCACGTCTTCGACGCGGCCAACGGCGGGGCGCTGCTCTGGCAGCACCTGTTCTGGTTCTTCGGGCACCCGGAGGTCTACATCATCGCGCTGCCGTTCTTCGGCATCATCACCGAGATCATCCCGGTGTTCAGCCGCAAGCCGATCTTCGGCTACACCGGGCTGATCGGCGCGACCGTCGCCATCACCGGCCTGTCGATCACCGTCTGGGCGCACCACATGTTCGTCACCGGGCAGGTGCTGCTGCCGTTCTTCTCGATCATGACGATGCTGATCGCGGTGCCCACCGGGGTGAAGTTCTTCAACTGGATCGGCACCATGTGGCGGGGCTCGCTCAGCTTCGAGACGCCGATGCTGTGGGCCGTCGGCTTCCTGGTCACCTTCCTGTTCGGCGGCCTCACCGGCGTGCTGCTGGCCGCGCCGCCGATCGACTTCCACGTCTCCGACTCGTACTTCGTCGTCGCGCACTTCCACTACGTGGTGTTCGGGACGGTCGTCTTCGCCATGTTCGCCGGCTTCCACTTCTGGTGGCCCAAGTTCACCGGCCGGATGCTCGACGAACGGCTCGGCCGGATCCACTTCTGGACCCTCTTCGTGGGATTCCACACCACGTTCCTGGTGCAGCACTGGCTCGGCGCCGAGGGCATGCCCCGCCGGTACGCCGACTACCTGGCCTCCGACGGCTTCACCGCGCTCAACACCGTCTCCAGCATCGGCTCCTTCCTGCTCGGGATCTCCACCCTGCCGTTCCTCCACAACGTCTGGCACACCGTCCGGTACGGGGCGGAGATCACCGTCGACGACCCGTGGGGCTACGGGCGCTCGCTGGAGTGGGCCACCTCCTGCCCGCCGCCGCGGCACAACTTCGTCACGCTGCCCCGGATCCGCTCCGAGTCGCCCGCCTTCGACCTCCACCACCCCGAGATCACCGCGTTCGACCGGCAGCAGAACGCCCGCGCACCACAAGCCTGATTCCCGGTCCTTTACCTTCTCGTTAGGATGACCGGCATGGCAGAGGACACCCACACCCCGGTGGCCGGCGACCCGCGGGCCCGGCGGCGCGGCCAGGGCGAGCTGGAGGCGCAGGTGCTGGCCGTGCTCCAGCGGGCACCCGTCCCCGTCACCGCCGGCTGGGTGCAGGAACGCCTCGACGGCGGCCTCGCGTACACCACCGTGATGACCATCCTCTCCCGGCTCCACGCCAAGGACGCCGTCACCCGCACCCGCTCCGGCCGCTCCTACCTCTGGCAGGCGTCCTCGGACGCGGCCGGCCTCGCCGCCCTGCGGATGCGCCGCGTCCTCGACGGCGAACCCGACCGGGACGCCGTGCTCGCCAGCTTCGTCACCGCGCTCCTCCCGCACGACGAGGAGCTGCTGCGCACCCTGCTCGACAGCGCCTCCGTCCCCGCCACCGACCGCGAAGGCTGACGTCCTCACCGTGGGTGTCTTCGTCTTCCTCCCCCTCGTCCTGCCGCTGACGGCGCTGCCCATCGCCCGCCTCACCGAGCAGCACCTCCACCCGCGCGGCGCCGCCCGGCTGCTCACCGCGATCAGCATCGTGATGGCTCTCTGCAGCGCGCTCTGCCTGGCCCTGATCGGCGTCATCGGCACCGCGCAGATCCCCGGCAACCCGCTGCCCGACAGCTGGTCCGACCCCGAGGTCCGGGCCGCCCTGCCGTACCACGAGACGGTGGGCACCGCGGCGCTGCTCGTCCTCGCCGTCGTCCTCGCCGCCGTCGGCCGCACGCTCGCCCGCCACCTGCGGATCCGCGCCCGCGCCCGGCGCGCCCTCGGCCGCGCCCTGCCCGCCTCCTCCGACGTCGCCCTGCTCCCCGACCCGGCCCCGTACGCCTACGCGCTCCCCGGCTCGCCGCGCTCGCCCGGCCGGGTCGTCGTCTCCACCGGCATGCTGGCCGGCCTCGCCGAGGACGAACGCGCCGCGCTGCTCGCCCACGAACGCGCCCACCTGACCCACCGGCACCACCGCCACCTGCTGGCCACCCAACTGGCGGGCTGCGTCAACCCGTTCCTGCGCCCGCTGGAGCGCGCCGTCTCCTACAGCGCGGAGCGCTGGGCCGACGAGGAGTCCGCGCAGGCCGTCGGCGACCGCCGGGTCACCGCCCGCGCCGTCGCCCGTGCCGCCCTCGCCTCCCACCGCCCGCCCGCCGCGTACGCCGCCTTCCCCGCCTTCGCGGCCCCGGGCCCCGTTCCCCGGCGCGTCGCCGCCCTCCTCGGTCCCGTCCCCACCACCCGCAACTGGCCCCCCGCCCACACCCCCGCCGGCCTCGCCGCGCTCGTTGCGGCCCTCGGCACCGCCGCCTCCGCCCTGTCCGCGCTCAACGCCGCCGTCGCGCTCCTGCTCGTCCTCAAGGCCGTCACGCCGCTGTGACCCGCGCACCGGACGGCGCAGCATCCCGAGCGCTCCCGTCCGGGCTGCCGCATGCTCGGTGAGCAGGGCGTCGGGCCCGGGACCGGAGGCAGGCCGAAGAGGTGGTGGCGTGGCCGCAGCGGGTTCGATGAACGTCGGGAACAGCGCGCTGGTGGCGGCGGTCACGGCCCTGGTGGCCTCGCTGGTCGGCGCGGCCGGGCTGTGGTTCCGCGAATGGAACGCGCGCCGGAGTGCCGAGGCGAGACGACAGCGGGAGCTGGACGAGGCGCGGGCGCACCTGGGCTTCCTCACCGAGTGGTTCGGCGCCTACGAGGCGGTCGCCCCGGGGACGGACATCGCTCCGGTGCGGGCGTGGGCGGCCGACCACCTGCAGAGTCAGCTCGCGGTCCTGCGGGCCTCCCGGGCCGATGAGCAGGTGGCGGACGGTCTGTCGTTCCTGGACCGATTCCGGGTCGTCCTGCTGTGGTTTCCGCTGCATTCCCGGTCGGGTTCGCTGGTGCGGGTGTTCTTCTTCTTCGTCCTCCTGTTCATGGGGTATGTCCTGGGGATCGCCGTGCTGGCACAGGGGGACGTTCTCGGCACGATCGTCATCGTTCTCCTGCTCATCGGGACCGGCATCGCGCTTCTCTACGGCCTCTGGACCCTGACCGTGCGGCTCGCGCACCGGACCGCCGATCCCCGGCTGCTCCGCGCGGCCCGCTCACCGCGCGCGGAGCGGGCTCCGGAGCGGGTGGACTGGACCTCGGGCCCGGGGCGTTCTCCTCCCTGAGGAGTGCCGCTACCCGGAGTGATCCCTGAGGTGTGCTGCCCGGGGGCGTAGATCCGCAGGTCGGCGGGCATCGGTGGTCGTAGGGGAAGGTTCGGACGTGAGAGGGTGCCAGGCATGAAGGTGATCGGATTCGTACTGAATGTGCTCTGGCTGGTCTTCTGCGGATTCTGGATGGCGATCGGTTATGTGATCGCCGGCATCATCTGCTGCATTCTGATCATCACGATTCCCTTCGGTATCGCGTCGTTCCGCCTGGCCGGATTCGTGATCTGGCCGTTCGGGCGGACGGCGGTCGAGCGGCCGGACGCGGGGGCGCCCTCGTGCATCGGGAACGTGATCTGGCTGATCTTCGCGGGGTGGTGGCTGGCGCTGATGCACCTGGTCACCAGCATTCCGCTGTTCCTGTCGATCATCGGAATTCCGTTCGGATGGGCGAACCTCAAGCTGATTCCGGTGTCGCTGATGCCGCTGGGGCGCGAGATCGTCTCGACGGACGAGCCGTGGGGCGGGCGGCGGTAGGCGAGGGGCGGTAGGCGAGGGGCGGAGCAGGGCCGGCGGGGGTTCCCGCCGGCCCTCGGTGTTCTCAGGCGGCGGCCAGGCGGGCCAGCTCGGCGCGGGCGGCGGCGAGGGATGCGGCGGCGAGGTCGCGGTAGGGGGCGAGGGCGGGGACGTCGGCGGCGCGGGTGAGCTCGGCGTGGACGAAGCGGAGCCCGGCGTCCGCGACGCCGAGGTGTTCGGTGAACCAGGCGCGCAGGTACGGGGTCTGGAAGTCGAAGGGCTCGCGCGGGGTGCCCGGGCCGTAGCCGCCGCCGCGGGCGGTGACGACGATGACGCGGGTGGCGGCGAGGCGGCCGGTGTGGACGCCGGGGAAGGTGATCCGGTCGATCCAGGCCTTCAGGGCGGCGGGGACGGTGAGGTTGTACATCGGGACGCCGAGCAGGAGCGTGTCGGCCGCGTGCAGCTCGGTGACCAGGG
The DNA here is from genome assembly GCF_042884635.1 of Kitasatospora sp. NPDC058115. Classification (NCBI taxonomy): domain Bacteria; kingdom Bacillati; phylum Actinomycetota; class Actinomycetes; order Kitasatosporales; family Streptomycetaceae; genus Kitasatospora; species Kitasatospora sp. NPDC058115. The sequence continues at coordinate 29,027 of NZ_JBHVTL010000004.1, forward strand.
GGTGGGTGAGGGACCACTCCTGCCGCTCGGCCGGGGTCGTGGCGAACGCGGGGACGTCGGCGGGCGCCACGGGGCCGCCGTGGCGCTCGACGCGCACACCGAGGGAGGCGTAGCCGGCGCCGATGAGCGGGACCGGGTCGGCGGCGAGGTCGCGGTAGCCGTAGCCGGCGCCGGGGTGGCGGGTCCGCCAGGCGTGGGCGAAGCGGGCGGTCAGACGGCGGCTGACGGACTGGTCGGCCGGACTCGCGCCGGAGTCGAGGTGGAGCAGGCTGGGCATGAGGGGGCTCCCGGTCACCTTCGGGGGGTGGGCATCGTCACCCCCGTGACGGGGACGCGGAGGGAAAGGTGACCGGTGGACGGGCGTGCGGAACTGGCGGTGCGGTTCGAGGCCGAGCGGGGGCGGCTGGGAGCGGTCGCGCGGCGGATCCTGGGGTCGGCGGCCGAGGCCGAGGACGCCGTGCAGGAGGCCTGGCTGCGGCTGGAACGGGTCGACGCGGCGCGGCTGGACAACCTGCCGGGGTGGCTGACCACGGTGGTGTCGCGGATCTGCCTGGACGCGCTGAGGACCAGGAGGACCGTGGGCGTGGCGGTCGAGGACGCGGTGGCCGAGGACGTGGTGGACGGGCCGGAGGCGGAGGCCGAGCTGGTCGAGGAGGTGGGCCGGGCGATGCTGGTGGTGCTGGACCGGCTGGGACCGGCGGAGCGGGTCGCCTTCGTGCTGCACGACGGGTTCGCGGTGCCGTTCGACGAGATCGGGCCGATCGTCGGGCGGACCACGGTGGCCGCGAAGAAGCTGGCGAGCCGGGCCCGGCAGCGGGTGCGGGGGACGGGAGAGGCAGTGGGCCCGGTGCAGCGCGAGGTGGTGGAGGCGTTCCTGGCCGCCGCGCGTGGCGGCGACCTGGAGGCGCTGCTCGCGGTGCTCGCCCCGGACGTGGTGCGCCGGGCCGACCCGGCCGCGCTGCCCGCCGGCCGGCCGGCGGTGCTGCGCGGCGCCGACGCCGTGGCCCGGGAGACACAGGTGATCGGGCGCCGGGCGCGGTTCGGCGTGCCGGTGCTGGTGGACGGCGGGGCCGGGGCGGCGATCGCACCGGACGGGCGGCTGCGGCTGCTGCTGACGTTCGACGTGCGCGACGGGCGGGTGGCCGGGTTCGAGGTCGTCGCGGATCCGGCGCGGCTGGCGGCGGCCGGGGTCACCCTGCCCGGCCGGGGGCGGCCCCTCGGCGACCCCGGCGCCCGGCGGCCCGGAGCCGGGACTCAGCGCGCCGCGGCGGTGACCGGACGGGAACGCAGTGCCCGGGCGGCGGCCGGGGCGGCGCAGACCGCGGCGAGCAGCAGCGCGCCGGCGCTCACCGCGGCGACCGGGCGCCAGGGCAGGACGAGCGGCGCGGGCACCCGGAGCACGGCCAGCGCGGCGTACAGGGAGCCGAGCTGGAGGGCCGCGACCGCGCAGCCGAGCACCGCGCCGACCGCCGTCACCAGCACCGATTCGGCGGTCACCAGCCGCACCACCTGACCGCGGGTCGCCCCGGCGAGGCGGAGCAGGGCGAGCTCACGGCGGCGGTCGGCGGTGGCCATGAGCAGGGTGTTGGCGAGCGCGATGCCGGTGTAGACGAGGGCCGGGCCGAGGACGAGCGCCATCCGCAGCCAGGTGATCCGGGTGGGTGCCCCGCCGGCGAACCACTCCTGCCGGGTCAGCACGGTGGCGCCGTACGGCCGGGCGGCGGCGCGGACCTCGGCCGCCCGGGCGGCGGGCCCGAGGCGGACCTCGACCCGGTCGACGCGGGCGCCCGGGGCGTGGGCGGCGGTCACGTACAGGCCGTTGTCGCCGAGTCCGTCCCGCAGTACGGCCGCCACCCGCAGGGTCGTCCGGCTGCCGTCGGCGCGCACCACCGGGACCGGTTCGCCGACCGTCCGGTGCCCCCACTCGGCGGGCAGGACGAGCGAGTGGTCGTCCAGGCCGGCCGTCGACCCGGCCAGCAGGGGCAGCCGGGTGAGCGCGGCCAGTGCGGCCGGATCGGTGGTCGCCCGGGCCTCGGAGCGGACCGTCACGCCGTCCGGCTCGACGAGGCCGAGGACGGTCGGCGCGGTGGGGAGGAGGGCCACCACGCCCGGGACGGCGCCCAGCGCGGCGAGCAGCGGGCCGTCGCCGCCGGGCGCCGGGACGACGACCAGGTCGGCGGCACTGCGGGCGCGCGCCTCGGCGGTCCGGGCGGCGGCCACCGCGGCCGGCGCGCCCGCCAGCGAGCCGGTCAGCGCGACCGAGACCAGCACCGGTGCGGCGACCGCGCCCGTGCGGCGCAGCGAGGCGGCGGCGCCCGCGGGCACCAGGCGGCCCGCGTACCCGGTGAGCCGCACCGGGAGGGCGCGGCCGAGGAGGCGGATGAGCGGCGGGGCGAGCAGCGGGGAGAGCAGACCGGCCGCGCAGATCAGCCACATCGGCTGGGTGGTGTACGTCTTGCGGTGCAGCAGGTCGGCGGGGTCGGTGGCGAGCGCGGTGCCGGCCAGGACGGCGGCCGTGAGCAGCAGGCCGAGCCCGGTGAGCAGCCGCCCGGCCGTCAGCACCCCGGTGTCGAGGTCGGCCGCGCGCAGGGCGTCCAGCGGCCCGACCCGCCCGGCCCGGCGCGCGGCCACGGCGACGCCGGCGAGCGCGACCAGCAGCCCGGTGGCGAAGGCGGTCGGCAGCGGCCAGCCGGCCGGGGCGAGGGCGAAGCCGGGCGGCGCCATGCCGACGTCGGCCAGCCGCCCGACGAACGCCGGGGCGCCGAGCCGGCCGAGCAGGCAGCCCGTCGCGGAGGCGGCCGCGCCGAGCAGCAGCGCCTCGGCGAGCACCGTACGGCGGACCTGCGCACGGGTGGCGCCGGCGAGGCGGAGCAGGCCGAGCTCACGGCGGCGCTGGGCGACGGCGTAGGAGTAGGTGGAGGCGACGACGAACGCCGCGACGAACGCGCTCACCCCGCCCGCGGTGCCGAGCGCGGCGACCAGCGACACCAGGTCCTCCCCGCCGGGCGCGCCGACGGCGGAGGCGAGGCCGAGCAGCATGACGGCGGTCATCGCGACACCGAGGGCGAGCGCGAGGAAGGCGCCGAGCAGGGAGACCCGGCGGGCCTTCAGGGACCGGAGTGCGATCCGCAGCATTCTCATGCGCCCAGCGAACCGCCGCGGCAGGGGGCGCCGCAGCAGGCCGGGGGCCACTTCGGACGGTAGGGCAGGCTCTACCGACGGACCGCCGGCAGCGCCCTAGGGTGGGCACGACCGGGGGAGGGACACGATGGACAAGCTGCTGCGACCGGGCCTCCTGCGCTCGGCGGCCCCGTGGCGGGCGGCCGGGTACCTGCTGGCGACCGGCCTGACCGGGCTGCTGCTCTGCGCCGGCCTGCTGCTGTCCGTGACGGCCGCCGGGGTGCTGGCGGTCCTGCTGGTCGGGCTGCCGCTGCTGGCCGCGCTCGCCCTGGTCGGGCTGCCGGTCGCGGCCTGGGAACGCCGGCTGGCCCGGTTCCTGGACGGCGGCCGGGTGCCGGACCCGCACCGCGTCCCCGACCGCCCCGGCCTCGCGGCCTGGCTGCGGCTGCGCTACCGCGAGCGGGCGACCTGGCGCGAACTGGGCTTCACCGCGCTCGCCGCGTTCGTGCTCTGGCCGGTCGACCTGGCCGTGGCCGGCTGCGCCCTGGCCGTCCCCGGCTGCCTGCTGGCCGCCGTCCCGCTGCTCCTGCTGGACGGCGAGCAGGTCAACGTCCTCAAGGTCTGGCAGGTCCACTCGACGGGGACGGCCGCTCTGTGCGGGCTGGCCGGCCTCGTCCTGCTGCCGCTGCTGAGCCACCCGCTGGTCCTGGCGGCGGACGCCCGGGCGGCCCTGGTCCGGCTGCTGCTCGGGCCCGGCCGGCAGGAGCGGCGGATCGGTGAACTGGTCCGCTCCCGGGCCCGGCTGGTGGACGCCTTCGAGGCGGAGCGGCGCCGGATCGAGCGCGATCTGCACGACGGCGCCCAGCAGCGGCTGGTGGCCCTGCGGATGACGCTCGGCCTGGCCCGGCTGGACGCGCCGCCGGACGGCCCGCTGGCCGCCCGGCTCGCCGCGGCGCACCGCGAGGCGGGTGACGTCCTGGCCGGACTGCGCGAGCTGATCAACGGCATCCACCCCCAGGTGCTCACCGACCGCGGCCTGCCGGAGGCCTGCGCGGACGCCGCCGACCGCTCGCCCGTCCCGGTCGTCACCCGCTTCGCGCTGCCCGCCCGGCTCCCGGCACCGGTCGAGTCGGCCGGCTACTTCGCCGTCACCGAGGCCCTCGCCAACATCGCCAAGCACAGCGGCGCGCGCACGGCGAGCGTCGAAGGGCGCTACGCGGACGGGCGGCTGACCATCGAGGTGGCCGACGACGGCCGCGGCGGCGCCGACCCGGGGCGCGGCACCGGCCTGACCGGGCTGGCCGACCGGGTCGCCGTCGTGGACGGCACCCTGACGGTGAGCAGTCCGCCCGGCGGACCGACCCTGGTGCGGGTGGAGATCCCGTGCGTCCCGGCCGGCGGAGGAGCACGACGATGAGCCTGAGGATCGTGCTCGCCGAGGACGGCGTGCTGCTCCGCGAGGGGCTGGTCGGCCTGCTGGCCCGGTTCGGGCACCGGGTGGTGGCCGCGGTCGGCGACGCCGGGGCGCTGCGCACGGCGGTCGAGGAGCACGCGCCGGACCTCGTCGTCACCGACGTCCGGATGCCGCCCGGCCAGACCGACGAGGGGCTGCGCGCGGCCGTCGCCCTGCGCGAGCGGCGCCCGGGCCTGCCGGTGCTGGTGCTCAGCCAGTACGTGCAGCGCTCGTACGCGGCGGAACTGCTGGACTCGGGCGACGGCTCCGGGGTCGGCTACCTGCTGAAGGACCGGATCGGCCAGATCGAGGAGTTCACGGCGGCGGTCACCGAGGTCGCGGCCGGCGGGACGGTGGTCGACCCGGAGGTGGTCCGCCAGCTGCTGCGCCGTCGCCGGGACCCGCTGGAGCGGCTGACCCCGCGCGAGCGCGAGGTGCTGGCGCTGATGGCCGAGGGGCGGTCCAACGCGGCGATCTGCGGGGAGCTGGTGGTGTCCGAGGCGGCAGTGGGCAAGCACATCGGCAACATCCTGATGAAGCTCGACCTGCCCCCGGCGGGGGAGACCCACCGCCGGGTGCTGGCGGTGCTGGAGTTCCTGCGCGCCTGACCGGCTAGGAGAGCGCCTCGCGCAGCCCGGCGAACTCCGCCGCCAGCGCGTCCAGGGTGTAGTGGGCGTTGAGGCCGCTGGGGTTGGGCAGCACCCAGACCTCGGTGTCCCCGATGGTCCGCTCCTGGCGCCCGGTCGACGCCGTCCGCAGGCCGAAGGCCGTGCGGTAGGCGCCGATGCCGAGCACCGCCAGCACCCGGGGGCGCAGCCGCAGCACCCGTTCGGTGAGCGCGGCGCCGCCCGCCCGCAGCTCCTCGGCGGTCAGCTCGTCGGCCTTGGCGGTGGTGCGCGGGGCGACGTTGGTGATGCCGAGGCCGAGGTCGAGCAGCTGCCGCTGCTCGTCCGGCCGGAACTGGCGCGGCGTGAAGCCGGAGCGGTGCAGGGCGGGCCAGAACCGGTTGCCGGGGCGGGCGAAGTGGTGGCCGGTGGCCCCGGACCAGAGCCCGGGGTTGATCCCGCAGAACAGCACGCGCAGACCGGGGGCGGTGACGTCCTCGATCGTCCTGTCGCGGGCGGCGAGCAGTTGCTCGGCGGTCGGCCTGGGGGCCGGGGTCGGCTTCTCGGTCACCGCTCCAGTGTGCCGCCGGCCACCCCGGCCGCCACGCCCGCCCCCGGCTCCGCGGGCTCCACCGGCGCCACGGCCGCCCGGCTCGCCGCCAGCGACCTGGTCCGCCGCCGCTCGCGCAGCCACCGCACGCCGTACACCGCCGCGGCCGCGTACGCCCAGCCGACGAAGACGTCCACCAGGTAGTGCTCCGCCCCGTACACCAGGGCGAAGGTCATCGCGAGCGGGTACGCGACCAGCAGCACCCGCAGCCACCGCGCGGCCGTCGGCCAGAAGAAGAACAGCAGCATCGCCGGGTACGCCGAGTGCAGCGAGGGCATCGCGGCGACGTCGTTGGCGAACTGGCTGCCGTTCTCGAACACCGACGCGGCCCGCGGCAGCCCGCTCTCGGTGAGCACGTCCGAGACCACCCGGGTCAGCTCCGGCAGGTGGCCCTCCTGGGAGGAGAGCCACGGCGGCACCGCCGGGTAGAGGATGTACGTGGCGAAGCCGGCGAAGGTCAGCACCAGGTAGCAGGTGAGCAGGTGCCGGAACCGGTCGTGGCGCCGGCGCCAGAGCACCGCGAGGATCACGAAGACCGCGAAGAAGTGCGACATGTAGACGGTGACCGCCGCGTAGTCCCACCACTGCGGCGAGCCGGGCGTGTAGAGCCCGTGCTGCAGCCGGACGGTCAGCGTCTCGCCGAAGCCGATGACTTCGTCGGCGCGCTGCTGCGGCCACAGGTACGGGCCCCAGGGGGTGTGCGCGCCGTAGCCGCGCAGCAGCGAGTACGTCCAGACGACGGCCATCACCGGCACCCAGTCGCGCAGCACCAGCAGGAAGCCGCGCGCGCCGTGCCCGCTGTGCACGCCGGCGGCCACCAGGGCGCCCATCAGCCAGAGGAAGACCAGGTCATTGGTGTACGGCAGGCCGTACGTGCCCAGGTACCACAGCAGGGCGGTGAGGTAGAGCGGCCACGCCAGCAGCCGGAGCCGGGCCAGGGCGCCGGAGCGCGTGCCGGTCCGGGAACCGGTCGCCGGACGCAGCCGCCCGGCGCTCTCGGAAGGGGTGGGCGGCGCCGGGCGGAGCATTCTGGTCATGCCGGTCGAAGCTAGCAAGGCATTCTTGGAGAACTCTCGGTGCGAACGGCGGTCCGTTCAGGAAGGGCTCAGAATTGCCCCGGGCGGCGCAGCGCACACACCGGGCCGGGTGATCCGGGAGACGGCCGGGACGCGGCGGGGGCGTTCCCGGCGGTGACCCCGGACACGGCCCCGGGGTGACTCAGGACACGATGCCCAGCTCGTGCGGGGTGTTGTTGAACCGCCGCCCGCCCTGTTCGGTGACGGTCACGATGTCCTCGATCCGCACCCCGAACCGGCCCGGCAGGTAGACGCCCGGCTCGATCGAGAAGCACATCCCCGGCACCAGCGGCCGCTCCTCGCCCTCGACCAGGTACGGCGGCTCGTGCGTGGTGATGCCGATGCCGTGGCCGGTGCGGTGGATGAAGTACTCGCCGTACCCGGCCTCGGTGATGACCCGGCGGGCGACCCGGTCGATCTCCTGGCAGCCGATCCCGGGCCGGACGGCCTCGAACGCGGTCTGCTGCGCCTGCCGGACGACCTCGTGGACCCTGCGCACCTCGTCCGGGACGTCGGCGCCGACGTGCACGGTGCGGGTGGTGTCGGAGCCGTAGCCGTCCTTGAGTCCGCCGAAGTCCAGCACGACGGTGTCGCCGGGCTCGATCACCCGGTCGCCGGCCTCGTGGTGCGGGTTGGCGCCGTTGGGGCCGGAGCCGACCACGGTGAAGTCGACCTGGCTGTGGCCGTACTTGATGAGCAGGGCGGCGAGGTCGGCGGCGACGTCGGTCTCCCGGCGCCCGGCGAAGGTGACCTCCAGGATGCCCCGGTAGGCGGCGTCGGCGGCCCCGCCGGCCGCGGCGAGGCGCTCCAGCTCGTCCGTGTCCTTGACCGCGCGCAGCATCGGCAGGGTCTCGGTGAGCGAGGTCCAGCCGGTGGCCGGCAGGGCGGCCTGGAGGCCGAGCAGGTGCATCGCCCAGGCGTTGTCGGAGATCCCGTACCGGCCGGCCCGGTCGATCAGCGGGACGGCGGCGGCGTACGGGTCCTGGCCGTCGGTCCAGTCGACCAGGCGGACGGCGGGGGCGCTGGCCGCCTTCTCGGCGTCGGGGCGCTCCAGGGTGGGGACGATCAGCGCGGGCTCGCGCCCTGCGGTGAGGACGAGCGCGGTGAGCCGTTCGGTGATCGCGGTCGGCTGGTAGCCGGTGAGGTACACGAGATCGGGGCCGGGGGCGACGACCAGGCCGGACAGCCCGGCGCCGGCCGCGGCGGCGGTGGCCCGCTCCAGGCGGGAGCGGTAGTCCTCGGTGGTGAACTCTCGGGGCATGCGGGTCTCCTGGTGGGGGAGCTCGGCGCGGCTGGAGGCTGGGTGCGCGTCAACTTCATCACGAACGGCGCGAGTTGGCGTAGTGGCGGAGGAACAGCGCCTCGACGTGGGCCATGTGCTCGATCTCGCCGGGGTCGACGCTCTCGTTGGGCGCGTGGATCAGGCAGCGCGGCTCCTCGACGCCCATCAGGATGATCTCCGCCGCCGGGAAGGTCGTGGCGAACACGGTGCAGAGCGGGATCGAGCCGCCCTGGCCGAGGAAGGACATCGGGCGGCCGTAGACCTCCTGCACGGCCTTGTCGAGCGCCGCGTAGGCGGGCCCGCCGGTGGCGGCGCGGAACGGCGAGCCGACGCTCTCGGGCTCCACCGCGATGTGCACCCCCCACGGTGCGGCGGCCTCCAGGTGGGCGGTGAGCGCGGCCTGGGCGGCGCGCGCGTCGGTGCCGGGCGGGACGCGCAGGCTGACCCGGGCCCGGGCGGTGGCCGGGATCGCGGCGGCGGAGCCGACCACCGGCGGGCAGTCGATGCCGAGCACGGTGACGGCGGGCCGGGCCCAGAGCCGGTCGGCGACGGTGCCGGAGCCGGTCAGCCGGACGCCGTCCAGGACGCCCGCGTCGGCGCGGAACCGCTGCTCGTCATAGCCGACGCCGCTCCAGGTGCCGTCGTTGTCCAGGCCCTCGATCCGGGTGCCGCCGTCGGCGTCCCGCAGTGAGTCGAGGACGCGGATCAGCGCGGCCAGCGCGTCCGGGGCGGGGCCGCCGAACATGCCGGAGTGCATGTCGCCCGCCAGCGCGGAGACGGTGACCACCACCGTGGTGACGCCGCGCAGCGAGGTGGTGGCGGTGGGCAGGCCGACCGCCGCGTTGCCGGTGTCGCAGATCAGCAGTGCGTCGGCGTGCAGCTCCCCGGCGTGCGGCGGGACGTAGGCCTCCAGTCCGCCGGTGCCCTGCTCCTCCGAGCCCTCGACGACCAGTTTGAGGCCGACCGGCAGGTCGTCGCCGAGCGCCCGCAGCGCGGTGAGGTGCATGACGATGTTGCCCTTGCAGTCGGCGGCGCCGCGCCCGTACCAGCGGCCGGCGCGCTCGGTGAGCTCGAACGGCGGGGAGGTCCAGGCGGCGTCGTCGAGCGGGGGCTGGACATCGTAGTGGGCGTAGAGCAGGACGGTCGGCGCGCCGGGCGGGGGCGGGCGGTGGCCGACCACGGCGTGGCTGCCGTCCGGGGTCTCCTCCAGGTGGACGTCGCGCAGTCCGGCGTCGGCGAAGGCGTCGGCGACCCACTCGGCGGCCTGGCGGCACTTCTCCGGCGGGTACTGGCGGGGGTCGGCGACGGAGGGGATGGCGACCAGCTCGGCCAGGTCGGCCCGGGCGCGCGGCATCAGGGCGGCGATCCGGCGGGCGAGTTCGTCGGTCATGGTGACGGCTCCTCTGGGGACTGTGGGCCGGGGCGTCAGTTGCGGACGGTGTTCTCCAGCTTGAGGTCGTCGATCTTGTCCTTGATGGCGGCGAGCTTGTCCGGGCAGTACACCGAGAGCACGATCGTCTCCGCCAGGACCACCTCGCGGTCGGAGAGCACCGGACGCTGGCCGGGGCCGGCCGCGCCGGTGGACATGCCGTACTTCCACTGCGCCTGCTGGAGCGCGCCGGCCGGGTCGTCGCAGACGGCGCCGCCGTCCTCGCCCAGGGTGTGCACGATCTGGTCCTGCGACGGCACCGGGTAGCCGGCGGCGGCCAGCGCCTCGGAGAGCTGCTCGGCCTTGCGGTTGGCCTCGTTGGTCTTGTGCAGCTGGCTGTAGGTGAGCAGGCCGGTCACCAGCATGGCGATCAGCAGGACGATCGCGCCGAGGTAGATCCAGCGATGCCGGGAGGCCATCAGGCTGCGGGTCATGCCGCACCTCCGTGCGTCGGGCCGTCCGCACCCGGTCCGTCGCGCTTCGGCCCGTCACGTTCCGGTCCGTCACGTTCCGGTCCGTCGTGCTTCGGCCCGTGGTGCCCCGCTCCGTGGTGCCCCGGTCCTTCCGGCCCGGGGTCGGTCGCGTGGCGGAGCTCGGCGGCCTCGATCGCCTCCGCCTCGGCGCGGGCCTGGGGCGAGCGCCAGCCCGGCTTGCGCAGCCGCAGGAACAGCACGGGGATCACCAGGCCCAGCACCAGCAGACCGCCGCCGACGATCGCCACGTACGACCAGACCGAGCCGCTGCCGAACTGCGAGGAGGGCACGAACCCGATCGCCATCGCCGCCGCCGAGGCCACCAGGCCGGTGACCGCGATCGGCACCAGCGCCGGTGCCCGGTAGCCGCGCGGGTGGTCCGGCTGGAGACGGCGCAGCCGGATCGCGGCGGCGAACATCAGCAGGTAGACGATCAGGTACACCTGCGTGGTGATCACCGAGAAGATCCAGTAGGCGCTGGAGACGTTCGGGATCAGGGCGTACGCGAGGGCGATGACCGTGGTGACCACGCCCTGGGTGACCAGCAGGTTCTGCTGGACGCCCGCCCGGTTGAGCCGCTGCAGGAACGGCGGGAGGTAGCCCTCCTGGCGGGAGATCATCAACAGGCCCTTGGACGGCCCGGCGAGCCAGGTGAGCATGCCGCCGAGCGAGGCGGCGACCAGCGCCACCGCGATCACCGGGGTCAGCCAGCCGATGTGGAAGTACTGGAAGAAGGCGTCGAAGGCCTGCATCACACCGGCCGTCAGGCTCAGTTCGCTGGACGGCACCACCCAGCTGATCGCCAGCGCGGGCAGGATGAAGATCGCCAGCACCAGCCCGGAGGCGGTGAACATCGCGCGCGGGAACTCCCGGGCCGGGTTGCGCAGCGAGGAGACGTGCACCGCGTTCATCTCCATGCCGGAGTAGCTGAGGAAGTTGTTGACGATCAGCACCAGGCTGGCCAGGCCGGTCCACTCCGGGAACAGGTGCGCGGCGTCCATCGGCGCGGCGGAGCCGTTGCCCTGGCCGAGGAAGACGAAGCCGAGCACGACGAGCAGCGTGCCGGGGACCAGCGTGCCGATGATCAGGCCCATCGAGGAGAGGCCGGCCACCGCCTGGGTGCCCCGGGCGGAGACCCAGACGCCGGTCCAGTACAGCACCATGATCACGAGTGCGGTGTACGGGCCGTTGCTCGCCAGGGAGGGGTTGACCACGTAGGCGATGGTGGACGCCACGTACGCCAGCAGGGACGGGTAGTAGAAGATCGTCATCGCGAACTGGCACCAGACGGCCAGGAAGCCCAGCGGCTTCGACAGGCCCTCCGACACCCAACGGTAGACGCCGCCCTCCCAGCCGGACGCCAGCTCGGCGGAGACCAGCGCGGTCGGCAGCAGGAAGACCACGGCCGGCAGGAGGTAGAGGAAGACGCAGGCGAGGCCGTAGACCGCCATGGTCGGGGCGGAGCGGAGGCTGGCCACCGAGGCGGTGGTCATGAAGGCGAGCGTCAGCCAGGACATCCGGGGCGCGTTCGCCAGGGTGGCGGCCGCCGAGCCGGTGCGTTCCCGGGTGGCGGACTCCTGGCCGCCGCCCCCCTGGCCTCCGCCAGGACCGCCCTGGCCGGACGACGGTATGTCCATCGAACTCATGCGTCCTCCTGCGGTGGCCCCGCCGGCGCCGGGCCGTACCCGGTCAGTTCACCCGGTTGGCGAGGGAGGCGCATGCGGCGTGCACCCGCACGGGTGAGCGGAGGGTGAGCGGGCGGGCTGTGGGGTGCGGGCGGCGGGCCTGGTCCCGGCGACAGGCGGTGAGCGGGCGTCAGGGCGTCAGGGCGTCAGGGCGACGGGGTGGCCGCCGGTGTCCGCTCGGGCCAGCCGGAGCGGCGCAGCGTCCGGCCGGCCGTCGCTGGGACCAGGCCCGCCGCGAGCAGCGCCGCCACCGTGCCGAGCGCCGCCGCGGGGGAGAGGTGGTCGAGCAGCAGCCCGCTGCCGACCGTCCCGGCGGGCATCCCGACCGTGAACATCGTCAGCGTCGCGGAGATCACCCGTCCGCGCAGCGCGTCCGGGACCCGGCTGAACACCAGCAGGTCGATCATCACCCGCAGCGTCGGGATCCCCAGGCCCACCACGAACAGCGCCGCGAAGACGGTGACCGGCCCGCCGGGCAGCAGCGGCGCCAGCAGCACCGGGACGGTCAGCCAGGACACCGCGAGCAGCAGCACCCCGGGCCCGGCCGTCCGGTGCAGCCGGCTCACCAGCAGCGCGCCGGCCAGCGCCCCCACGGCCTCCCCGGCCAGGGCCAGCCCGATGCCGGCACTGGACGTGCCCTGGCCGCGCAGGATCACCATCACCGGCAGCAGCATCGCGGCTCCCGCGACGTTGATCAGCAGGACGACGGCGAGGACCGGGCGCAGCAGGGCGTTGGCTGCCAGGTAGCGGTAGCCGGCCAGCGCGCCGCCGTCCGCGGTGCCGTCCGCGCCGCTGTCCGCGGTGCCGCCCGCGGTGCCGGCCCTGCACGCCCCGGATTCCGGCCGGCCCGGGAACCGCACCACGAGCGCGGCGGTGAGCGCGAGCAGCGAGGCGACCGCCGTGCCGACGAACGGCGCCGCCCGGCCGAGCCCGAACAGCGCGCCCGCCAGCGGCGGTCCGATCAGACCGGCCCCGCTCATCCGGGCCTCGTCCTGAGCCAACGCCTGCCGCAGCTGCTCCGGCGGCACCACCGAGCGCACCGCGATCAGCCGGATCGGGCCGGTGTAGGCGATGGTCGCGCCGATCACCACGGCCACCAGCAGGGTGTGCGCGAGGGTCAGCCGGTCCAGCGCCATGGCGGCCGGGACGCTGGCGCAGGCGACCAGCCGGACGCAGTCGCCCGCGATCAGCAGCCTGCGGCGGTCGCAGCGGTCGGCGACCGCGCCGCCGTGGAGGCCGAACAGCAGGGAGGCGCTGATCTGCAGGGCCCCGAACGCCCCGGCGAGCGTGGAGGAACCGGTGAGCGCGAGCAGCAGCAGCGGGTAGGCGGTGTCGGCGATCTGCAGGCCGAGGGTGGCGCCGGCCTGGCCGGCCCAGAGGGCCTGGAAGCGCCAGTTGCGCCGCAGCGGGACGGGCGCGGCCGCCTGCGGCGGGCCGGTCGTGGTCGCGGTCTCCGTACTCATCGGCGTCTCCCCCTTCTCGACGCTCACTGCAGCGTCACCATTCACGAATACGTGAATGGTGACGTGAGTGTGACCGATCGCGCAAGGGTGAACGCTCGATTGCCCGGGTCGGCGGCCATCTGCGAGGGTGGGGCCGTGGTCGAGAACGCCGAGAGTGCCGAGAACGCCGACGAGGAGCCCGCCGCCCCGGGGCCCGCCACCCCCGGCCCCGGCTCCGGCCCCGGCGCCCTCAAGGAACGCCGGGTCGAGGACGCCGCCACCCTCAAGGCCCTGGCCGACCCGCTCCGCCTGGCGATCCTCGACGTCCTGATGGCCGCCCTCGCCTCCGGGCCGCTCACCGCCAAGGAGATCGCGGCCGCGCTCGACGAGCCGCAGACCAAGCTCTACCGCCACATCAAGCAACTGGAGAAGGCCGGACTGGTCCGCGTCGCCGGCACCCGCCTGGTCTCCGGCATCGTCGAGAGCCGCTACGCCCCGGCCCAGGACTCGCTGCGGCTGGCGCCCGAGATCTTCTCGCCCGGCTCGCCGACCCGCGCCCACGCCTACGGGGCCATCCTCGCCGCGATGGACCGCGTCCGCGGCGAGTTCCACGCCCGCGCGATGGCCGACCGCGTCGATTTCACCACCTCGCGGGAGGCCTCGGCCCCCGGCCTGCCCGGCATGTTCTCGCACTTCACGTTCCGGCTCACGCCCGACCGGATGCTCCGGCTCCGCGGCCGGCTCGACGAGATCCTCGACGAGTTGCGCGCGGAGGGCGAGAGCGACGCCGACGACGCGGTGGAGGCGACCCTGTTCACGCTGCTGTACGGCGTCCGCCCCGGTCCTGCGGGCGACTCTCGGACTGATACCCGACCGGGCACGGAATCGTAAACGACGGGCGCACCGTCGGTGTCATGGTTCACGATGACTGAATGTCATACGAACTTCAGGCGCTGATCGGCCCGGCGGAACTGGTCGCGGTGGCGGCCGCCGAGGTTTCGGCGGCCCGCCCGCGACCGCTCGCCCAGGGCCTCGCGCTGATCCCGGCCACCCCCGGGTTCCTGACGGCCCTCCGGTTCGGCGACGAGGAGCCGGCCTCCCCGGGCGTCGCCGGCTTCGACTGGTTCTCCGACGGCCTGGAACGCCGGCTCGCCGCCTGGTCCAAGGCCGGCCCGATCGCCTGCGTGGAGGCCGACTACTTCGGCGGCACCGGCATCCAGCGCGCCGCCCTCTGGGCCGACGGCCGGCTCGACCTCGGCCCGTTCACCAGTGGCCCCCTCGAAGCCTTCCCGCCCGAGGGCGGCCCGATCTCCCGCGTCCTGCGCCGCCTCGGCGTCCACATCCCGGCCGGCACCACCGCCCGCGACGAGTTCGACGCCGCCGGCCTCGACGCCCACCGCACCACCGCCGCCTGGGCCGCCACCCCCTGACGCCCCACCGGACGACGGCGCCCCCGGAAACGACGGCGGCCCCGGTCGGAAGCCCTCTCCAGAGCTCCCGGCCGGGGCCGCCGACCGGCTCAGCGGTAGTTCACGAACTGGATCGCGAAGTCCAGGTCCTTGCCCTTGAGCAGCGCCTGGACGGCCTGCAGGTCGTCCCGGCTCTTCGAGCTCACCCGCAGCTCGTCGCCCTGGACCTGGGCCTTCACGCCCTTGGGGCCCTCGTCGCGGATGATCTTCGCGATCTTCTTGGCATCGTCCTGGGAGATGCCCTCCTTCACGTCCGCGAAGATCTTGTACTCCTTGCCGGACAGCTGCGGGTCCTTGGCGTCCAGCGCCTTCAGCGACAGGTTGCGCTTGATGAACTTGCTCTGCAGCACGTCCAGGATGGCCTTGACGCGCTCCTCGCCGTTGGCCTTCATCTCGATCGTCTCGCCGGAGCGCTTGATGTCGGCGCCGACGTTCTTGAAGTCGAAGCGGGTGGCGATCTCGCGGGAGGTCTGGTTGATCGCGTTGTCGACCTCCTGCCACTCGACCTTCGAGACGATGTCGAAACTGGAGTCGGCCATGGGTGTTGGTCTCCTTGATGCTCTGGCTGCACTGACACGGCCGTCCCACCGGACGCCCGCCGCCCCAGCCTATCCAGCCCGCCCCCGCCACCGCCCAGGACAGTCGCGCCACACCCGCCGATCGCGCCCCACGGAACCAGGTGGCGGACCACCCCCCGGCATCGGGTAAGGTTTACCCAGTCGAACGGGGCAAGCCCCCGGGAGGCGAACATCCTGGCTGGTTGCCCGAGCGGCCAAAGGGAGCAGACTGTAAATCTGTCGCGCAAGCTACGCAGGTTCGAACCCTGCACCAGCCACAGGATAGATGGAAGGCCCCCGGTTCACGGAGACGTGGACCGGGGGCCTTTTGTCGTTCCCGGGGTCAGTGGGGGAGGGAGAGGAGCAGGGCGGCGGCGGTGGGGGTGTCGGGGGCGGTGTGGGTGGGGGTGGGGTGGGACGGGGGGAGGGGCGGGGGCGGGGAGGGGGTGATCCAGATGGAGCGGAGGCCGGTGGCGTGGGCGCCGCGGAGGTCGGTGGCGGGGTTGTTGCCGGCCATCCAGTCGGCGGGGGTGAGGGTGCGGCCGAGGCGGGTGGCGGCGAGGTGGAAGATCGCGGGGGCCGGCTTGCGGGCGCCGGCCTCCTCGGAGACGCAGACGGTGTCGACGGCGGGGAGCAGGCCGGTGCGGGCGAGTTTGGCGCGCTGGATGTCGGTGCAGCCGTTGGTGACGACGGCGATGGTCCAGCCGGCCGCGCGGAGGGCGGCGAGGGCTTCGGGGACGCCGGGGATCAGGTGGGTGCGGGCGGCCTCGTGGGCGACGTGCTCCTCCCAGAGGGCGGTGCCGGAGCGGGGGAGGCCGTAGTGGGCGGCGATCCGGGTGAAGCCGGCGGGGGAGCGGTCGGTGAGGAAGAGGCCGAAGACGGTGGGGGCGGCCTCGGCGGGCAGGCCGTGGGCGGCGCAGAAGGCGGGGGCCCAGGCGTCGGCGCCGCCGTCGCGTTCGACGAGGGTGTGGTCCAGGTCGATGAGGAGCAGGGGGGAGGGCGGAGGGTGCTGGGGCATGTGCGGAGGGTAGTGGAGTGCGAGGGGTGGCGTTATTGCGAATGACTTGCAATTACCTGACCCAGGCAGCACAGTGGTGGGGCAGGGTGGGGCCGGACCGTTCAGCTTCACCGCCGAGCAGTCCCGGCCGTGCGTGAGCGCGCCGGGAGTCCTCCGTAAGAGCTGATCGTCTTCCCAACCGGCGCCCGCCGGGACAGCGGTCCGCCCACCCCGCCCAGTCGCCGTCAAGGGCCCGTCAAGAGCGGGCGACGGCGCGTCAGGAACGCGTAGGGGCCGTGGGGTGCAGCCGGCCGGCACCCGCAGGATCGGGGCAACCGATCGACTGCGGAGGTTCCGTCCGATGTCCAGCACCCTCGCCGCCACCACAGAGCCTCCGGATACCGTCGCCGGCGCCGAGGACCGGCACCGGCTGACCGCGCTGGGCGGACTGGCGGCGCTGTCGCTGGACGCGATGGCCTCGGTGGCGTACGGGCCGGAGTCCGTGGTGCTGGTGCTCGCCGCGGCGGGGGCGTACGGCCTGGGGTTCACGCTGCCGGTCACGGCGGCGATCGCGGTGCTGCTGGCGGTGCTGGTCGCCTCGTACCGGCAGGTCATCGCGGCCTTCCCGGACGGCGGCGGCTCGTACGCGGTGGCCAAGGCGCACCTGGGCCGGCGGACGGCACTGACCGCCGCGGCCTCGCTGGTGGTCGACTACGTGCTGAACGTGGCGGTGTCGGTGACGGCCGGCGTGGCGGCGCTGACGTCGGCGGTGCCGGGTCTGTACGAGGACCGGGTCTGGCTCTGCCTGGGCGTGCTGGCGCTGGTGACGGCGGTGAACCTGCGCGGGATCGCGGAGTCGGCCCGCTGGTTCATGGCGCCGACCGCCGTCTTCGTGCTCTCGATCCTGGCGATCGTCGTGGCCGGCCTGTTCCGGGACGCGCCGGTGAGCACGGCGGCGGCCGACGGGCACGCGTCCGTGCTGACGGAGAACGCCACGGCGGTCGGTGCGTTGCTGCTGCTCAAGGCCTTCGCGGCCGGCTGCTCCGCGCTGACCGGTGTGGAGGCGGTGGCGAACGCCGTCCCGTCCTTCCGCGCGCCGGGCGTGAAGCGGGCGCAGCACACCGAGGTCGCGCTCGGCGCGCTGCTCGGCGTGATGCTGATCGGACTGGCGGTGCTGATCGGCCGCTTCCACCTCCAGCCGGTCGAGGGCGTCACCGTGCTCGCCCAGCTGGCCGACGCCTCGCTCGGCCACGGCGCCGGCTTCTACGTGGTGCAGTTCGCCACCGTGGTCCTGCTGGGCCTGGCCGCCAACACCTCCTTCGGCGGCCTGCCGGTCCTGCTCCACCTGCTGGCCCGCGACCACCACCTCCCGCACGTCTTCGCCCTGCGCGCCGACCGCCAGGTGCACCGGCACGGCGTGCTCTTCCTGGCCGCCGTCTCCGCGCTGCTGCTGGTCGGCTCGGGCGGCGACGTCAACAGCCTGGTCCCGCTCTTCGCGATCGGGGTGTTCGTCGGCTTCACGATCTGCCAGGTCGGCATGGTCCGCCACTGGTACGGCGGGAAGCCGGCCGGCTGGCGGTGGCGGGCGGCGCTGAACGGCTTCGGCGCGCTGCTCACCGGCACCGCCGCCCTCGTCGTCACCGGCACCAGGTTCACCGACGGCGCCTGGGGCATCTGCCTGGCCCTGCCGCTGCTGGTGCTGCTGTTCGAGGCGGTGCGCCGCGGCTACGCCCGGATCGGCGAGCGCCTGGAACTGGGCCGCGTCCCCGGACCGCTCACCCCGCAGCGCAGCCTGGTCGTCGTCCCGGTCACCGCCATCACCCGGCTCACCCGCGACGGTCTCTCCGCAGCCCTCTCCCTCGGCGACGAGGTCCTCGCCGTCACCGTCGTCCACGAGCCGGCCGAGGCCGAGGCGCTGCGCCGGGACTGGGAGCTGTGGCGGCCCGGCGTGCCGCTGATCGAGATCCCGGACGCCCACCGCCGACTCGGCCCGCCGATCGCCGCCTTCGTCAACGACCTCGCCGCCGAGCACGCCTACGACCGCCTCACCGTCCTCATCCCCGAGGTCGAACCGGTCCGCCCCTGGCAGCGCGCCCTGCAGAACCGCCGCGGCGCCGTCATCGACCGGGCGCTGCGCCGGCACACCGACGCGGTGGTCTGCCGGCTCCGGATGAGGATGTGACGACGGGCGCGACGCGGCGGTGGATGTCACGACGGGCATGACAGCAGATGTGGCGACGGGCGCGACGGTGGATGTCACGACGGGCGTGACCCCGAAGGTGAGCACCCCGGTCATCGCCCCCCCTGGAGGAATTGCCACGATATGCCCCATGTAAATGGCAGGATCGTCATATCTTGACGATGTCTTAACGCCCCCCTTGACGCCCTCGAAACGCCCCGGCCCCACCCGGAACGCCTCGCGCGTAGCCGCTCCGACCTGCGGAAACATCCCGCCCGTCCGTCAATCCTGACGTCATGAGCACGCCGGAACGTCCCATTGCGCGCCCGTCGCACACGCTTACGCTCGCCGATGTGTTCAACGTGCCCCAGGCGCTCAAGCGCCTCGTGATCGGCAGGGCCATGCGCAGCGAGGAGCTCGGCGAGACCCTGCTCCCCAAGCGCCTGGCCCTGCCGATCTTCGCCTCCGACCCGCTCTCCTCGGTCGCCTACGCGACCCAGGAGATCCTGCTGGTGCTCACCGTCGGCGGCACCGCCTTCCTCTACCTCACCCCGTGGGTCGCGGCCGGCGTGGTCGCGCTGATGGCGGTCGTGGTGATGTCCTACCGCCAGGTCGTGCACGCCTACCCGAGCGGCGGCGGTTCCTACGAGGTCGTCTCCCGCAACCTGGGCGCCAACTCGGGCCTGGTGGTGGCGGCCTCGCTGCTGGTCGACTACGTGATGACGGTCGCCGTCTCGGTGGCCTCCGGCGTGGACAACATCATCTCGGCGCTGCCCTCGCTGGCGGACCACCGGGTGGAGCTGGCGCTCGGCTTCGTGCTGCTGCTGATGGCGATGAACCTGCGCGGGGTCCGCGAGTCCGGCAAGGCCTTCGCCGCGCCGACCTACCTGTTCATCGGCGCCATGCTGCTGATGGTGGTCACCGGCCTGGTGCGGGTGGCGTTCGGCGACGCGCCGGTGGCCTCCAGCGCCGCGTACGGGATCGTGCCGGAGGACGGCAAGGACACCCTGGCCGGGCTGGGGCTGCTGATGCTGGGGCTGCGGGCGTTCGCGTCCGGCTGCACGGCGCTGACCGGGGTGGAGGCGATCTCCAACGGCGTGCCGGCCTTCCGGGCGCCGAAGTCGCGCAACGCCGCCGCCACCATGGCCGTGATGGGCACCACGGCCGTGGTGATGTTCGTCGGCATCACCTCCCTGGCGCTGATCTCCGACGTCCACATCGCCGACGACACCTGCCACCTCAGCGGCTTTCCCGGGAACTGCGCGAACGCGCCGCAGCAGACCGTGATCGCCCAGCTGGCGGCGGCGATCTTCGGCGGTGACCACAGCGTCCTGTTCTACGCCGTCCAGGCGGTCACCGCGCTGGTGCTGATCCTGGCCGCCAACACGGCGTTCAACGGTTTCCCGCTGCTCGCCTCGATCCTGGCCGAGCACCGCTACCTGCCCCGGCAGATGCACACCCGCGGCGACCGCCTGGCCTTCTCCAACGGCATCATCGCGCTCGCGGTGGTGGCCGGCGGGCTGCTCTGGCTGTACGACGCGGACGTCACCAGCCTGATCCACCTCTACATCCTGGGCGTCTTCACCTCCTTCACGCTGTCGCAGATCGGCATGGTGCGGCACTGGAACCGGGCCCTGGCCACCGAGACCGACCCGGCGGTGCGCGGCGCGGCCCGCCGCTCCCGGGCGATCAACTTCTTCGGCGCCGTCACCACGGCGCTGGTGCTGGTGATCGTGCTGCTGACCAAGTTCACCCAGGGCGCCTGGCTGGCCGTGGTCGCGGCGGTGGTGCTCTGGCTGATGATGCGCGGCATCCGCCGGCACTACGACAGCGTCGCGGAGGAACTGGCGGTGGACGACGCGCGGGCCGAGGCGGTGCGGCCGTCCAAGGTGCACGGCATCGTGCTGGTCTCCCAGGTGCACAAACCGACCCTGCGGGCGCTCGGCTACGCGCAGGCGTTCGCGCCGGACTCGCTGGAGGCGCTCACCGTCGCGGTGGAGCCGGAGGCCACCGGGGACCTGGAGCGCCGGTGGCGGGAGCTGGACGTCCAGGTGCCGCTGAAGGTGCTGGACTCGCCGTACCGGGAGATCACCAAGCCGGTGGTGCAGTACGTCCGGGACCGGCGGCGGACCAGCCCACGGGACGCGGTGGCGGTCTTCATCCCCGAGTACGTGGTCGGCCACTGGTGGGAGCACCTGCTGCACAACCAGTCGGCGCTCTGGCTGAAGAGCCGGCTGCTGTTCACGCCGGGGGTGATGGTGATCAGCGTGCCGTGGCAGCTGACCTCCGCGGGCCGGGCGAACCGGCCCTCGCGGCGCGCCCCCGGCGCGGTCCGGCGCGGGGAGCCCTCCGTTCGGTCGGAGCAGGCGAGGAGCAGGACCCCCGAGCGCGCGTAGCGCGTCCGCGCACCGGAACGAGGCCCCGGACGGCACCCGCCGCCCGGGGCTTCGACGCACCCGCGGCCGGGGCTTCGACGCACCCGCCGCCCGGGGCTTCGACGCACCCGCCGCCGGGGCTTCGACGCACCCGCCGCCCGGGGCCTCGGCGCCCCGGTCACGGCCCGGACAACGCCCCGTATGGAGCCCGTCAACAATCGAACGGACGCCGTATGGAGGGCGTCAAGGGAGCCCTTGACGCTCCGTGAGGGCGGTTGGCTGGCCTTGCCGGCCCGCCGCCGGCGCCGCACCCCCCGCTCCGTCGCGGGCGACGCGGCCACCTCCGAGCCACCGTGGTGGAGCCATGTCCGATCTCATCTACGTCGCCGTCACGCTCGCCGTGTTCGGCGTCATCGCCCTGATCGCGCGGGGGGTGGAGAAGCTGTGAGCGCGGAGAACATCGCAGGTCTCATCGTGGCCGTCGCCCTCGTCGGCTATCTCGTCCTCGCGCTGATCCACCCGGAGAAGTTCTGACATGGGCTCGACTCTCGCGGGCTGGCTGCAGGTCCTCGCCCTGGTGGGCGCCCTGGCCCTGTGCTACCGCCCCCTGGGCGACTACATCGCCCGCATCCTCACCACCTCCCAGCACCTCAGAGCCGAGAAGGCGCTCTACCGGGTGATCGGCGTGGACGCCGACGCCGACCAGCGCTGGCCGGTCTACCTGCGCTCGGTGCTGGCCTTCTCGGCGGTCTCCGTCCTCTTCCTCTACGGCCTGATCCGCCTCCAGCAGTGGCTGCCGCTGAACCTCGGCGTCGAGCAGATGCCGGGCCACCAGGCCTGGAACACCGCGATCTCCTTCACGGCCAACACCAACTGGCAGTCCTACAGCGGCGAGGCCGCGATGGGGCACCTGGCCCAGATGGCCGGCCTCGCGGTGCAGAACTTCGTCTCCGCGGCCGTCGGCATCGCGGTCGTCGCCACGCTCATCCGCGGCTTCACCCGCAACCGCACCGACCGGGTCGGCAACTTCTGGGTCGACCTCACCCGGATCAGCGTGCGGCTGCTGCTGCCGGTCGCGGTCGTCTTCGCCCTCGTCCTGGTGGCGAGCGGCGTGGTGCAGAACTTCCACGGCTTCCACGAGGTCGCCACGCTGGCCGGCGACCCGCAGGCGATCCCGGGCGGGCCGGTGGCCTCCCAGGAGGTCATCAAGCTGCTGGGCACCAACGGCGGCGGCTTCTACAACGCCAACTCGGCGCACCCCTTCGAGAACCCGAGCGGCTTCTCCAACCTGGTCGAGGTCTTCCTCATCCTGCTGATCCCGTTCGCGCTGCCGCGCGCCTTCGGCCGGATGGTCGGCGACCACCGCCAGGGCTACGCGATCGTCTCCGTGATGGCGCTGTTCTGGATCGCCTCGACGGCGCTGATCACCCTCGCCGAGTCGCAGCACGCGGGCAGCGCCCTCCAGGCGGCCGGCGGGGCGATGGAGGGCAAGGAGCAGCGCTTCGGCATCGCGGCCAGCTCGATGTTCGCGGCGTCGACGACGCTGACCTCGACCGGCGCGGTGAACTCCTTCCACGACTCGTACACGCCGTTCGGCGGCGGGCTGACGATGTTCAACATGATGCTGGGCGAGATCGCGCCCGGCGGGGTGGGCTCGGGCCTCTACGGGATGCTGGTGCTGGCCGTCGTCGCGGTCTTCGTGGCCGGCCTGATGGTCGGACGCACCCCGGAGTACCTGGGCAAGAAGCTCGGCGGGCGGGAGATGAAGTTCGCCTCCCTCTACATCCTCACCACGCCGACGATCGTGCTGGTCGGCACGGGTGTGGCGATGGCGCTGCCGGGCGAGCGGGCCGGGATGCTCAACACCGGTGCGCACGGCTTCTCCGAGGTGCTGTACGCGTTCACCTCGGGCGCCAACAACAACGGCTCGGCGTTCGGCGGCATCACGGTCAACACCGACTGGTACGACACCGCGATCGGCCTGGCCATGGTGTTCGGCCGGTTCGTGCCGATGGTCTTCGTCCTCGCCCTGGCCGGCGCGCTCGCGCAGCAGCAGCCGGTCCCCGCCACCCCGGGCACCCTGCCCACCCACAAGCCGCTGTTCGTGGGCCTGCTGTCGGGCGTCGTCCTGATCGTCGTCGGCCTCACCTACTTCCCGGCCCTGGCCCTCGGGCCGATCGCGGAAGGTCTCTCCTGATGTCGTCCACCCTGACCGAAGAGTCCGAGCGGGCCGGTGCGCCGGCCCCGCAGCCGGAGCCGGCGTCCGCCGGGGCGCCGCACCGCGCGGCCGGCGGCCTGCTGGACCCGAAACTGCTCCTGTCCTCCCTGCCGGACGCGGTGAAGAAGCTCGACCCCCGGGTGATGGTCAAGAACCCGGTGATGTTCGTGGTCGAGGTCGGCTCGGTCGTCACCACCGTCGCGGCGGTGGCCGACCCGAGCGTGTTCGCCTGGGCGATCACGGTGTGGCTCTGGCTGACCACGGTCTTCGCCAACCTGGCCGAGGCCGTCGCCGAGGGCCGCGGCAAGGCGCAGGCCGACACCCTGCGCCGCACCAAGAGCGACACCATGGCGCGCCGCCTCACCGGCTGGCCGGCGTCGCGGGCCGAGGAGGAGGTGCCCGGCACCGCCCTGCGGCTGGGCGACCACGTGGTGGTCGAGGCCGGCCAGACCATCCCCGGCGACGGCGACGTCGTCGAGGGCGTCGCCTCGGTCGACGAGTCGGCGATCACCGGCGAGTCCGCGCCGGTGATCCGCGAGTCGGGCGGTGACCGCTCGGCGGTGACCGGAGGCACCAAGGTGCTGTCCGACCGGATCGTGGTGAAGATCTCCTCCGAGCCCGGCAAGACCTTCATCGACCGGATGATCGCGCTCGTCGAGGGCGCCGCCCGGCAGAAGACGCCCAACGAGATCGCGCTCAACATCCTGCTGGCCTCGCTGACCATCGTCTTCCTGGTCGCGGTCGTCACCCTGCAGCCGATGGCGAGCTACGCGGGCGCCCCGCAGTCGATGATCGTGCTGGTCGCGCTGATCGTGGCGCTGATCCCGACGACGATCGGCGCGCTGCTCTCGGCGATCGGCATCGCGGGCATGGACCGGCTGGTGCAGCGCAACGTGCTGGCGATGTCGGGCCGCGCCGTCGAGGCCGCCGGCGACGTCACCACCCTGCTGCTCGACAAGACCGGCACCATCACCCTCGGCAACCGCCAGGCCGCCGAGTTCCGGCCGGCCCGGGGCGTGCGCACCGAGGAACTCGCCGACGCCGCCCAGCTCTCCTCCCTCGCGGACGAGACGCCGGAGGGCCGCTCGATCGTGGTCCTCGCCAAGACGGCGTACGGCCTGCGGGCCCGCGCCCAGGGCGAGCTGGCCCACGCCACCTGGGTGCCGTTCACGGCGCAGACCCGGATGTCCGGGGTGGACCTCGACGAGCCGGAAGGGCTCCAGCAGGTCCGCAAGGGCGCGGCCGCGGCCGTCTCCGCCTGGGTCGACGGCAACGGCGGCACCGTCACCGACGAGGTCTCCGCCCTGGTCGACGGCATCTCCGCGGCCGGCGGCACCCCGCTGGTCGTCGCGGTCAGGAGCGGTGACGCGCCCGCACGGGTGCTCGGCGTCATCCACCTCAAGGACGTGGTCAAGGAGGGCATGCGGGAGCGGTTCGACGAGCTGCGCCGGATGGGCATCAGGACCGTCATGATCACCGGCGACAACCCGCTGACGGCCCGGGCGATCGCGGAGGAGGCCGGCGTCGACGACTTCCTCGCCGAGGCCACCCCCGAGGACAAGATGGCCCTGATCAAGAAGGAGCAGGCCGGCGGCAAGCTGGTCGCGATGACGGGCGACGGCACCAACGACGCCCCCGCCCTCGCCCAGGCCGACGTCGGGGTCGCGATGAACACCGGCACCATGGCGGCCAAGGAGGCCGGCAACATGGTCGACCTGGACTCCAACCCCACCAAGCTGATCGAGATCGTCGAGATCGGCAAGCAGCTCCTCATCACCCGCGGCGCGCTGACCACCTTCTCCATCGCCAACGACGTCGCGAAGTACTTCGCGATCATCCCGGCGATGTTCGCGGCCGTGTACCCGGGCCTGGACAAGCTGAACATCATGCACCTGCACAGCCCGCAGTCCGCGATCACCTCGGCCATCGTCTTCAACGCCCTGGTCATCGTCGGCCTCATCCCGCTGGCCCTGCGCGGCGTGCGCTACCGCCCCTCCGACGCCGGCTCCCTGCTGCGCCGCAACATCGGCCTCTACGGCTTCGGCGGCCTCGTCGTCCCGTTCGTCGGCATCAAACTGATCGACCTGGTCGTCCAGTTCATCCCCGGCCTCAACTAGCAAGAGAGGAGAGCGTTCCATGTCCAAGCCCCTGCCCACCGCCGTGCGCACCTGCCTCACCGCGCTGCGCGCCCTGCTGGTCCTGACGGTGCTCCTCGGCATCGCCTACCCGCTGCTGGTCACCGGCGTCGCCCAGGCCGTGTTCACCGATCGGGCCAACGGCTCGATCGTGAAGGTCGACGGCAAGGAGGCCGGCTCCGGCCTGCTCGGCCAGAACTTCGACCTCCCCAAGCAGAACCCCGACGACCCGGACGAGGCCCCCCGCCCCGACCCGAAGTGGTTCCAGCCGCGCCCCGGCGCCCACGACCCCAAGGCCTCCGGCGCTTCCAACCTCGGCCCCACCAGCGAGGACCTCACCAAGACCGTCGAGGAGCGCCGCCGGGCCGTCGCCGCCTTCGACGGCGTCGACCCGGCGAGCGTCCCGGCGGACGCCCTCACCGCCTCCGGCTCCGGCCTCGACCCGCACATCTCCACCGCCTACGCCGAGCAGCAGGCCGAACGGGTCGCCAAGGCCCGCGACCTGCCGGTGGACACCGTCCGCGAGCTGGTCGGGAAGTACACCGACGGCCGGTCCCTGGGCTTCCTCGGACAGCCCGGCGTCAACGTCCTCCTGCTCAACAAGGCACTGGCGGAGCGGAAGTGACACAAGCTCGGCCGAGCACCTGAGGCGGGCCGGTCCGGACCGGGGCGAGCGCCCCGCGCCCGGACCGGCCCGCCGTCCGTGTCCCCCTACCGACGCAGAACGAAAGAGCAGCGCCCATGGCCCGCGACCTCACCCCCGGCACCGGCCACCGACGCGGCCGGTTGAGGGTGTACCTCGGCTCCGCCCCCGGTGTCGGCAAGACCTACCGGATGCTGGACGAGGCCCGGCGCAGACGGGACCGCGGCGCGGACCTCGTCGTCGGCTGGATCGAGTGCCACGGCCGCCGGCACACCGAGGCCATGCTCGACGGCCTGGAGGTCCTGCCGCGCGCCCACCGCTCCTACCGGGACACCGACTTCGAGGAGATGGACCTCGACGCCGTGCTGGCCCGCCGGCCCGCCGTCGTCCTGGTCGACGAACTCGCCCACACCAACATCCCCGGCGGCCGCAACGCCAAGCGCTGGCAGGACGTCGAGGAACTGCTGGACGCCGGGATCGACGTCATCACCACCGTCAACGTCCAGCACCTGGAATCCCTGAACGACGTGGTCCGCAAGATCACCGGCATCCCGCAGCGCGAGACCGTCCCGGACGAGGTGGTCCGCCGGGCCGACCAGATCGAACTCGTCGACATGGCCCCCCAGGCGCTGCGCCGCCGGATGGCCCACGGCAACGTCTACCGGGCGGAGAAGGTGGACGCCGCGCTCTCCCACTACTTCCGGGTCGGCAACCTCGCCGCCCTGCGCGAACTCGCCCTGCTCTGGGTCGCCGGGCGGGTCGACGAGGGCCTGCACGACTACCGGGCCAGCCACGACATCGACCGGGTCTGGGAGACCCGCGAGCGCGTCGTGGTCGCCCTCACCGGCGGCCCCGAGGGCGAGACGCTGATCCGCCGCGCCGCCCGCATCTCGGACCGCACCGCGGGCGGCGACCTGCTCGCCGTCCACGTCACCCGCAGCGACGGCCTGGCCGGCGCCTCCTCCGGCACGCTCGCCCAGCAGCGGCAGCTGGTGGAGACCCTCGGCGGCAGCTACCACGTGGTCGTCGGCGACGACATCCCCACCGCGCTGCTCGCCTTCGCCCGCGCCCACGACGCCACCCAGCTCGTCCTCGGCACCAGCCGGCGCGGCCGCACCGCCCGCTTCCTCACCGGCCCGGGCATCGGCGAGACCACCGTGGACGCCTCCGAGGACATCGACGTCCACATGGTCACCCACGCCTTCACCGGCCGCGGCCGGCTGCCCGCCCTCGGCCGCCGCCACTCCCGGCGGCGCACCGTCGCCGGCTTCCTCGCCGGCCTGGTGGTGCCCTGGCTGCTGACCGCGCTGCTCTCGCAGGCCCACGGGAGCGTCAACCTCACCACCGACGCGCTGATCTTCCAGCTCGGCGTGGTCGCCGTCGCCCTGCTCGGCGGCGCCACCTCCGCGCTGGTGGCCTCGCTGGTCGCCTCGGTGCTGCTCAACTACTTCTTCATCCCGCCCGTCCACGACTTCACCATCGGCGAGACCAACAACATCATCGCCCTGGTGGTCTTCGCCGCCGTCGCGCTGACCGTCTCCACCGTGGTCGACCACGCCGCCCGGCTCACCGCCAGGGCCGCCCGGGCCACCGCCGAGGCCGAGACCCTCTCCACCCTGGCCGGCAGCGTGCTGCGCGGCGCCGACGCGCTGCCCGCCCTGCTGGAGAAGTCCCGCACCGCCTTCGGCATGCGGACCGTCGCCCTGCTGGAGCGCACCGGCGGTGACGTGCTGGCCTCCTGCGCCTCCCCCGACGGCGACGGGGACGGCGACGGCGACGGCGGCGGTGACGACGGCCGCGACGCCGGCGCGGGGGGCACGGGAGGCGGGGACGGCGACGGGACCGGACCCGGACAGGCCCTGGCCACCACCGAGGTCCCGGTCGGCGCCGACGCCGTCCTCGTCCTCACCGGCCGCCGGCTGCCCGCCGCCGACCAGCGCGTCCTCACCGCCTTCGCCGCGCACGTCGCCGCCGCCCTGGAACGCGACCGGCTCGCCGTGGTCGCCGCCGAGGTCGAACCGATCAAGGCCGCCGACCGGATGCGCACCGCCCTGCTCGCCGCCGTCAGCCACGACCTGCGCACCCCGCTCGCCGCCGCCCTCGCCTCGGTCGGCTCGCTGCGCAGCCCCGACGTCGAGTTCTCCCCCGAGGACCGCGCCGAACTCCTCGCCACCGCCGACGAGTCGCTCGTCAGACTCACCCGGCTGGTGGACAACCTGCTCGACATGAGCCGCCTCCAGGCCGGCGCCCTCACCCTCCACCTCGCCGAGACCCACCTCGACGAGATCCTGCCGCGCGCCCTCGACTCGCTCGCCGACCCCTACGCGCCCGTCCAGCCGCTCGACCTGGAGAGCGCGCCGCCCGTCCTCGCCGACCCGCCGCTGCTGGAGCGGGTGCTCGCCAACGTGATCACCAACGCGCTGCGGCACAACGCCCCCGGCGCGCCCGTGCTGGTCGCCGCCAGCCACCACGCCCAGCGGGTCGAACTACGGGTGATCGACCGCGGCCCCGGCATCGCCCCCGAGGACCGCGACCGGGTCTTCCTGCCGTTCCAGCGCCTCGGCGACACCGACAACACCCAGGGCGTCGGCCTCGGCCTCGCCCTCTCCCGCGGCCTGGCCGAGGCGATGGGCGGCAGCCTGGAGGTCGAGGACACCCCCGGCGGCGGCACCACCATGCTGCTCACCCTGCCCGCCGCGAAACCGCTGTCCGAGGGGGAGGCCCCCGCATGAGCGAGATCCTGGTCGTCGACGACGAGCCCGCGCTGCTGCGCACCCTGCGGATCAACCTGGGCGCCCGGCAGTACGCCGTGCGCACCGCCGCCACCGGCGGCGAGGCCCTGGACCGCGCCGCGCGCAGCAGCCCCGACGCCGTCCTGCTCGACCTCGGCCTGCCCGACCTGGACGGCATGGAGGTCCTGCGCGGCCTGCGCCGCCGCAGCGCGGTGCCGATCATCGTGCTGTCCGGCCGCTGCGGCGCCGCCGACAAGGTCGACGCGCTGGACGCGGGGGCCGACGACTACCTCACCAAGCCCTTCCTGATGGAGGAACTGCTGGCCCGGCTGAGGGCCGTGCTGCGCCGCCCGCCGTTCGCCGGCCCGGCGGCGCCCGCGCCGGTGATCGGCGACCACACGGTGGACCTCGCCGCCACCACCGTGACCGGTCCCGGCGGGCCGGTGCGGCTCACCCCGACCGAGTGGCGGATCCTCGCCCTGCTGCTGGCCAACCCGGGCCGGCTGGTGCCCGGGCGGCAGATCCTGCGCGAGGTCTGGGGGCCGGCCCAGGAGCGGCGCGGCAACTACCTGCGGGTCTACCTGGCCGGACTGCGCCGCAAGCTGGAGCGCGATCCGGCCCGGCCGCGCCACCTGATCACCGAGCCGGGGATCGGCTACCGCTACGAGCCCTGAGGGTCCCGGGCGTCAACGAGCCGTCAGGAGCGGCCGCCCCGGCGACAACGGGGCGTCAAGGGCCGCCGGAAGCGCCCGTTCGCGGGCGTAGCGTCAGTGGTGAGGAGGCGGCGTCCCGCTCCGTGTGGGGGATGCCGGGGCGCCGCTCCGCCGCTCCGCCGCTGCGGCGGCCGAGGGTGGGGGAGGGGCGCGCGGTACCGATGCCGCGCGCCCCGATCACTCGTTCGGCCCGCGTCCGTCCGTGCCGTCCGACTGCCGGGGGAGCGCCAGCGCCACCGTGTCGGCGAACTCGCGCACCGCGCTGGTCCGGCTGACCACCCGTCCGCTGTGCACCACCAGCCGGCTGTGCCCGCCCGCCAGCGCCCCGGCCAGGCTGTCCCCGCGCACCGCCAGCAACTCGGCCGGGAAACCGGCGTCCACCCGCACCGGCGGCAGCCCGAGTGCCAGCCGCGCCTGGTTGGACACCGCGTCGTACGCGCCCTCGACGTCCAGCACGCCGCCCGCCGCCAGCAGGTACGCGGCCTCCAGTGGGTCGGCCCGCCCGACCGGGTTGGCGCCGTCCCGCAGCGATCCGCTGCCGGCCACCAGCGGCACCCGGGCCTTCACCAGCTCGAGCAGCAGTGCCGCCCGCGGCCCGGGGGCCGGGCCGGGCCCCAGCCCCTCCAGCCCCGCGCAGCCGCCGTTCTGCGGCAGGCAGACCACCCGGACCCCGGCATTGGCCAGCACCGTCGAGGCGCCCGGCGCGAGCGAGCCGCAGGGCCCGAGCACCACCCGGGGCCGCAGCGGCGCGAGCGCGCCGGCCAGCCGGGCCAGCCGGCCCGGGTCGGCGGCGGTGGTGTGCAGGTCCACCGGGCAGTCCGCCTCCCGGGCGGCCTCCAGCAGCAGCTGGACGTAGCCCGCCGGGTCCGGGTCCAGTTCGGGGCAGCCGCCGGCCGCGGTGGCGCCGAGCTTGAGCGCCTCCCGCAGCTGGGCCCGGCCGTCCGCCCCGGCCCGGCCGGTGAGCAGCCGGGGCATCGCCACCGCCTGCAGCTCGGCGAGGCCGCGCAGCGCCTGCTGGGCGGTGAGCACCGCCTCCAGCCGGCGCAGTCCGTGCACGTCGCCGATCCGGACGTGGGTGCGCTGGGCGGTCGCGCCGTAGCCGAGCGAGGTCAGCGCGGCCTCGGTGACCCGCCGGGTGAGGTCGGTGGACGTCTCCGGCGGCGGTGCGGGCAGCGCGGCGGAGAAGGCGACGTCGTAGTGCGCGTGGGCCTCGGCCGGGGCCGGCAGCAGCAGGTAGCCGCGCAGGTCGATCCGGGCCCCGGTGGTGACGGTGGGGGCGCCGGGCAGGGCGGGCAGCGGGCCGAGTCCGCCGGCGGTGCCGACCGCCTGGATCCGGTCCCCGCTGATCCGCACGTCCACCACCCGGCCGTCCGCCAGCCTGGCCCCGGTGAGCAGCAGGACGGGTCCGTGCCCGAGCGGGTTGGCGGCCGGTCCGGATCCGGGCTGCGGTCCGTCGGCGGCTGCGCTGTCCATCGCCCGGCTCCTTCTCGCGTCCGGCTCCTGCTGGCGTCAATGAGCGCCGAGCCTACGGGGGGAGGCCCCGGGGTGCCGGGAGGCGGGCAATAGTCGTATCGGGTCGGGCCGCGGCCGCGGGGGCCGGTCGAACGCCCGGCCTTCGATCGACCGGCCGTGCGCGCCGCGGACCTGCGGACTTCGCCGCCGGATACGGATTTCACCTCTGGGCGCGGAACGTGTAATCTCTTCCTCGTTCGCCCCTATAGCTCAGTCGGTAGAGCGTCTCCATGGTAAGGAGAAGGTCTGCGGTTCGATTCCGCATGGGGGCTCTGGTGAGAAGGAGTCGGCTTCGGCCGTGCTCCGGATCACTGTGGCGGTGTAGCTCAGTTGGTAGAGCAAGCGGCTCATAATCGCTGTGTCACCGGTTCAAGTCCGGTCACCGCTACCCCGCGTAGTCGGTCGGGAGATCGCACTCCCGGTCGGCTACTCTTGTCTGTGTTCTCATTCATTGTCCAAGGAAGGCACTCCCGTGGCTGCCACCGACGTCCGCCCGAAGATCACGCTGGCCTGCGTGGAGTGCAAGGAGCGGAACTACATCACCAAGAAGAACCGGCGTAACGACCCGGACCGTCTTGAGATGAAGAAGCACTGCCCCCGCTGCAACTCGCACACCGCGCACCGCGAGACCCGCTGACCCTGTCGCAGGGCGCCGGGCCTGTGTGAATTCAGGTCTACGACTCCGGGCCGCATCCCTCACTGGGTTGCGGCCCGGAGTTTTTTCGTTTGTCCACCGCGTTTCCGAGGAGCTCCGCCGATGGCACTCGACCCCTCCTTCATCGGGCGGACGTATCCGCCCACCGAACCGTACGAGGTCGGCCGCGAGAAGATCCGTGAGTTCGCCGTCGCCGTGGGGGACGCCAACCCCGCGTACACCGACCCCGAGGCGGCCAAGGCGTTCGGTCACCCGGACGTGATCGCCCCGCCGACCTTCCCGATCGTGCTCAGCATGCGGGCCTCCGCCCAGGTCGTCCAGGACCCGGAGCTCGGCCTCGACTACAGCCGGGTGGTGCACGGCGACCAGAAGTTCGCCTACACCCGCCCGGTGCGGGCCGGTGACCGGCTGACCGTCACCGTCACCGTGGACAACATCAAGTCGCTGGCCGGCAACGACGTGCTCACCGTGCGCGGCGAGATCGCGGACGAGTCCGGCGAGCACGTGGTGACGTCCGTCATGACCCTGGTGGCCCGGGCCGCCGACGAGAAGACGGGGGAGTGAGCCCGATGACGGTCCGCTACGACGAGGTGGAGGCCGGCACCGAGCTGCCGGCGCAGTCCTTCCCGGTGACCCGCGCCACCCTGGTGCAGTACGCGGGGGCCTCCGGCGACTTCAACCCGATCCACTGGAACGAGAAGTTCGCCCTGGAGGTCGGCCTGCCCGACGTCATCGCGCACGGCATGTTCACCATGGCCGAGGCGGTCCGGGTGGTGACCGACTGGGTCGGCGACCCGGCCGCGGTGGTCGAGTACGGCGTCCGGTTCACCCGTCCGGTGCCGGTGCCCAACGACGGCGTCGGCTCGGTGATCGAGGTCACCGGCAAGGTCGCCAAGCTGCTCGACGACAACCGGGTCCAGGTGGACCTGGTCGCGACCTACGCGGGCCAGAAGGTGCTCGGCATGTCCCGGGCGGTCGTCCGGCTGGCCTGAGCGCGCCCCGGCCCGGGCGGGGCCGCGGACCCGGCCCCCGTACGCTGGGGGGCGTGCTGGAAGAACTCGACGCCCCCCTCGCCCCGCTGACCACCCTGCGGCTCGGCGGCCCGGCCCGCCGCCTGGTGACCGCGCACACCGACGACGAGGTGATCGCCGCAGTCCGCGCAGCGGACGCGGCGGGGGAGCCGCTGCTGGTGATCGGCGGCGGCTCCAACCTGGTGATCGGCGACGCCGGCTTCCCCGGCACCGTGCTGCGGATCGCCACCACCGGTTTCGACCTGGACGGCACCGCGCTGGAGCTGGCGGCCGGTGAGGTGTGGGCCGACGCGGTGGCCCGCACCGTCGACGCGGGCCTGGCCGGCATCGAGTTCCTGGCCGGCATCCCCGGCTCGGCCGGTGCCACCCCGGTGCAGAACGTCGGCGCCTACGGCCAGGAGGTCGCCCGGACGGTCACCGAGGTGGTCGCCTACGACCGCCGCTCCGGCACGACCGTCACCCTCGGCAACGAGGCCTGCGCCTTCTCCTACCGGCACAGCCGCTTCAAGGCGGAGCCGGACCGCTACGTGGTGCTGCGGGTCCGCTTCGCGCTGGAGGACGCCGGCGGGCGTTCCACCCCGGTCCGCTACGCCGAGGTCGCCAAGCACTTCGGGGTGGCCCAGGACGAACGGGTCGGCCTGCGCGAGGCGCACGACGCGGTGCTCGGCCTGCGGGCCGGCAAGGGCATGGTGCTGGACGCCGCGGACCACGACACCTGGTCGGCCGGCTCCTTCTTCACCAACCCGGTGCTGAGCGCCGAGCAGTACGCCGCCTTCCTGGCGGTGGCCGCCGGCCGCGAGCTGACCGCCCCCGCCTACCCGGCGCCGGACGGGTGCACCAAGACCTCGGCCGCCTGGCTGATCGACAAGGCCGGGTTCGGCAAGGGCTACGGCAGCGGCCCGGCGACCCTCTCCACGAAGCACACCCTGGCGCTCACCAACCGCGGCGCCGCCACCACCGAGGACCTGCTCGCGCTGGCCCGGGAGATCCGGGACGGCGTGCGGGCGGCCTTCGGGGTGGAGCTGGTCAACGAGCCGGTGCTGGTGGGCGTCCGCCTCTAGGCGCGCCGCGGGGCGCGTCCCGGCCCCGTGGCCGGCGGCTCAGGCGGTCAGCCAGGCGTCGATGTCGGCCAGCAGTTCCTTCCGCACGCTCTCGGGCGCGCACGAGCCGCGCACCGACTGGCGGGCCAGCTCGGCCAGCTCCTGGTCGGAGAAGCCCAGCACGTCACGGGTCAGGTCGTACTGGGCGGCGAGCCGGGTGCCGAACAGCAGCGGGTCGTCGGCGCCGAGCGCGAGCGGCACCCCGGCGTCGAACAGCCGTCGCAGCGGGACCTGCTCGGCGTGCTCGTAGACGCCGAGCGAGACGTTGGAGGACGGGCAGACCTCGCAGGTGATCTGACGGTCGGCCAGCCGCTGCATCAGCCGCTCGTCCTCGGCCGCCCGCACACCGTGGCCGATCCGGCCGGCGCCGAGGTCGTCCAGGCAGTCCCGGACGGACTCCGGGCCGGCCAGCTCGCCGCCGTGCGGGGCGGCCAGCAGCCCGCCCTTGCGGGCGATGTCGAAGGCCCGGTCGAAGTCGCGGGCCAGGCCGCGCCGCTCGTCGTTGGAGAGGCCGAAGCCGACCACGCCCCGGTCGGCGTACCGGACGGCGAGCCGGGCCAGGGTCCGGGCGTCCATCGGGGACTTCATCCGATTGGCGGCGACCAGGACCCGGATGCCGACCCCGGTGGCCGCGGCGGCGTCGTCCACCGCGTCCAGGATCAGTTCCAGGGCGGGGATCAGACCGCCCAGCCGGGGCGCGTAGGAGGTCGGGTCGACCTGGATCTCCAGCCAGCGGGAACCGTCCCGCCGCTCGTCCTCGGCGGTCTCGCGGACCAGCCGGCGGATGTCGCTCTCGTCGCGCAGGCAGGAGCGCGCGGTGTCGTAGAGGCGCTGGAAGCGGAACCAGCCGCGTTCGTCGGTGGCCCGCAGCTCGGGCGGCTCGCCGGAGCTGAGCGCCTCCGGCAGCCGGACCCCGTGCTTGTCGGCCAGTTCGAGCAGGGTGGCCGGGCGCATCGAGCCGGTGAAGTGCAGGTGCAGGTGGGCCTTCGGGAGGTCCCTGACGTCTCGCGGGTTCAGCAGGCGTTCCATTCACGAATCCTGCCGTATCGGGGGGTGCTACGGGAACCGCCCTCCTCCCGTCCCCCGAAGGGGTGGAAAGAGGGCGGTCCGGTCAACCGTGGCTTGACGACCTCAGTCGCGGGCCTCCGCCAGCAGCTTCTGGATGCGGCCGACGCCCTCGGCGAGGTCGGCGTCGCCCAGCGCGTAGGAGAGCCGCAGGTAGCCGGGGGTGCCGAAGGCCTCGCCGGGGACGACCGCGACCTCGGCCTCGTCCAGGATCAGCGAGGCCAGCTCGGCGGAGGTCTGCGGGCGCTTGCCGCGGATCTCCTTGCCGAGCAGGGCCTTGACGGACGGGTAGACGTAGAACGCGCCCTCGGGCTCGGGGCAGACCACGCCGTCGATCTCGTTGAGCATCTTCACGATGGTGCGGCGGCGCCGGTCGAAGGCGGTGCGCATCTCGTGGACGGCGGAGAGGTCGCCGGAGACGGCGGCCAGGGCGGCGCGCTGGGCGACGTTGGAGACGTTGGAGGTGGCGTGCGACTGCAGGTTGGTCGCGGCCTTGATCACGTCCTTGGGGCCGATCACCCAGCCCACCCGCCAGCCGGTCATCGCGTAGGTCTTGGCGACGCCGTTGACCACGACGGTCTTGTCGGCCAGCTCGGGCAGCAGGGCCGGCAGCGAGGTGAACTCCGCGTCGCCGTAGACCAGGTGCTCGTAGATCTCGTCGGTGAGCACCCACAGGCCGTGCTCCAGCGCCCAGCGGCCGATCGCCTCGGCCTCGGCCCGGGTGTAGACCGCGCCGGTCGGGTTGGACGGCGAGACGAAGAGGACCACCTTGGTGTTCTCGGTGCGGGCGGCCTCCAGCTGCTCGACCGAGACCTTGTAGCCGGTGGTCTCGTCGGTCACGACCTCCACCGGCACGCCGCCGGCCAGCTGGATCGACTCCGGGTAGGTGGTCCAGTACGGCGCCGGGACGATGACCTCGTCGCCCGGGTCGAGGATCGCCGCGAACGCCTCGTAGATCGCCTGCTTGCCGCCGTTGGTCACCAGGACCTGCGAGGCGTCCACCGCGTAGCCGGAGTCGCGCAGGGTCTTGGCCGCGATCGCCTCCTTCAGCTCCGGCAGGCCGCCGGCCGGGGTGTAGCGGTGGTTCTTCGGGTCGCGGCAGGCGTCGACGGCCGTCTCGACGATGTAGTCCGGGGTGGGGAAGTCCGGCTCGCCGGCGCCGAAGCCGATGACCGGACGGCCGGCCGCCTTGAGGGCCTTGGCCTTGGCGTCCACGGCGAGGGTGGCGGACTCGGCGATCGCGCCGATCCGGGCCGAGACGCGGCGGTCGGCGGGGCGGACGGAACTGTCGGGCTGCGGGGTGGAAGCGCTCATGCCTGCATGGTCGCAGACCGCACACGGGCCGGGCATGGCGGTTTCACCATATGTACGGGGCCGTCCACATGGCGGCCCGGCGCGGCCCGGGCCACGACCGGAAAAGAAGAGGTTCGACCAAACGCCCTCCGACCACGTACACTCACTGCTCGACGGCCACCGAACGAACCGGAGCCTCCGCCGCCGTACAGAACCTGTACGGAGATCGACGGAAGATGCGGTAGGTTGGTGGTCGCTACTGGGGCCGCGAGGTTCCGTAGGGCAATAGCTCAATTGGTAGAGCACCGGTCTCCAAAACCGGCGGTTGGGGGTTCAAGTCCCTCTTGCCCTGCTGCTTGATCCGTATTCAGCCCGTTCGCTCCACAGAGCGAGCGGGCTTGATGCGGAGAGGGCGCCGATCAGCACCGTTAGCCGGCCGCTCGTGCCTTTTCGGGGTACGCAGTCGACGCTCGGCAGGACCCGGATTCAGGTGAGGACGAGTGACGGAGACCACGGGCTCCACCGCAACGCCTGAGAGCGGCAACCCCGAGGGGACCGACGGCGCTGCCGAGACCACGCCCGCGGAGGGCGAGTCGCGTCGCAAGCGCTCTGGCGACAAGAAGTCCGGCAAGCGGGCCAAGAAGGGCGCGTTCGCCCGCCTCGCCCTCTTCTACCGGCAGATCATCGCCGAACTGCGCAAGGTCGTCTGGCCGACCCGCAACCAGCTGGTGAGCTACACCACCGTGGTGGTCGTGTTCGTCGTGATCGTGATGGCCTTCGTGTCCGGTCTCGACTACGGCTTCTCCAAGGCGGCCCTCTGGATCTTCGGCTGACGCAGCCGTTCACCTTCGAAACAGCTTCCCCGACCCGGGCCGTTCCTCGGCCCGGGTCGAGCTGTCTGCGTCGGCGGGACGAGGCCGCTACCGTTGACTCGGTACTGTTGAAGTCTCCGAGGCGAACTTCCGGCGACCGCGTGAGCGGAGCGTCGCCGGTCCGTCGCGGAGCGCGCCACCTTCACCATCTCCAGGAAAGAAGCAGCCACCGTGTCTGAGTCCCCCCTGTACGACGCCGACGAGACCGTCCGCGAGGCGGATGTCGCCGCCGAGGACGCGGCCGAGCTGGCTGACGACGTCGAGACCGACGAGCAGCAGATCGTGGACGCCGTCGACGCCGACGAGGACGAGGCCGAGGCGGCCGACGAGGCCGCGGCCGGGGAGTCGGCCGAGGAGGCCGCGCTGCACGTGGAGTCCGACGAGGACGAGACCGAGGGCGAGACCGAGGGCGAGACCGAGGAGGCGGCCGAGGCCGTCGCCGAGGAGGAGGCCGCCGCCGAGCCGGCCGAGGAGGTCGACCCGGTCGCCAAGTTCCGCGAGGACCTGCGGTTCATGCCGGGCGAGTGGTACGTGATCCACACCTACGCCGGCTACGAGAACCGGGTGAAGCAGAACCTGGAGCAGCGCGCCGTCTCCCTCAACGTCGAGGAGTACATCTTCCAGGCCGAGGTGCCGCAGGAGGAGGTCGTCCAGATCAAGAACGGCGACCGCAAGACCATCCGCCAGAACAAGCTCCCCGGCTACGTCCTGGTGCGCATGGACCTCACCCCCGAGTCCTGGGGCGTCGTGCGCAACACCCCCGGTGTCACCGGCTTCGTCGGCAACGCCTACGACCCGTACCCGCTGACCCTGGACGAGGTCGTCAAGATGCTCGCCCCCGACGTGGAGCGCCAGGCCGCGAAGGAGGCCGGCAAGGCCTCCCCGGTCCGCCCGGTCGAGGTCCAGGTGCTCGACTTCGAGGTCGGCGACTCGGTCACCGTCACCGACGGTCCGTTCGCGACCCTGCAGGCGACCATCAACGAGATCAACCCCGACTCGAAGAAGGTCAAGGGCCTGGTCGAGATCTTCGGCCGGGAGACCCCGGTCGAGCTCTCCTTCGACCAGATCCAGAAGAACTAGTCCCACGGTCTTCGGATTCGGGGCGGGGCCGTGGGCCCCGCCCCGAATCCGTTTTGGTCCAGCGACGCCGAGGCGTTAGCCTGGTCCGATGTGTGTGCTGGCGACCGGGTGTCGCCCCGGTTCGGCGCACACCAGCAATCACCTCTCGGAAGGACCCGGAGAGACATGCCTCCCAAGAAGAAGAAGGTCACGGGGCTTATCAAGCTCCAGATCAACGCCGGTGCGGCCAACCCGGCTCCGCCGGTCGGCCCCGCGCTGGGTCAGCACGGCGTCAACATCATGGAGTTCTGCAAGGCCTACAACGCCGCGACCGAGTCGCAGCGCGGCATGATCGTGCCGGTGGAGATCACGGTCTACGAGGACCGTTCCTTCACCTTCATCACGAAGACGCCGCCGGCCGCGCGCCTCATCCTGAAGGCCGCCGGTATCGAGAAGGGCTCCAGCGAGCCGCACAAGACCAAGGTCGCGAAGCTCACCAGCGCCCAGGTCCGCGAGATCGCCACCACCAAGATGCCCGACCTGAACGCCAACGACCTGGACGCCGCGGAGAAGATCATCGCCGGCACCGCCCGGTCGATGGGCATCACCGTCGAGGGCTGATCACCCCTTCTCGTCCCCCGTGGTAGGGCCTGCGCTGGCCCGTGAATACCACAACTCCCATCACCATTCAGGAGCAGCTATGAAGCGCAGCAAGGCCCTGAAGGCCGCGGACGCCCAGGTCGACCGCGAGCGCCTTTACGCCCCCCTTGAGGCCGTCCGCCTCGCCAAGGCGACCAGCACCAGCAAGTTCGACGGCACCGTCGAGGTCGCCATGCGTCTGGGTGTCGACCCGCGCAAGGCCGACCAGATGGTCCGCAGCACCGTGATCCTCCCGCACGGCACCGGTAAGACCGCTCGGGTCCTGGTCTTCGCGACCGGCGAGCGTGCCGAGGCCGCGCGTGCTGCGGGTGCCGACATCGTCGGTGCCGACGAGCTCATCGACGAGGTCGCCAAGGGCAAGCTGGACTTCGACGCCGTCGTCGCCACCCCGGACCTCATGGGCAAGGTCGGCCGCCTCGGCCGCGTGCTCGGTCCCCGTGGCCTGATGCCGAACCCGAAGACCGGCACCGTCACCCCCGATGTCGCCAAGGCTGTCAACGACATCAAGGGCGGCAAGATCGAGTTCCGCGTCGACAAGCACTCGAACCTCCACTTCATCATCGGTAAGGCCTCCTTCACCGACGAGCAGCTGGTCGAGAACTACGCCGCCGCGCTGGACGAGGTGCTCCGCGCCAAGCCGTCCGCCGCCAAGGGCCGCTACATCAAGAAGACCGCGTTCTCGACCACCATGGGCCCCGGCATCCAGGTGGACCCGAACCGCACCCGCAACCTCCTCGTCGAGGAGGACCCGGCCGCGGTCTGATCGCAGTCGTCGTCCGTACGGCGGGCCCGTACCCCCTTCGCCGGGGGTGCGGGCCCGCCGTCGTTTCCCGATCGATACCCCCGGCGGGGCGAACGGCCGCCCGGTCCGTCGTACGCTCGCCCGGTCCGCCCGCGTGCCCCCGCCCAGGGGCCGCCGCCGTCCGAACCGCCGGAGAGTGTGCCGTGCCCGCCGTCCGCCCCGCCGCCAAGGGAGCGGCCCTGCTGCTGCTCGCCGCCGGCCTGACCGCGTGCAGTGTGCTCGCCGTGTCCGGCGACCGCACCCCGATCAGCGACCGGCCCACCGTGCGCCCGCCCCGGCAGGTGCTGCTGTCCGCCTCCCAGCGGCTGGACGACGCGGGCGGGGCCCGGGTCCGGGTGGTCCGGGAGGGGCCGGCCGGGCGGCGCGGCGCCGACGGGACGCTCTCCTGGGGCGCCAGCGACTCGGCCGAGCTGACCGTCACCGACGAGCTGGGCACCGGGCGGCTGCACGGTCAGGACGGCGCGCTGGAGCTCGGCTACCCCGGAGCGGCGCCCAGGACGGCGGACCGGTCCAGGGCGGAGTCGCTGGACCCGGCGGCGGCCGGGGCGGCCGGCTGGGCCGGTGGCTGGATCACCGACCTGCTGTCCAACCCGGGCGGGCCGGCGCACACGATGGCGCTGGCCGGCCGGCTCACCCCGCTCGGCGGCGAGGAGCTGAACGGCGGGACGGTCGCGCACTACCGGGGCACCGCATCGGTGGCGGACTACTTCGGCGCCGACGAGGGGCTGAGCCCGGCGCGGCTGACCGAGGTGCTGGGCTACTACGAGCGGAACGGGGTGGAGACGCTCGACTACGAGTTCTGGGTGGCGCCCGGGGACCGGCTGCTGCGGGTGCGGTCCACCGTCCGCGGCACGACCGGCGCGGTGGTGACCACCACGGACATCACCGAGGGCGCCGAGCCCGCGGCCGAGCCGTCCGCGGAGCCGCCCCCCGCCGCCGAGCCGTCCGGCGCGCCCTCGGCGGTCCCCTCCGCCGCCCGCACGCCGTAGGGGGCGGCCGTGCGGCCGAGTGGCGGGGGGTGCCATCGGGCCGGAGGAGGCCGGGTGGCAAGGTGGGCAGGAGCGGACGCCGCGGCTCGTGCGGGCGTCCGGCCGGATCAGTGGCACTTCTTCGGGGAGGCGTGGATGGCGGTGCGGCAGCGGCTGGCGGCGGTGGTCGCCGTCGCGGTGCTGGCGGGCGGGTGCA
This sequence comes from Kitasatospora sp. NPDC058115, assembly GCF_042884635.1. Classification (NCBI taxonomy): domain Bacteria; kingdom Bacillati; phylum Actinomycetota; class Actinomycetes; order Kitasatosporales; family Streptomycetaceae; genus Kitasatospora; species Kitasatospora sp. NPDC058115. Next base: position 69,454 of record NZ_JBHVTL010000004.1, read on the forward strand.
GCTCGGCCGGCGCCCCGGAGCCGTCCTCCTCGACGAGCGCGCCCGGCTCCCCGACGCCGACGCCCAGCAGCGCCTCGCCGACCTGGCCGGCCAAGCCGACCGACCGCTCCCCGCACGGGGTGCTGCTCTCCGCCCAGCTGGCCATGCAGACCGCCCGCCGGGCCAAGGTGAGCTACCGGCTGGGCGCGGACGCCGGCTCCGGGCCGCTGTTCTGGCAGCCGAAGACCGCGCTCCAGGTCAAACGTTCCACCCCGGCCGCCGCCGAGCAGCTGATCGTGGTGGACACCGTGGCCTACGAGGGCGGCGACGCGGCCACCGCGGCCCGGCTGGGCGGCAAGCACTGGGAGCGGTTCGCCGGGCCGCCGGGGCCGGACGGCCACCGGGAGACCCCGTACGCGGGGCTGATCGACCTGCTCAACCCGGTGGTGGCGCTGGCCGCCGCGACCGCCGACGGGATCACCGTCCAGTACGTCGGCGAGGAGAAGCTGGAGGACTCGGCCGTCGAGCACTACCGGGTGGCCACCGACGCGGCCCGCTACGCGGCGGCGCAGACCCAGCTCACCCCGGCCCGCCGGGAGGGCCTGCGGACCGCGCTGGCGCCCGGCGGCTCGGCCTCGCTCACCCTGGACCTCTGGCTGAACGACAAGGACCAGCTGGTCCGGATGGACCGGACCGGGACGGGGGACAGCGGCCGGCTGGACGACTCGGTGCTCTACACCGAGCCCGGCGGCCCGCTCTCGGCGCAGGCCCCGGCGGAGGCGGACACCGTGGACACCGGCACCCGCAGCGTCTCCCCGCTGGCCCGCTGAGCGCCCCCGCACCGCCGCGGGGGCGTCCGGGGGGAGTGTCCGGGGCGAGCGATTTGCCCCGGACGGCGGCCTCCGGTTACTGTTACCGAAGCCAAAGACCGCTGGTTGTCGCCGTGCGCCCGATGGGGAGTGCGCGACCGAAGGACCTGTGCTTCACGCGCAGGCAGCCCGCGCAGGACTGTTTGGAGCTTTGACCTCCGGGTCGCGTGCCCCGCACGTGGATCCGTCGAGTTCACACCGAGCCCCGTGCGCCTGCGCACCGGGGCTCATCTGCTTTTCCGCAGGGGCTTTCCTCCGTCCGGTGGTCCGAGGCGCGAATGGTCGACTCTCGCGGTCGGCCTGACTTCGACATCACGGAAGGAGGCGTAAGCCTATGGCTAGGCCCGACAAGGCTGCTGCCGTCGCCGAGATCACGGAGCTTTTCCGTGGCTCGAACGCGGCCGTGCTGACCGAGTACCGCGGTCTGACGGTGAAGCAGGTCAAGACCCTGCGTCGCTCGCTGGGTGACAACGCCCAGTACGCCGTGGTGAAGAACACGCTGACCAAGATCGCGGCCAATGAGGTCGGGATCACGGAGCTCGACGACCTGTTCGCCGGTCCGACGGCTGTCGCCTTCGTCACCGGTGACCCGGTGGAGTCGGCGAAGGCTCTGCGTGACTTCGCCAAGGAGAACCCCGCTCTCGTCATCAAGGGCGGTGTCCTTGACGGCAAGGCGCTGTCCGCCGACGAGATCAAGAAGCTCGCGGACCTTGAGTCCCGCGAGGTGCTGCTCGCCAAGCTGGCGGGTGCCATGAAGGCCAAGCAGTCCCAGACTGCCGCGCTCTTCCAGGCCCTGCCCTCGAAGCTCGTCCGCACGGTCGAGGCGCTTCGGGAGAAGGTCGAGCAGGGCGGTGCCGGTACGCCGGCTCCCGCCGCCGAGGAGACCGCGGCCGAGTGATCGGCCGAGGCCCTGCCTCGCTGCGGGCCCGTACGCCCGCCAATCCGTACATCCGGCACCACCTGCCGATTTAGTGGAAGGACGCCAATCATGGCGAAGCTGTCCCAGGACGAGCTGCTCGCGCAGTTCGAGGAGCTCACCCTCATCGAGCTGGCCGCGTTCGTGAAGGCCTTCGAGGAGAAGTTCGACGTCACCGCCGCCGCCCCGGCCGCCGCCGTCGTCGTTGCCGGCGGTGCCGGTGGCGCCGAGGCCGCTGCCGAGGAGCAGGACGAGTTCGACGTCATCCTCGAGTCGGCCGGCGACAAGAAGATCCAGGTCATCAAGGAGGTGCGCACCCTGACCTCCCTCGGCCTGAAGGAGGCCAAGGACCTCGTTGACACCGCTGGTGCCAAGGTCCTGGAGAAGGTTGCCAAGGACGTTGCCGAGAAGGCCAAGGCCGCCCTTGAGGGCGCCGGCGCCAAGGTCACCGTCAAGTGACTTCGCCCCGGCCCTAGTGGCCGGGAGGCACTTCTGAGCCCCCTCCGAGGGGGCCCGGGCCGGGCCGATCACCCCTGTGGTGGTCGGCCCGGCCTTTTGCGTTCCCCGGCCCCGCGGGCCGCCCCGTGCGTGGACACACCGGTGTGGCCGAACGCTCACTCGGCACTGTCGGTGCGGGCGGGTATGGTGATCGCTGTCATCGGGTGTGGCTCCGACCACGGCTTCTGTAACGCCGGGGCGGTCCGGCGCGATGAACGGGTCGAGGCCCGCGCCGGAGGCGGGCCCTTGACGAACCCGGCACGGCGCGCGATTCTCAAGGCGCGAGTCGGCCCGGTTGGTCCGCCGCCGGATGCATAACCGGCGGCTCCGGAGGGAAGTGACTCCACGTGAGTCGTGGGCCCGGCGAGTCCGGGCCGGTGCAGTACCCGGCGGGCGTCCGCGCCCGACGGCTACCGGGAGGAGTCTCCGATTCGGTCTCCGAATCAGAGCTGGACAGCAGTGTCGCCTTTGGCTACACTGTCCCTTTGCGCTGCCTGTTAGCTTCTCCGTGACTCGTCGCCCGGAGTTTGCGTTGCCCCGAAGGGGTCTGGCACCACCTCCGCAAAGCGGCTCTGACCTGGGGTTTCGATCCCGGCAGAGGCCAGTGGCGAGGGAGGCGGGACCAAGCCCGTGAAGGCCCGGCTGGTACGCGCGTAGTGAGCTCCGAGCCCTCGGAAGGACCCCCCTCTTGGCCGCGCCGCGCAACGCCTCGAACAATTCCGCCGCATCCACCGCCCCGCTCCGCGTCTCCTTCGCGAAGATCAAGGAGCCCCTCGAGGTCCCGAACCTCCTGGCCCTGCAGACCGAGAGCTTTGACTGGCTGCTCGGCAACGCGGCCTGGAAGACCCGGGTCGAGGAGGCGCTGGAGAACGGTCTGGACGTCCCCACCAAGTCCGGTCTGGAGGAGATCTTCGAGGAGATCTCGCCGATCGAGGACTTCAGTGGGTCGATGTCGCTGACCTTCCGCGACCACCGTTTCGAGCCGCCGAAGAACTCCATTGACGAGTGCAAGGACCGCGACTTCACGTTCGCCGCCCCGCTCTTCGTCACGGCCGAGTTCACCAACAACGAGACCGGTGAGATCAAGTCTCAGACGGTCTTCATGGGCGACTTCCCGCTCATGACCCACAAGGGCACGTTCGTGATCAACGGCACCGAGCGTGTCGTCGTGTCGCAGCTCGTCCGCTCCCCGGGCGTGTACTTCGACTCCACCCTGGACAAGGTCTCCGACAAGGAGATCTACTCCTGCAAGGTCATCCCCTCGCGTGGTGCCTGGCTGGAGATGGAGATCGACAAGCGCGACATGGTCGGCGTGCGCATCGACCGCAAGCGCAAGCAGTCGGTCACCGTGCTGCTCAAGGCCCTCGGCTGGACCAACGAGATGATTCTCGAAGAGTTCGGCGAGTACGAGTCGATGCGCGCCACCCTGGAGAAGGACCACACCCAGGGCCAGGACGACGCGCTGCTGGACATCTACCGCAAGCTGCGTCCGGGTGAGCCGCCGACGCGCGAGGCCGCGCAGACGCTGCTGGAGAACCTGTACTTCAACCCGAAGCGCTACGACCTCGCCAAGGTCGGCCGCTACAAGGTGAACCGCAAGCTCGGCAACGCCGAGTCGCTGGACTCCGGTGTGCTCACCGAGCCCGACATCATCAACGCGATCAAGTACCTGGTCAAGCTGCACGCCGGCGAGGTCGACTGGCGTGACGAGACCGGCCGCGACATCGTGGTCGAGGTCGACGACATCGACCACTTCGGCAACCGCCGCCTGCGCAACGTGGGCGAGCTCATCCAGAACCAGGTCCGTACGGGTCTCGCCCGTATGGAGCGCGTCGTGCGCGAGCGCATGACCACCCAGGACGTCGAGGCGATCACGCCGCAGACCCTGATCAACATCCGGCCGGTCGTCGCCTCCATCAAGGAGTTCTTCGGCACCAGCCAGCTGTCGCAGTTCATGGACCAGACGAACCCGCTGTCGGGCCTGACCCACAAGCGCCGTCTGTCCGCCCTCGGCCCCGGCGGTCTCTCCCGTGAGCGCGCCGGCTTCGAGGTCCGTGACGTGCACCCCTCGCACTACGGCCGCATGTGTCCGATCGAGACCCCCGAAGGCCCGAACATCGGTCTGATCGGCTCGCTGGCCTCGTACGGCCGGGTCAACGCGTTCGGCTTCATCGAGACCCCGTACCGCAAGGTCGTCGACGGCGTGGTCACCGAGCAGGTCGACTACCTGACCGCCGACGAGGAGGACCGCTACGTCATCGCCCAGGCGAACGCCCCGCTGACCGCGGACCTGCACTTCGCCGAGCCCCGCGTCCTGGTCCGCCGCCGTGGTGGCGAGATCGACTACATCCCGGGCACCGAGATCGACTACATGGACGTCTCGCCGCGCCAGATGGTGTCGGTCGCGACCGCCATGATCCCGTTCCTGGAGCACGACGACGCCAACCGCGCGCTCATGGGCTCGAACATGATGCGCCAGGCGGTGCCGCTGCTGAAGAGCGAGGCCCCGCTGGTCGGCACCGGCATGGAGTACCGCTGCGCCGTCGACGCCGCCGACGTCATCACCGCCGAGAAGGCGGGTGTCGTCCAGGAGGTCTCGGCCGACTACGTCACCGTGGCCAACGACGACGGCACGTACACCACGTACCGCGCCGCCAAGTTCACCCGCTCCAACCAGGGCACCGCCTTCAACCAGAAGGTGCTCGTGGACGAGGGCGCCCGGGTCGAGGTCAACCAGGTGCTGGCCGACGGCCCGTGCACCGACGAGGGCGAGATGGCCCTCGGCAAGAACCTGCTCGTGGCGTTCATGTCGTGGGAGGGTCACAACTACGAGGACGCGATCATCCTGTCGCAGCGCCTCGTGCAGGACGACGTCCTCTCCTCGATCCACATCGAGGAGCACGAGGTCGACGCCCGTGACACCAAGCTCGGCCCCGAGGAGATCACCCGGGACATCCCGAACGTCTCCGAGGAGGTCCTCGCCGACCTCGACGAGCGCGGCATCATCCGCATCGGCGCCGACGTCGTCACCGGCGACATCCTGGTCGGCAAGGTCACCCCGAAGGGCGAGACCGAGCTGACCCCGGAGGAGCGCCTGCTCCGCGCGATCTTCGGCGAGAAGGCCCGCGAGGTCCGCGACACCTCGCTGAAGGTCCCGCACGGTGAGTCCGGCAAGGTCATCGGCGTGCGCGTCTTCGACCGCGAAGAGGGCGACGAGCTGCCCCCGGGCGTGAACCAGCTGGTCCGCGTCTACGTGGCCCAGAAGCGCAAGATCACCAACGGTGACAAGCTCGCCGGCCGCCACGGCAACAAGGGCGTCATCTCCAAGATCCTGCCGGTCGAGGACATGCCGTTCCTGGAGGACGGCACCCCGGTCGACATCATCCTCAACCCGCTGGGTGTCCCGTCCCGAATGAACCCGGGACAGGTCCTGGAGATCCACCTCGGGTGGCTCGCCAAGCAGGGCTGGGACGTCTCCGGCCTCGCCGACGAGTGGGCCCAGCGCCTGCAGGCGATCGGCGCCGACACGGTCGAGGGCGGCACCAACCTGGCCACCCCGGTCTTCGACGGCGCCCGCGAGGACGAGATCACCGGCCTGCTGGACAACACCACGCTCACCCGTGACGGTGCGCGCCTGGTGAACTCCACCGGCAAGGCCCGGCTGTTCGACGGCCGCTCCGGCGAGCCGTTCCCGATGCCGGTCTCGGTCGGCTACATGTACATCCTCAAGCTGCACCACCTGGTCGACGACAAGCTGCACGCCCGCTCGACCGGCCCGTACTCGATGATCACCCAGCAGCCGCTCGGTGGTAAGGCGCAGTTCGGTGGTCAGCGCTTCGGTGAGATGGAGGTGTGGGCCCTTGAGGCGTACGGCGCGGCCTACGCGCTGCAGGAGCTGCTCACCATCAAGTCCGACGACGTTCTCGGCCGCGTGAAGGTCTACGAGGCCATCGTCAAGGGCGAGAACATCCCCGAGCCCGGCATTCCCGAGTCCTTCAAGGTCCTCATCAAGGAAATGCAGTCGCTCTGCCTCAACGTGGAGGTGCTGTCCTCGGACGGCCAGTCCATCGAGATGCGGGACTCCGACGAGGACGTGTTCCGCGCCGCCGAGGAGCTCGGCATCGACCTGTCCCGGCGCGAGCCGAGCAGCGTCGAAGAGGTCTGACGGAGGTGGGGCCGGCTGCCCGCTGAGCAGCCGGCCCGCCCCCAGGCCCCCCTCAGACCACACGAACGACTCTCGACTTACGAAAGAGGGCTTGACGACCAGTGCTTGACGTCAACTTCTTCGACGAGCTCCGCATCGGCCTGGCCACCGCCGACGACATCCGCCAGTGGTCGCACGGCGAGGTCAAGAAGCCGGAGACCATCAACTACCGCACCCTGAAGCCCGAAAAGGACGGCCTCTTCTGCGAGAAGATCTTCGGCCCCACCCGGGACTGGGAGTGCTACTGCGGTAAGTACAAGCGCGTCCGCTTCAAGGGCATCATCTGCGAGCGCTGCGGCGTCGAGGTGACCCGCGCCAAGGTGCGTCGTGAGCGGATGGGCCACATCGAGCTGGCCGCCCCGGTCACCCACATCTGGTACTTCAAGGGCGTGCCGTCCCGCCTCGGCTACCTGCTGGACCTGGCGCCGAAGGACCTCGAAAAGGTCATCTACTTCGCCGCCTACATGATCACCTGGGTCGACGACGAGCGCCGCCAGCGCGACCTGCCGTCCCTGGAGGCGCACGTCTCGGTCGAGCGCCAGCAGATCGAGAACCGCCGCGACTCCGACCTCGAAGCCCGCGCCAAGAAGGCCGAGACCGACCTGGCCGAGCTGGAGGCCGAGGGCGCCAAGGCCGACGTGCGCCGCAAGGTGCGCGAGGGCGCCGAGCGCGAGATGAAGCAGCTGCGCGACCGCGCGCAGCGCGAGCTCGACCGCCTCGACGAGGTGTGGGCCCGCTTCAAGAACCTCAAGGTCCAGGACCTTGAGGGCGACGAGCTGCTCTACCGCGAGCTGCGCGACCGCTTCGGCACCTACTTCTCCGGCTCGATGGGCGCGGCGGCCCTCAAGGACCGCCTTGAGACCTTCGACCTGGCGGAGGAGTCCGAGCGCCTGCGCGAGATCATCCGCACCGGCAAGGGCCAGAAGAAGACCCGTGCGCTGAAGCGCCTCAAGGTCGTCTCGGCGTTCCTGCAGACCACCAACAAGCCCAACGGCATGGTGCTGGACTGCGTCCCGGTCATCCCGCCGGACCTGCGTCCGATGGTGCAGCTGGACGGTGGCCGCTTCGCGACCTCCGACCTGAACGACCTGTACCGCCGCGTCATCAACCGCAACAACCGCCTGAAGCGGCTTCTCGACCTCGGCGCGCCCGAGATCATCGTGAACAACGAGAAGCGCATGCTCCAGGAGGCCGTCGACGCGCTGTTCGACAACGGCCGCCGCGGCCGTCCGGTCACCGGCCCGGGCAACCGCCCGCTGAAGTCCCTCAGCGACATGCTGAAGGGCAAGCAGGGTCGTTTCCGCCAGAACCTGCTCGGCAAGCGCGTCGACTACTCGGCCCGTTCGGTCATCGTCGTCGGCCCGCAGCTCAAGCTGCACCAGTGCGGTCTGCCCAAGGCCATGGCGCTGGAGCTCTTCAAGCCGTTCGTGATGAAGCGCCTGGTCGACCTGAACCACGCGCAGAACATCAAGTCGGCCAAGCGCATGGTCGAGCGCGCCCGTCCGGTCGTGTGGGACGTCCTCGAAGAGGTCATCGCCGAGCACCCGGTCCTGCTGAACCGTGCGCCCACCCTGCACCGCCTCGGCATCCAGGCCTTCGAGCCGCAGCTGGTCGAGGGCAAGGCCATCCAGATCCACCCGCTCGTCTGCACCGCGTTCAACGCGGACTTCGACGGTGACCAGATGGCCGTCCACCTGCCGCTCTCCGCGGAGGCGCAGGCCGAGGCCCGCATCCTGATGCTGTCCTCGAACAACATCCTGAAGCCGGCCGACGGCCGCCCCGTCACCATGCCGACCCAGGACATGGTGCTCGGCCTGTTCTTCCTGACCTCGGACCGCGAGAACGTGAAGGGCGCCGGCCGCACCTTCTCGTCGACCGCCGAGGCGATCATGGCCTTCGACGCCCGCGAGCTGGACGTCCAGGCCCCGATCGAGCTGCGCCTGCCCATCGGCACCGTCCCGCCCCGTGGCTGGACCCCGCCGCTGGACGAGGACGGCCAGTCGTCCTGGTTCGAGGGCGAGTCCTTCCGCCTGAAGACCACCCTGGGCCGCGCGCTCTTCAACGAGCTGCTGCCCGAGGACTACCCGTTCGTCGACTACGAGGTGGGCAAGAAGCAGCTCTCCGCGATCGTCAACGACCTGGCCGAGCGCTACCCCAAGGTCACCGTCGCGGCGACCCTGGACAACCTGAAGGCGGCCGGCTTCCACTGGTCGACCCGTTCGGGTGTCACCGTCTCCATCTCGGACGTCATCGTCCCGCCGAGCAAGCCCCAGATCCTTGAGGGCTACGAGGCGAAGGCGGAGAAGGTCCAGAAGCAGTACGAGCGCGGTCTGATCACCAACGACGAGCGCAAGCAGGAGCTCGTCGGCATCTGGACCCAGGCGACCAACGAGGTCGCGGACGCCATGGCCGCGAACTTCCCGAAGACCAACCCGATCTTCATGATGGTCGACTCGGGCGCCCGTGGAAACATGATGCAGATGCGCCAGATCGCCGGTATGCGCGGTCTGGTGTCCAACGCCAAGAACGAGACCATCCCGCGACCCATCAAGGCGTCGTTCCGTGAGGGCCTCACCGTTCTGGAGTACTTCATCTCCACCCACGGTGCCCGTAAGGGTCTGGCGGACACCGCTCTGCGTACCGCCGACTCCGGTTACCTCACCCGTCGTCTGGTCGACGTCTCCCAGGACGTCATCATTCGCGAGGAGGACTGCGGCACCGAGCGCGGCCTGAAGCTGGCCATCGGCACCGTCGGCGCGGACGGCGTCCTGCGCAAGACGGACGACGTCGAGACCAGCGTCTACGCCCGCATGCTCGCCGAGGACATCACCGTCGACGGCAAGCTGCTGGCCACGGCCAACACCGACCTCGGTGACGTCCTGATCGACGAGCTGATCCGCCACGGCATCGCCGAGGTCAAGACCCGCTCGATCCTGACCTGTGAGTCGGCCGTCGGCACCTGCGCCATGTGCTACGGGCGCTCGCTGGCCACCGGCAAGCTGGTCGACATCGGTGAGGCGGTCGGCATCATCGCCGCCCAGTCCATCGGTGAGCCCGGTACCCAGCTGACCATGCGTACCTTCCACACCGGTGGTGTGGCCGGTGACGACATCACCCAGGGTCTGCCGCGTGTCGTCGAGCTCTTCGAGGCCCGTACCCCCAAGGGTGTGGCCCCGATCTCGGAGGCCCAGGGCCGGGTCCGCATCGAGGACACCGAGAAGACCCGCAAGATCGTCGTCACCCCGGACGACGGCACCGACGAGATCGCCTACCCGGTCTCCAAGCGTGTCAAGCTCCTGGTGAGCGAGGGCGAGGCGGTCGAGGTCGGCCAGAAGCTGACCATGGGTGCCACCAACCCGCACGACGTCCTGCGCATCATGGGCCAGCGTGCCGTCCAGGTCCACCTGGTCGCCGAGGTCCAGAAGGTCTACAACTCGCAGGGTGTGTCGATCCACGACAAGCACATCGAGATCATCATCCGGCAGATGCTCCGCCGCGTGACGATCATCGAGTCGGGCGACGCCGAGCTGCTCCCGGGCGAGCTCGTCGAGCGCGGCCGCTTCGAGCAGGAGAACCGTCGCGTGGTCTCCGAGGGCGGTCACCCCGCCTCCGGCCGTCCGCAGCTGATGGGTATCACCAAGGCCTCGCTGGCCACCGAGTCCTGGCTGTCGGCCGCCTCCTTCCAGGAGACGACCCGGGTCCTCACCGACGCGGCGATCCACGCCAAGTCGGACCCGCTGCTGGGCCTCAAGGAGAACGTCATCCTCGGTAAGCTCATCCCGGCCGGTACGGGTCTGCCCCGCTACCGCAACATCCGGGTCGAGCCGACCGAGGAGGCCAAGGCCGCCATGTACTCGGCCGTCGGCTACGACGACTACGACCTGTCGCCCTTCGGCGCCGGCTCCGGCCAGGCGGTCCCGCTGGACGACTACGACTACGGCCCGTACACCGGCTGAGTCCACGGTCCCCGTCCGCAGGGCGGCCACCCCCTCCCGGGGTGGCCGCCCTGCGGCGTTCCCGGGGGGCGGAGGGAAACGGATTAGGGTTCTGGGGCGAAGTCGCGTAAGATCGTGTTCACCGACGCGGGGTGGAGCAGCTCGGTAGCTCGCTGGGCTCATAACCCAGAGGTCGCAGGTTCAAATCCTGTCCCCGCTACTGCATCGAAGGGCCCGGAGGCTTCAAGCCTCCGGGCCCTTCGGGTTTTCCGGGCTCCGGTGGGCGGGGGAGGGCGGGCGGGCGTGGTGGGGCGGATTTTCGGTGGCGGGTGGGCGGGGGGAGCCGTACCGTCCGGGGCATGAACGCGAAGCGGCCGCTGATCGCCGTCCTCACCGGCGCAGGGATCTCCACCGACTCGGGCATTCCCGACTACCGAGGCCCGAACGGGCTCTGGCAGCGCGATCCGGACGCGCAGCGGCTGGTCACCATCGGCCCGTACCTGGACGACTCGGAGGTCCGCCGGCAGGCCTGGCGGATGCGGGCCGGGACGGGGGCGCTCGCCGCCGAGCCGAACGCGGGGCACCGGGCGCTGGTCGGACTGGAACGTTCCGGGCTGCCGGTGCGGATCCTGACCCAGAACGTCGACGGGCTGCACCAGCGGGCCGGGCAGACGCCCCGCAAGGTGCTCGAACTCCACGGCACCGCGCGGGAGGTGCAGTGCGTGGCGTGCCGGGTGACGGGCCCGATGGAGGAGGCGCTGGAACGGGTGGCGGCGGGCGAGGCGGACCCGGAGTGCCGGGACTGCGGCGGGATCCTGCGGCCGCGCACCGTGATGTTCGGCGAGCAGCTGGACCCGGAGGTGCTGCGGCAGGCGGACGCGATCAGCCGGGCCTGCGAGCTGTTCATCGTGGTCGGCACCAGTCTGCAGGTCTTCCCGGTCGCCGGGCTGCCGTACAACGCGGTGAAGACCGGCTCCCGGCTGATCATCGTGAACGGTGAGCCGACGCCGTTCGACGAGGCGGCGCAGGAGGTCGTCCGGGAGCCGATCTCCACCGCCCTGCCGGCGCTGGTCCGGCGGCTGGTCGCCCGGTACGCCTGACCGCCGTCCCGGGGCGTCCCGGGGCGTCCCGGGGCGTCCCGGGGCGTCCCGGGGTGTTCCGGGGCGGAGAATTCGGTGACGACCGGGTGACGACGTTCCGAACTGGCCGCTCCCGGTGGCCGGTTCTGCGCTACGCTGCCGCGCGGAGCGGCGTGGCCGGGTTCCGGCCACAGGGGGAGGCCGCGCGGGCGGGCGCGCCCGCGCGCCGCACCGGCCACGGGTGTCCCCTGCTCCGCGGCGGCGCGTACGAAGGAGCCCCTCATGACCTCAGGTCGACTGCTGGACCGCCACGCGATCGGGGGCGAGCTGCGGGCGCTGGCGGACCGGCCCGGGCTGGCGAGCCGTCAGGAGGAGCTCAGGGAGCTGGGGTTGGCGCTCTCCGGTGCCGGCGACCTCGACCGGTGGGCCGAACTCGACCTGGTGCACAGCTTCGTGCGGCCGGAGAGCGTACGGGCCGCGGTGCGGCCGGGCACCGAGCCGAGGTTCTGGGCCTGGGCCGAAGTCGCCCTGGGCGCCCTGGTGTTCGTCCCGCTGCTGGTCACCTGGGCCGGGCTGATGCAGGCCACCAGCGCCTACCGGGCGCTGATCGGCGCGGACGCCGGGCAGGCCGCCCGGCCGTTCCTCCAACTCTGGCAGACCGGCTTCGAGGGCCGGCTGTCGGGCTGGGCCACCTTCGGCGACGTCGCCCTGTCCGCGACCCTGTTCATCACGCTGCTGCTGGTGCTCTCCGTCGCGCACGGCGTACGCCGGGCCGGCACCGTCCGCCGGGAGGCGGCGGCCGAGGCCGAGGCGGAGGACCTGCTGGCGGAGCTGGCGCCGGTGCTCACCCGCGCGCAGCTGGTGCTGAACGAGCGCCGCCGGGCCACCCCGCAGCGCTTCACCGCCGAACTGACCGGCGCCGCCGAGACCCTGGAGCGGCTCGGCCGGCAGGCCGCCGACACCCAGCGGGAGCTGAGCGAGGCGGCGCTGGCCGTCGAGCGCTCGGTCGCCGGGGCCGAGCGGCGGCTCACCGAGGCCGGCGAGGCGGTCGATCCGCTGCGCCGGGCCGTCGACGGCGTCGAGAAGGCGGTCGACGGGGTCGGCAAGGCCGTCGACGGGGTCGGTGTCGCGGTGCGGGACAGCGGCGAGCGGCTCGCCGAGACGGTCCGGGACGGCGCGGCGGCCACCGACGGCCTCGTCCACCGCGGCGGGAAGCAGGCCCTCGACGCGGCCGAGCTGGTCCGGCTGGCCACCGACCGGGTGGGCGCCGAACTCGCCGGGGCGGGGGAGCGGGTGGAGGAGGCGGTGCGCGACCTCGCGGTCGCCCAGCGCGGGTTCACCACCGGCGCGGAGACCGTGGCCGACGTCAACGGGCAGGTGCTGGAACGGCTGGACGGCCTGGCCCGGGAGGTCGCGGTCCTGGCCGACCGGGTCGCGGCGGCGGCCTCGGCGGCCACCGCGGCGGCCGAGCGCCTGGGGACGCCCGCGCCGGGCGGGTCGCCGGGCGCACCGTTGGGCGGACACCGCGACGGGGCGGGCATCGTCATGGTGAAGACGGCCTCCGGCCCCGGCCCGGACGCCGGCGCCGCCCGCTCCCGGGGCACCGGCGCGGCCGCCGCCGGCCCGGCCGTCGAGGACGGCGACCTGACGCTGCTGGAACTCGACGAGGTGCCGGTACCGGGGCAGGGGCAGGGGCCGGGCCGATGAGGGGCCGGTTCCGGACGGCACGGCGGCCGCGAGCCCGGGGCGTGCACCTGGCCGGCTGGCTGTTCGCCGACATGCTGCTCGTGCTCGCCCTGGTCGCGATGGGCGACCAGGGCGACCCGGTGGCCGCCCGGCGGGCCGTCGTCACGCCTACCGCCACCGCCACCGCGGAGACGAGCGCCACCACCGCCGCCACGCCCACCACCACGCCCACCCCGGCCGGGCCGCGCGGCGTCGAGCACGACCCGGTCACCGTCGACGTCTCCGGGGAGGCCTCGGACACGGCCGGGCTGACCGCCCAGATCCGCGCGGCCACCGAGCGGTACGCGGGCCGGCAGGCGGCCGTCGTCCTCACCTTCGGCAGCAACCGCGACCCGGGCGTCGGCCAGGCCTACGCCCACACCGTCAACGGCCTGCTCGCGCAGGCCCGTCCGGAGATGTTCCGGGGCACCACCACCCGGGACTTCATCTCGCTCGCGGACAACCCCCGGCACGCCTCGCTGGAGATCTACTTCTACACCGGCTGACCGCCAACGCCCTGCCAATCGAAGGAGAAGAGCAGTGCAGATCCTCCCGTTCTACGCCGTGTGCGACGAATCGGGGTCGATGAGCGCCGACATCGACACCCTCAACAAGGCCCTGTTCGACCTCCACCAGGAGATCAGCACCAACCCGACCATCGCCGACAAGACCCGGTTCGGGCTGATCGGCTTCTCCACCGACGCCCACGAGCTCCAGCCGCTGGTCGACCTGAGCGACCTGGAGGAGCTGCCCGCCCTGGAGGCCTCCGGCCTGACCTCCTTCGGCAACGCCTTCACCCTGCTGCGCCAGGCGATCGAGCGGGACGTGCAGGCGCTCAAGGCGGACGGTCACGACGTCTACCGCCCGGTGGTCTTCTTCCTCTCCGACGGCGTGCCGACCGACTCCGACTGGGACCAGCCCTACCAGGACCTGCTGGCCGCCGCCTTCCGGCCGCACATCATCGCCTTCGGCATCGGCCAGGCCGACCGGAGCGTGATCGCGCGGGTCGCCACCTTCAAGGCGTTCATGCAGGACGAGGGGACGGCCAACCCGGCCGTCGCGCTGCGGGAGTTCGCGGCCAGCCTGACCCGTTCGATCGTCCGCTCGGTGAGCGGGGCGACCGAGGCCGGCCAGGGCATGAGCCTCCAGGTCGACGACCAGGTGCCCGGCTTCACCTCCGTCTCGCTCGACAAGCTCTGAGGCCGGGCCGCCGGATGAACGCGTACGACAACCAGCTGCCGGCCGGCCACGCCCAGGAGCCCGGGCCGGAGCACGCGCCGAGCCGCAAGGAGGACCCGATCGACCTCGCGGCCTCCGTGTACGAGCACGGCTGGGGCCCGGAGACGACGGCCCCGGCCCGGGCCGACGCCCCGGCGCAGGCGTCGCGGCCGGTGGTTCCCGGGCCGGTGGTCTCCGGGCCGGTGGTGCCGGAGGGGTTCCTGCCGCGCCCGATCGGCCCGGGGCCGTCGGCGGTCCGCGAGCCGCACGGTGCCGACGGCCCGGCCGTCGTGGCGCCCGCCGCCGGGGCCGTCACCGCCCCGGTCCCGCCCGCCGGGGCCGTCCCCACCGGGGCCGCCACCGCCCCCGGCGGGGTCGTGCGGCCGCCCTCGTTCCGGGAGCCCGGCCCGCTGGACCACATCGGCCGCAAGGCCCCCGCCTACCCCGCCGAGCCGACCGACATCCCCGCCGTCCCGGGCGGCGACCTCTTCGGCGCCCTGCTGCCCGACACCGTGGTGGACGGCGGGCGATTCGGCCCGGTCACCGTCCGCGCCGCCTCCGTGCGCGGCGACGGGCACCGCTACGCGGCCGAGTGCCGCCAGGACGCCGTCCTGGTCGTGCGGACCGGCGAGCTGCTGCTGGTCGCGGTGGCCGACGGCGTCGGCTCCCAGTCGCACTCCCACCACGGCTCGCACGGGATCCTCCGGATGCTCACCCGGCAGGTCGCGCAGAAGGCGGAGACCCTGCTGGCCTTCCTGCGCTCCGGCGCCGAGCTCGACTTCGCCAGCCTGACCAGCCGGCTCATCGCGGAGGCCGCCGACCAGCTCGCCGAGGAGGCCCGAAAGGAGGGCCGCCCGCCGAAGTCCTACTCCACGACCCTGCGGGCCCTGCTGGTGCCGGCCGACCCGGCCGTGCCGTTCCGGGGCTTCGTCTCGGTCGGCGACGGCGGACTGCTGCGCCTGCGCGGGGGCGGCTGGCAGAACCTCGAAGCGGCCGAGGCCGGCGAGGGCGGTGCCCTGATCAGCACCAGGACCGACTGCCTGCCCGAGGCCTACGAGCACGCCCGGGCCCGGCTGATCACCGACACCCGCCCCGGCGACCTGCTGGTGCTCTGCACCGACGGGCTCGCGCTCCCGCTGCTCAAGGAGCCCGAGCTGCAGGGCTGGCTCGGCGAGCGCTGGGGCAGCGCGGTGCCCGGGCTCGCGGAGTTCCTCTGGCAGACCCAGGTCCGGGTGCGCAGCTACGACGACGACCGCTCGGTCGTCTGCCTCTGGGAGGCCGCCCCGTGAGCGTGCCGGACATCGCCACCGCGCTGGCCACGGGCGGGGACGCGGACCTGGCGCTGCTGCCCCTCGGCGACGAGGCCGGCCGGGGCGGCCAGGGCCGGGTGCAGCGCCTCGTCGGCTACCCCGGCCTGCTGTTCAAGCGCTACCTGGAGGCCGGGCGGGTCAACGGCGGGGCGCTGACCGCGCTGGTCGCCCTGCGGCTCGGCCTGCCGCAGGCCGACCGGGAGCGGCTGGACGCCCAGGCGGCCTGGCCGCTCTGCCGGGTGACGGACGGCCCGCGCTGCGTCGGCTTCCTGATGCGGGAGGCCCCGCCGGCGATGACCTGGCAGACGGCGGCCGGCACCCGCAAGCTCACCGAGGCGCAGTACCTGCTCTACCCGGAGAAGTCGGCCACCCAGGGCATCGTCCGCCCGGACGCGGAGCAGCGGACGGCGCTGCTGCTGGAGCTGGTGGGCCTGATCGACCGGCTGCACCGCTGGGGCCTGGTGATCGGGGACCTCTCGCACGCCAATGTGCTCTGGACGGTGCGGCCCGAGCCGGCGGTGCACCTGCTGGACTGCGACGGCATCCGCCGGGTCGGCGCCGCCCCGGTGCTGGAGCAGGCGGACACGCCCAACTGGGCGGACCCGCGCTCCCCGCACGGCAGCGCGGCCTCGGTGGACAGCGACCGCTACAAGGCGGCGTTGCTGATCGGCCGGATCCTGGCGCAGGACCCGTACGTCGCGCCGGGCGCGAGGCTGGAGCCGCTGCCGGGGCTGCTGGCGGACCGGCCGCTGGCGATGGTCCGGCGGGTCTGGGAGCAGGCCGACGGCCCGTACGGGAGCCGGCCGGACCTGACCGCCTGGCTGCTGGCGCTCGGCGGCCGCGGCAGCATTCCGCTCGCGCCGGGTGTCCCCCCGCCGCCACCGCGCCCGGCGCGGCCGGAGGACGAGCGGCTGTTCGACGGCCGGGGACCGGCCCGGGGGAGCATCCGGCTGAAGCGGCCCGGCTGACGGGGGCCGGCTGACGGGGGCCGGCCGACCGGGACCGGGGGCCGGACGGAGCGCATGCGTACGATGATCCTTCCGGCTCCCCCCTCATGGCCTGGAGTGATCGACCGATGACGACGACGGCGAAGTTCGACCCCTGGTCGGCGGCGTTCGTGGCCCACCCCTACGACGCGTACGCCACCCTGCGCGAGCAGGCCCCCGTGACGTACTTCGAACCCACCGACCAGTGGCTGGTCTCGCGCTTCGAGGACGTCAGCGCGCTGCTCCGGGACCGCAGGCTCGGCCGCACCTACACCCACCGGTTCAGCCACCAGGAGTTCGGCCGCCCCGAGCCCGACCCGGCGCACGAGCCGTTCCACACCCTCAACGACAACGGCCTGCTCGACCTGGAGGCCCCGGACCACACCCGGATCCGCCGCCTGGTCTCCAAGGCCTTCACCCCGCGCATGGTCGAGGGTCTGCGCCCCACCGTCCGCCGGCTCGCCGGGGAACTCGTCGACGGCCTGCTCGCGGACGGCGGCGGCGACCTCATCGCCGCCGTCGCCGAGCCGCTGCCGGTCGCGGTGATCGCCGAGATGCTCGGCGTCCCGGAGTCCGACCGGCACCTGCTGCGCCCGTGGTCCCGCGACATCACCGGGATGTTCGAACTCAACCCGACCGAGGACGCCGCCCGCCGGGCCGTCACCGCGAGCACCGAGTTCTCCGACTACCTGCGCGCCCTCATCCGCGAGCGCCGGGCCACCCCCGGCGAGGACCTGGTCAGCGCGCTCATCCAGGCCCAGGAGGGCTCGGACGCGCTCAGCGAGCAGGAGATGATCTCCACCTGCGTGCTGCTGCTCAACGCCGGCCACGAGGCGACCGTCAACACCACCGGCAACGGCTGGTGGGCGCTCTTCCGCAACCCCGGGGAGCTGGCCCGGCTGCGCGCCGACACCGACGCCCTGCTGCCCACCGCCGTCGAGGAGCTGATGCGCTGGGACACCCCGCTGCAGATGTTCGAGCGCTGGGTGCTGGAGGACATCGAGGTCCACGGCGTCACCGTTCCGCGCGGCTCCGAGGTCGCCCTGCTCTTCGGCTCCGCCAACCGCGACCCCGAGCGCTTCGCCGACCCCGACCGCCTCGACCTCGGCCGCACCGACAACCCGCACATCACCTTCGGCGCCGGAATCCACTTCTGCCTGGGAGCCCCGCTCGCCAGGCTGGAGCTCACCGAGTCCTACGGCACCCTGCTGCGGCGCGCCCCGGGCCTGCGGCTGGTCCGCGAGCCCGAGTGGCAGCCGGGCTACGTGATCCGCGGACTGAAGGACCTGCTGGTCGAGGTGTAGCGGACGCCCCGGGCCCGGGCCCGGGGCGCGCTAGACGCCGCGCAGGCGCCCGGCGACGAAGGCGACCAGGTCCGGGAACCGGGGGACCGGCACCACGGCGGCGCTGCCGAGGTCCAGCCCCAGCGCGCCGTCCGGAAGGAACGCCACGTGGCACCGCCGGCAGAGGTAGCTCGACTGCCAGGCGGTGACCAGCGACGGGTGCACCGCCGCGTACGCCTCGAACTCCCGCCGGGCCCGGCGGCGGAAGCGGCCGCGCCCGATCAGCAGGCCCACCGCCGTCAGCAGGAACGGCGTCGCCAGCACGGCCAGGAGGATCACCGCGTCGCGGCCGCTGTTCTCCTGGCCGCTGGTGGAGATCGAGACGATCGTCGACAGGAAGAGGGCGCCGACGGCCAGCCCGAACATCGCGCTGATCGCGCAGCCGTTGCGGGGCGCGGCCAGCAGGGGCGCGGGCGGCGGGGCCAGCTGGTCGGCCAGCAGACTGCTGGAGGAGCCGGAGACGAAGGTCGTGGTGCTGCCGAAGGTCGGGACGATCCCGACCCCGCTGGCGTAGGCCACACCGGAGGAGTAGCCGGTGCTGCGCCCCGTGTAGGTGCTGGTCTGCGACTCGAAGACGCTCGGCACGCTCCGTACCTGGTCGATCGCACCGCACTGCGGGCAGGCGAGCCTGCTCATCGATCCCCCCGATCGTCGGTCCGGCCCCTTCACGGCCGCACGGCGAACGATCATGGCACAAGGAGCCGGCGGCCCGGGGAACCGGTCCCGGACCCGCCGCGTCCAACCGGCACCCAGGCGCGGGCACCGGCCCGCACCGTGACCCGAGAGGCGAGGCCGGCCATGCCCCCGACGTCCGTCCGCACCCGCCGCCCGGCGCTGCTCCTGCTCTGCTGCGCGGCCCTGCTCACCGCCTGCGGCTCCTCCGGCGGCAGCACGGCCGTGGTCCGGGCCGACCCGGTGACGCTGCCGCCCGCGGACCCGGCCCAGCGCGCCGCCACCGCCACGGCCACCGGCGCGTTCGGCCTCGACCTGCTGCGCGCCCTCGCCGCCGACCCCGCCGCGGGCGGCGGCAACCTGGTGCTCTCGCCGTCCGGCCTGGCCACCGCGCTCGCCATGGTGCTGCCCGGAGCCCGGGGCACCACCGCCGGGGAACTCGCCGCGGCGCTGCACACCGAACTGACCCCCGAGCAGTACGCGCTCGCCACCGGCGCCCTGAACCGCCCCGCGACGGCCACCGCCGAGGGCGGGCCCGTGCTGCGGCAGTCCGACGACCTCTGGGCCCAGCGCGACTACCCGATCGACCTGCACTACCTCGGCGTGCTGGCCGCCGCCTTCGACACCGGCGTGCACACCGCCGACTTCCGCAAGGACCCGGAGGGCGCCCGCAAAGCCGTCAACGGCGCCGTCGAGAAGGCCACCGAGGGCCGGATCAAGGACCTCTTCGGCGTGGGACAGCTCAACCCGGACACCCGGCTGGCGCTCACCGACGCGCTCTACCTCAAGGCCGACTGGGCCGAGCCGTTCAAGGCCGGGAGGACCAGCGCCCGGCCGTTCCACCGCCTCGACGGCACCGAGGCCGGCGTCCCCACCATGGCCAGGACCGGCACCCTGCGCTACGCCGACGGCTCCGGCGGCATCCTCGGCCAGCCCTGGCAGGCCGTCGAACTCCCGTACGCGGGCGGCACGCTGGCGATGGACCTGGTGGTGCCCGCCCAGGGCGGCTTCGAGGCCTTCCGCACGGGCCTGGACCAGCCGGAGCTGGACCGGATCCTCGGCGCGCTCGCCCCGCGGGCCGTCGACCTCACCCTGCCGAAGTTCCGGTTCGACACGGCGAACGAGCTCACCCCCGCCCTGCGGGGCCTCGGCGTGCGGGCCGCCTTCGGCCCGGGGGCCGACCTCTCCGGCATCCCCGGACCGGGCGCCGAGGGGGGTCTCACCATCGGCACGGTGGTGCAGAAGGCCACCGTGCAGGTCGACGAGCAGGGCACGGTCGCCGCGGCCGGCAGCGGCGTCGGGGTGGGGGTGATGGCCGCGCCGGTGCCGGTCGGCCCCGTCGAACTGCACATCGACCGGCCGTTCCTCTTCCTGATCCGGGACACCGCCACCGGCCGGCCGCTCTTCCTCGGCCAGGTCACCGACCCGGCGGCGAAGTAGCGGGGACCGTCACCCGGCCGGGTAGCGGTCCCCGAGCGCCGGGTGGCCCGGCTCGCGGCTGCCGAACAGCACCAGCAGGTCGTCCGCCGTGCGCAGCAGCGCCTCCCGGCCCTCCACCGCCTGCGTCCAGGCGGCCGGCAGCGCGCTCGCGCCGTACGCCGCGCCGACCAGGTTGCCGCAGACCGCGCCCGTCGAGTCGCTGTCCCCGGAGTGGTTCACCGACAGCAGCAGCGCCGAACGGGCCGGCTCCGGCCCGCCGGCCGCCGCGAGCAGGCAGTACACCGCGATCGCCAGGCACTCCTCGGCGATCCAGCCCAGCCCCACCTGCTCCACCGCCTCCGCCGACGGCTCGGACTCCTGGGCCACCCGCACCGCCCGGGCCAGCGCCTGCACTGTCTCCTTCGACGCCCGCCACTCCCGGGTCTGCTCCACCGTCTCGCCGACCGCCGCCCACGGCTCCGTCCCGGCCGCCAGCCGCTCCACCAACGCCGCGAACGCGCCTGCCGCCAGATAGCCGGTCGGATGCCCGTGGGTCAGCTGCGCGCACTGCGCGGCCAGCCCGAACGACTGCTCCACCCCCAGCCGGGCCAGGCCGAACGGCGCCGAGCGCATCACCGTGCCGCAGCCCTTGGAGTGCGCGTTGATCGGCCCCGGCTGCCCCAGCGCCACCGGAGGCTCGAACACCGGGTGGTACTGCACCCCGGTCAGGCACGCGTTGCCCGGCGCCCGCTGCGCGTACAGGAACGGCTCGCGCAGCAGCCAGCCGTCGTACGGACGGGGCAGCGGCTCACGGTCCGGCGCGCCCTGCTGCTGGGTGAGCAGCCACCGCCGGTACGCGCCGTGCACCGCCTCCGGCACCGAACCGCCGCCGCCCGACCAGCCGCGGACGAAGCCCCGGATCAGGCCCTCGGCGGTGAACAGGGTCATCTGGGTGTCGTCGGTCACCTCGGCGACCAGGCCGCCGCCCGGCAGGCCCGTCACGCCGTCCGGGCCGAAGCGCTCGCGGATCTGCTCCAGCTGCAGGAACTCCACCGGCCAGCCCAGCGCGTCGCCGACCGCGCCGCCGAGCAGCGCCCCGCGCACCCGGTCCCGGTACCCCGTCCCCGTACTCGTCACTGCTCGCCCGCCCCTCGGTAGTTCCCGCCCCCACGACCTGTTCTACCAGGCGGCCGGGGCGGAACCCCGGATCCCGGCGCCCGGATCTCAGCGGTCGATCTCGCCGGATCCGCCGCGCAGGGACGCCCGGTCCGCCGCCGCGCGGCCCGCCGCCCAGCCCTCGCCGTCGCTCACCCGCACGCGCTGCGACACCAGCTTGGGGAACAACCGGTCCACCTCCTGGTCCACCGCCTCGGTGCGCGCCTTCAGGGCCGGCAGCAGCCGGGCGTCCGGGACCAGCTGCTCCGCCGTGCCGTCCTCGCGCAGGTGCCGGCCGGCCGCGGCGTCGCTGGTCGTCCGCTCGGTCGCCTCGGCGAGCCGCTCGCGGATCCGCGCGGCGTACGCCACCAGGAAGGACTGCCGGAACGCCTTGGTGCGGGAGGCGCCGTCCAGGTGCTGGCGGGCACCGGCCTGCTGCATCGCGTGCGTCGCCTGCACCAGCAGCGAGGTGTAGAGCAGCTCGACGCCGTCCAGGTCCGCGTCGAAGCCGATCACGGTGCAGAAGCCGAACTCCTTCGCCCACACGACGCGGCAGCGGTTGGCGGCCGCGACCGCGTCCAGCAGCATCGTCTTCGGGCCCTCGTACGGGTTGTCCACGCCGATCCGCAGCGCGCCCGGCGCGTGCGGGTCGGCGCCGTCGACGGCGAGCAGGGCCTCGTCGATGCTGTGCTGGGCCATCAGCTGCTGGGCCTTGGCGGTCAGCGCCTCGGCCTCCTCGGGGAAGTCGGTGGACTCCGCCTTCGCCAGCAGGGCGCGGATCCGCGGGAGCATCCGCGGCTCGCCGGTCACCGGGCGGCGCGGGCCGGGCTCCCGGTGCGGCGTCCGGCCCGGCGCGGGGCCCACGGGGGCGATCGGGGGCAGCCGGCCCCAGCTGCGCAGCAGCTCCAGCAGCGCGGTGGCGAGGGCGAAGCGGTCCAGGCGGTGGCGGTGGGCGAACGCGGGGAGGTACGCCTCGTCGGAGGTCCACCACACCTCCGCCTCCAGCTCGCGCAGCTGCTCCTGCCAGCGGCGGTCGGTGGCGGCGGCGGGGTAGCGGCGGGCCTCGGCGGCGATCAGGTCCACGGCGAGCGCCAGGTGCACCGGCTTCAGCTCGCGGCGCACCACCCGCACCAGGTCCGCCGGCCGCCACCCGGCCGACCAGCACCGGCCGACCGCCGTGTCCGCGTACCCCAGCACCGCCCGGCTCACCGCCGGCCACCGGCCGGCGGAGGCCGCGAGCGAGGAGGCCCCGGTGTCCAGCGAGAGGTCCAGCTCCTCCTCCGGAGCCGTCACCACCAGCCACACCGCCGACTCCAGCAGCGCCCCGGCGTCCTCACCGCTGCCGCCGCCGCCCTGCTTCCGCCTGCCCACGCCGCCTACCTCCGGGTCCCGTACCTCCCACCCATGATGCCGGACCGCGCCCGGTCACCCGCTGTGGTGCCGGGCTCCGGCCTCCCGCTCCGCGTCCTGGGCTCACCCCGGCCGCCCCTCGCTCGCTCCGAGCGCGGGGCGGCCACCCCCTCCCCGGGCGGGCACGGGAGCGGGAAGTCGACGGGGCCGACTTCCCGCTCCCGCAGTCGCTCAGCGTTCCACGGCCTTGGCGAGGATCTCCGGGAGCCGCTCCAGCAGCCGGCCCGCGGCGAGGCGCAGGCCCAGGGTGGCGATGACGGCGCCG
Organism: Kitasatospora sp. NPDC058115; assembly: GCF_042884635.1. Lineage (NCBI taxonomy): Bacteria > Bacillati > Actinomycetota > Actinomycetes > Kitasatosporales > Streptomycetaceae > Kitasatospora > Kitasatospora sp. NPDC058115. Next base: position 92,437 of record NZ_JBHVTL010000004.1, read on the forward strand.
TAGAGCGGGCCGGCGAGGAGGAGGGGCCAGGTGGGGGCGCCGGCGGCGAGGGCCCAGGCGAGGTAGCCGATGGCGGGGGAGGCGACGACGACGCTGCCGAACATCGAGCCGAAGCTGTTGAGCATCACCAGGCCGCCCTGGCCGGGGGCGGCGTTGCGCATCGGGTTGTTGTCGGCGGGCATGGTGTACGGCGCGAGCACGCTGAGCACGGCGCCGATGGCGATGCCGCTGCCGAGCAGGGCGGAGGCGAGGCCGACGGCGGCGGGCAGGCCGGACCAGTCGCCGGAGGCGGCGGCGAGGACGACGGCGAGCACCAGGGTGACCGGGACGGCGTAGGAGAGCAGGGCGAACGCGCGGCCGCGCAGTTCGTCGCGGGCGTCGGCGGGGGTGAGCAGGGTGGCGGCGACCATCCAGAACGCGGAGCCGTCCATGCCGAACAGGTTGAGCATCTGCAGGCCGAGGAACATCCCGGTCATCGCCACCAGGTAGACCGTGGACCAGCCCTGGACGATCGACAGCACGCAGATCACCAGCGTCATGCCGATGCTGGTGAAGACGGCGGCCTTGGCCCGCGGCTCGCGCCAGGCGTACCGCAGGTGACGCTGCATCACGGCGCCGGCCCGGCCGTCCGGCAGGAAGCGCCAGCGGCGTCCCGGCTCCTGGACGCCGCGCACCACCTCCACCGTGGAGGCGTCGGCGGTGACCATCAGCTGCTGCAGGCTGCTCCGCCACCAGCGCAGCAGCAGGACGAGCAGCGCGGCGGTCGCGGCGAGCTGGAGCAGCGCGAGCGGGTACCGGCCCTCGCCGGCGGTGCGGACGGCGTCGACGGCGGAGACCGGCGGGATCCAGCGCAGCACCGAGGCGATCGGGGCGAGCGGTTCGAGGTCGAGGCCGTCGGTGCCGGGCTTGCCGAAGATGCTCTGCGAGCCGACGTTGGCGATCTGCACCAGCAGCGCGAAGAGCAGGCCGCCGAAGATCGCGAAGTCCTTGCCGCGCCGGCTGGAGAGCAGCCGGGCGTTGCCGGCGGCGACGGAGCGGGAGAGCACGACGACGGTGAGCACGGCGAGCGGCACCCCGACCACCCCGGCCGCCGCCGAGGCGCCGCCGGCGGCGCCGGACAGCGCGGCGCCGGTGAGCAGGACCAGGCTGACCAGCGGCCCGGGCCCGAGCAGGGCGGCGAGCACGGAGCCGCGCAGCAGCGGGCCGGGCCGCAGCGGCAGCATGGTGAGCCGGGTCGGGTCGGCGCTCTCGTCGCTGGAGAAGAGGAAGAGCGGTATCGCGGCCCAGCCGACGGTGAGCGCGCCGGTGAGGACGACGCCCGCGTCACCGGCGGAGCCGGAGTCGACGGCGTGCTCCAGCATGGCCAGGGCGAGCGCGATCCCGCCGGCGAACAGCAGGCCGAGGACGGTGCCGAGCGCGTAGAGGACGGCACGGCCGCGGCTGCGGCGCAGGCCGTTGCGGAGCAGCCGGAGTTTGAGGGAGACGAGGGTGCGGACCACCGTCCGGTCGTCGGGAGGGCCGTCCGGCAGGCCGGGGTGCGCGGGCGCGGTGGGGGTGCTCACCGGTCGCCCCCGCCGAGCCAGCCGAGTGCCTGGCCGTCGTCCTCACGGACGCCGATCAGCTCCAGGAACGCCTCGTGCAGGCTGCGCCCGCCGCGGACGGTGTCGAGCGGGCCCTGGGCGACGACCCGGCCGGTGCTGACGACGGCGACCCAGTCGCAGAGCTGCTCGACCAGCTCCATGACGTGGCTGGAGAAGACGACGGTGGAGCCGGCCGCCGCGTAGCGCTTGAGCACGCCGCGGATGGTCTGGGCGGAGACCGGGTCGACGCCCTCGAAGGGCTCGTCGAGGAACAGCACGTCCGGGTTGTGCAGCAGCGCGGCGGCGAGGCCGATCTTCTTGCGCATGCCGGTGGAGTAGTCGGCGACCAGTTTGTCGGCGTGGCCGGCGAGGTCGAGGACGGCGAGCAGTTCCTCGGCCCGGCGGTCGACCTCGGCGCCGGGCAGGCCGCGCAACCGTCCGTTGTACTGGAGCAGTTCACGGCCGCTGAGCCGCTCGAACATGCGCAGGCCCTCGGGGAGGATGCCGATCCGGGCCTTGGCGGCGACCGGGTCGGCCCAGACGTCGGCGCCGTGGATGAGCACGGTGCCCTGGTCGGGCCGGAGCAGTCCGGTGACCATCGACAGGGTGGTGGTCTTGCCGGCGCCGTTGGGACCGACCAGTCCGATGAACGCGCCGGCCGGCAGCTCCAGGCTGAGCCCGGCGACGGCGGCCTGGGTGCCGAAGTGCTTCCACAGCCCCCGGATGGAGACGGCCGAGGGCGCGGGGGCGGCGGGAACGGGGGACGGCGGCGGCGCTGACGCCTGCATGGCGGCTCTTTCCACTGGTGGTCGGACCGGTCGGGGGCGGTGCAGGTTCCATGATCGACACGGGCCCCGACGACAGCCTGCCACCGTCCGGCCGGGCCTGTCTCCTGTGGCGATGCCCCGGGTGTGTCTGCGCCAAACGGGTGAGCGGGGCGGCCGGCGGGGCCGGGCGGAGGCCGGGCCGTCGCGGGATTTCCCGCGAAAGGGCGACCGATCCGCGGATTCGGCAACTACTCAGGACGCCCGTTCGTCCTGCACTATGAGAGTCGAGTGGGCGGGGTGGGACCGTGGTCGCGCGGGGGTACCGGGAGGTGGCGGATGGCCGTTCAGCCATGGGGTGAGCAGGGCTACGGGACGGCGAAGCCGCCCGCGTCCGTGCCGCCCGTCCCGGGGATGCCGCCCGCGCCGCACCACGCGGCGCACCACGCCGCGATGCCGCAGTCGGCGATGCGCGCGGCGACCGCGGACCGCGAGCGGACGGTGGACGTGCTGAAGGCCGCGTTCGCCGAGGGCCGGCTGAGCGCCACCGAGTACGGCGAGCGGTTCGAGGCGGCGAGCGGCGCGCAGACCTACGGCCAGCTGGCCCGCCTGGTCGCCGACCTGCCGGCCGGGCCGATGGTGGCCCCGCAGATGGTGGCGCCGTCGATGGCCGGTCCGGTCGTCGCGCCCGTGCCGCCGACCTTCCTGGCCCCGCCGCCGCCGCGCCGGACCAACGCCGTCGCGGTGACCTCGCTGGTGCTGGGCCTGCTCTGCGTGCCGACCGGCGGCCTGCTGGGGGTGCCGGCGGTGATCACCGGCCACATCGGGCGCCGGCAGGCCGCGGAGCGCAACGAGGACGGGGACGGCATGGCCGTCACCGGCATCGTCTTCGGCTGGCTGTCGATCGCCTTCTGGGTGCTGATCATGACCACGGTGGCCCTGTTCGGCTGACTCCCGGCGCGCCGTCGGGGGCCGTTGCGGTGGCGGCGGCCTCCCGGGTGTGGTAGAGCGGCAGGAGGACGACCTGACACCGGGCGGCCGCGCGCGGGACACCCGGGCGACACCCGGCCGACGGCCGTCACCTGCGGCGTTGCATTTGTTTTGACCGCGCCCGATGCGCTAGGTACGCTCTGACCTTGTGCCTGGGGTGTCCCCGGGTCCTTGTGCGTGCATGCACACCGGTCGCCGCGCCGAGCCGGAGCGCCTCCCAGCGCGCCGCGCGTAGAGCGCCGTCGCTGTACATCAGCCCACGGGATTCCGTGCCGGAAAAAACCCAACACACCCGACCGCGTGGGTCGACCACGGGGCCGTGTGCGAGGGAATCACCGCAGGTTAGTTCCACCAAGCCTTGGCACACAGAAAACGGAGAAACGGTGCCTACGATCCAGCAGCTGGTCCGAAAGGGCCGGCAGGACAAGGTCGAGAAGAACAAGACTCCCGCGCTGAAGGGTTCCCCGCAGCGCCGTGGGGTCTGCACGCGTGTGTACACGACCACCCCGAAGAAGCCGAACTCGGCTCTCCGCAAGGTCGCCCGTGTGCGCCTCACCAGCGGGATCGAGGTCACCGCTTACATCCCGGGCGAGGGCCACAACCTGCAGGAGCACTCCATCGTGCTGGTTCGCGGTGGTCGTGTGAAGGACCTTCCTGGTGTCCGCTACAAGATCATCCGCGGTTCGCTCGACACCCAGGGTGTCAAGAACCGCAAGCAGGCCCGCAGCCGCTACGGCGCCAAGAAGGAGAAGTAAGAATGCCTCGTAAGGGCCCCGCCCCGAAGCGCCCGGTCATCATCGACCCGGTCTACGGCTCCCCGGTCGTCACCCAGCTGGTCAACAAGATCCTGCTGCACGGCAAGCGCTCCACCGCCGAGCGGATCGTCTACGGCGCCCTTGAGGGCGTCCGTGAGAAGACCGGCTCGGACCCGGTCGTGACGCTGAAGCGCGCGCTGGAGAACGTCAAGCCGGCCCTCGAGGTCAAGTCCCGCCGTGTCGGTGGCGCGACCTACCAGGTTCCGGTCGAGGTCCGTCCGGGCCGCGCCAGCACCCTGGCGCTGCGCTGGATGGTCGGCTACTCGCGCGCCCGTCGCGAGAAGACCATGACCGAGCGCCTGATGAACGAGATCCTCGACGCCAGCAACGGCCTGGGCGCTTCCGTGAAGCGTCGCGAGGACACCCACAAGATGGCCGAGTCCAACAAGGCCTTCGCGCACTACCGCTGGTAGTCCGTACCCCGTCACTAGACAGAGAGAGAACGAGCCACCATGGCTGCAACCTCCCTTGACCTCGCCAAGGTCCGCAACATCGGGATCATGGCGCACATCGACGCGGGCAAGACCACCACCACCGAGCGGATCCTGTTCTACACCGGTGTGTCGTACAAGATCGGTGAGGTCCACGATGGCGCTGCCACCATGGACTGGATGGAGCAGGAGCAGGAGCGCGGCATCACGATCACGTCGGCCGCGACGACCTGTCACTGGACCGTCGACGATGCCGACCACACCATCAACATCATCGACACCCCGGGTCACGTCGACTTCACCGTCGAGGTGGAGCGTTCGCTGCGCGTCCTCGACGGTGCCGTGACGGTGTTCGACGGTGTCGCCGGTGTCGAGCCCCAGTCCGAGACCGTGTGGCGGCAGGCTGACCGCTACGGCGTCCCGCGCATCTGCTTCATCAACAAGCTGGACCGCACGGGCGCCAACTTCTTCTTCTGCGTCCAGACCATCGTGGACCGCCTCGGCGCGACCCCGCTGGTCATGCAGCTGCCGATCGGTGCCGAGTCGGACTTCCAGGGCGTTGTCGACCTGGTCCGCATGAAGGCGCTGGTCTGGTCGGCCGAGGCCGCCAAGGGCGAGATGTACGACATCGTCGACATCCCGGCCGAGCTGCAGGAGCAGGCGGACGAGTACCGCGAGGCGCTGATCGACACCGTGTCGAACGTCAGCGACGAGATCATGGAACTCGCCCTGGAGGGCGAGGACATCCCGGTCGAGCTGCTGCAGACGGCGATCCGCAAGGGCACGCTGAACTCGGAGTTCACCCCGATCTTCTGCGGCACCGCGTTCAAGAACAAGGGCGTCCAGCCCCTGCTCGACGCCGTCGTCAAGTACCTGCCGTCCCCGCTGGACATCGAGTCCATCGAGGGCACCAAGCCGGGCGACGACACCGTCAAGATCTCCCGCAAGGCCTCGGACGACGAGCCGCTCGCCGCGCTCGCGTTCAAGATCATGTCGGACCCGCACCTCGGCAAGCTCACCTTCGTCCGGGTCTACTCGGGCCGCCTGGAGTCCGGCACCTCGGTGCTGAACGCCGTCAAGGGCAAGAAGGAGCGCATCGGCAAGATCTACCGCATGCACGCGAACAAGCGTGAGGAGATCGACTCGGTGGGCGCCGGCGACATCATCGCCGTCATGGGCCTGAAGCAGACCACCACCGGTGAGACGCTGTCCGACGAGAAGAACCCGGTCATCCTGGAGTCCATGGACTTCCCGGCCCCGGTCATCCGCGTCGCGATCGAGCCCAAGTCCAAGGGTGACCAGGAGAAGCTGGGTGTCGCCATCCAGCGTCTCGCCGAGGAGGACCCGTCCTTCCAGGTCAACACGGACGAGGAGACCGGCCAGACCATCATCGCGGGCATGGGCGAGCTGCACCTTGAGGTGCTGGTCGACCGCATGCGCCGTGAGTTCAAGGTCGAGGCCAACGTCGGCAAGCCGCAGGTCGCGTACCGCGAGACCATCCGCCAGGCGGTCGAGCGCATCGACTACACCCACAAGAAGCAGACCGGTGGTTCCGGTCAGTTCGCCAAGGTGCAGATCGCGATCGAGCCGCTCGAGCAGGCCGAGGGCTACGAGTTCGTCAACCTGGTCACCGGTGGCCGCGTCCCGCGCGAGTACATCCCGTCGGTCGACGCCGGCTGCCAGGAGGCCATGGAGTTCGGCATCCTCGCCGGCTACCCCCTCCAGGGTGTCCGCGTGAAGCTGCTCGACGGTGCCGCGCACGACGTCGACTCCTCCGAACTCGCGTTCAAGATCGCCGGTTCGATGGCCTTCAAGGAAGGCGCCAAGAAGGCCAAGCCGGTCCTTCTTGAGCCGATGATGGCCGTCGAGGTCACCACGCCCGAGGACTACATGGGCGACGTGATCGGCGACATCAACTCTCGCCGTGGCCAGATCCGGTCCATGGACGAGCGTCACGGTGCCCGCGTCGTCACGGCGCTGGTGCCCCTCTCCGAGATGTTCGGCTACGTCGGTGACCTGCGCAGCAAGACCTCCGGTCGCGCGAGCTACTCGATGCAGTTCGACTCGTACGCCGAGGTTCCGCGGAACGTGGCGGACGACATCATCGCGAAGGCCAAGGGCGAGTGACGTCCCGACTTTCGGGACGATAACCAACCCTTAGGCTATTAGGAGGCAACCCGGGAGGATCCGGTCGGATCCTCCCGGGGCCTCCGGCCCCCCCACCAGCGGGACGGCACGGGGTGTCCTCCGGACAACCCGCACCAAAACCGATCAAAGACCAACTGGCGTCAGCACGGCGTACAGGAACTGTCCTCAGGAGGACTCAGTGGCGAAGGCGAAGTTCGAGCGGACGAAGCCCCACGTCAACATCGGCACCATCGGTCACATCGACCACGGTAAGACCACGCTGACCGCGGCCATCACCAAGGTGCTGCACGACGCGTACCCGGAGATCAACCCCTTCACGCCGTTCGACCAGATCGACAAGGCGCCGGAGGAGCGGCAGCGCGGTATCACCATCTCCATCGCGCACGTCGAGTACCAGACCGAGGCGCGCCACTACGCCCACGTCGACTGCCCGGGTCACGCGGACTACATCAAGAACATGATCACCGGTGCCGCCCAGATGGACGGCGCCATCCTGGTGGTCGCCGCCACCGACGGCCCGATGCCGCAGACCAAGGAGCACGTCCTCCTGGCCCGCCAGGTCGGCGTCCCCTACATCGTTGTCGCCCTGAACAAGGCCGACATGGTGGACGACGAGGAGATCCTGGAGCTCGTCGAGCTCGAGGTCCGCGAGCTGCTCTCCGAGTACGAGTTCCCGGGCGACGACCTGCCGGTCGTCCGCGTCTCCGCGCTGAAGGCGCTGGAGGGCGACAAGGAGTGGGGCGAGAAGCTCCTCGGCCTGATGCACGCGGTCGACGAGAACATCCCGACCCCGGCCCGCGCCGTGGACCAGCCGTTCCTGATGCCGATCGAGGACGTCTTCACGATCACCGGTCGTGGCACCGTCGTCACCGGTCGTATCGAGCGCGGCATCCTCAAGGTCAACGAGACCGTCGACATCATCGGCATCAAGACCGAGAAGACCACCACCACGGTCACCGGCATCGAGATGTTCCGCAAGCTGCTCGACGAGGGCCAGGCCGGTGAGAACGTCGGTCTGCTGCTCCGTGGCATCAAGCGCGAGGACGTCGAGCGCGGCCAGGTCATCATCAAGCCGGGTTCGGTCACCCCGCACACCGACTTCGAGGCCCAGGCCTACATCCTGTCGAAGGACGAGGGTGGCCGCCACACCCCGTTCTTCAACAACTACCGCCCGCAGTTCTACTTCCGTACCACGGACGTGACCGGCGTCGTGACCCTCCCCGAGGGCACCGAGATGGTCATGCCGGGCGACAACACCGCCATGACGGTCGCGCTGATCCAGCCGGTCGCCATGGAGGAGGGCCTGAAGTTCGCCATCCGTGAGGGTGGCCGCACCGTCGGCGCCGGCCAGGTCACCAAGATCGTCAAGTAATTGACCTTCTGACCTGCCTGTCCGACCGGGCGAGCCGAAGGGCCCCGCACACCTTTCTCAAGGTGTGCGGGGCCCTTCGGCGTGTCGGCGTGACGAACGCGCCGCCGACCCTCCGGTCGTTGAGAATGGCTTCATGCCTGCCTGCTATTCTGGCCGCTCATTGGGGCTCCCCCCATTGCTGTCCGCGGATCCTTCGGACACGGTGGGTGAAGGGTGTCCGGCTGGTGGGGGCGTCCCGGTCGGTCCGTGCCGCCATATCGTTCTTGGAAACATGGGGACAGGCGAGAAACGATGTTCAACGCAGCAGGGCACGACCTCAAGGCGGCCGGCACCCCGGCACCGTTGCTGTCGGTCGTCATGCCGATCTACAACGAGCAGGAAGCGCTGCCCCTGACCGTTCAGCGTCTGCGGCCGATCCTGGACCGGCTGGGGATCGACTACGAGGTCGTCGGGATCGACGACGGCAGCACCGACGCCACCCCGGCGATCATGCAGAAGGTCCACCAGGACTGGCCGGAGTTCCGGATCGTGCGGTTCGCGCGCAACTCCGGGCACCAGGCGGCGCTGACCGCGGGCATCCACCGCGCCTTCGGGGACTACGTCGTCTCCATCGACGCCGACCTGCAGGACCCGCCGGAGAAGATCCCGGAGATGCTCCAGCTCGCCCAGGAGCAGGGCCTCGACATCGTCTACGGCGTGCGCGGCGACCGCGGCACCGACACCGTCTTCAAGCGCCGCACGGCCGGGGCGTACTACTGGCTGATGCGCCGCCTGGTCGGCAAGAAGATGCCCAACCAGGCCGGTGACTTCCGCCTGCTGAGCCGGGCCGCCGTCGACGCGCTCAAGGCGATGCCCGAGCACCAGCCGGTCTACCGGCTGCTGGTGCCGTGGCTGGGCTTCCCCAGCGGCGAGGTCGTCTACGTGCGGGAGGAGCGGGTCGCCGGCTCGACGCACTACCCGCTCTCCAAGATGCTCCGGCTGGCCATCGACAGCATCACCAACTTCTCGGCGGCGCCGCTGCGGCTCGCCACCTGGCTGGGCCTGGTGAGCCTGGTGCTCTGCTTCGTGCTGGGCGTCTACACCGCGGTCGAGTACGCGCTGGGCGAGACCGTGCCCGGCTGGTCCTCGCTCTTCGTCGGCATGCTGTTCCTCGGCGCGGTCCAGCTCGTCTGCATCGGTCTGCTCGGCGAGTACGTCGGCCGGATCTACTCCGCCGCGCAGGCCCGCCCGGCCTACTTCGTCGGGTACGACTCGGCCGCGGACGACGTCCGGACCCAGCCCGAGCCCTCCGCGTCGGCCCGCTAGCGCACAGTCCAGGCACCGCTGGTCGGGCCGGTAGAGAGACGAGAAACTTGGACAGCACCGACACGACCGTGGCCGCCTCCCGGCCCGCCCGCCGACCGGGCGGGCCGACCGACGGCCCGGCGCCGGCCACCCCCGGCCGGACCGCGGTGCGGTTCCTCCCGGCCGTCGCGGCCTACCTCGTGCTGGTGGCGGCGCTGCTCGCCTCCGACACGTCGGTGAACGACATCGCCCGGTACACCTTCTACGCGCTCTGGGGCGTGCTGCTGCCGGGCACCCTGGTCTTCCGGGGCCTGCGCCGCCGCCCCTACACGCTGCTGGAGGACCTCGCGTTCGGCGCGGTCACCGGCCTCGTGCTGGAGCTGGTGGCCTGGGCCGTGCTGGTCGGCCTGGGCCTCCAGTCGGTGGCGACGTTCTGGCCGCTGGCGGTGGTGCTCCCGTTCGCGCTGGTGCCCCGGCTGCGGCGGCACTGGCGGCCACGGGGCTACCTGCCCTTCTCGGCCGGACGCTCCTGGGCCCTGGCGGGCACGGTCGCGCTGACCGTCGTCTACTACTACGAGGCCAACCTGGCCCGTTTCCCGGTGCTGCCGACGGACGACTCGACGCGGATCTTCGGCGACCTGCCGTACATGCTCTCGCTCGCCGGCAGCGCCACCCACGACATGCCGCCGACCTTCCCGCAGGCGGCGGGCGAGCCGCTGCACTACCACTGGTTCACCTTCGCGCACATGGCGATGACCGACCTCGTCGGCCACATCGACCTGCCGGTGGTGGCGATGCGGCTGATGGTCCCGGCGCTCAGCGCGCTGACCGTGCTGATCATCGCGGTGGTGGCGCAGCGCCTCAGCGGCAGGGCGTGGGCCGGCCCGGCGGCGGCGCTGCTGTTCTTCGCGGTGGGCGAGTTCACCGCGGCCTACCCGAACAACGTGAGCTCCTGGACCTTCGGCTTCCCGCCGATCCGGCTGATGTCCTGGGGGAGCCTGTCCCTGACCTACAGCCAGCCGCTGCTGGTGGCGCTGGTCGGTGTGGTCGGTGCGCTGATCGGCCGCAAGGGCGGCCCGGACGCCGCGGGGGAGGAGCCGGCGGACGGAAGCCGGGTGCCAGCCTTCGGGCGCGGAGCGTTCGTCCTGGTGGCGGGGTTCGCGCTGGCCTCCAGCGCCGCCAAGGCCAGTTCGCTGCCGGTGACCCTGGCCGGCCTGGCGCTGGCCGGACTGGTGATGCTGGTCACCGGCCGCCGGATCCCCTGGACGGTGGTCGGGCTCGGCGCGATCATCGCCGGCGCCCAGCTCTTCGCCACCGCCGTCATCTTCGACTTCGAGAGCTACGGCCTGGAGGTCGTGGCCTTCGGGAACGTCCAGCAGTACTGGGCCAACGCGCCGCAGATGCGCGGCACCGTGGCGCAGGCGGCCGTGGTGGTCGCCACCCTGGCGGCGTTCGTGATCACCCATCAGGTCCGGCTGGCCGGCGCGCTCCCGCTGTTCCGCCACCGCCGGCTGAACCTGGAGCCGGCGCAGTGGTTCCTGCTGGGCGGCGCCGTGGCCGGCCCGGCCGCCTACCTGGTGGTCAACGGCTTCAACTCCAGCTACTTCACCATCGCCTCGGCGCCCTTCGGCGCCCTGCTCGCGGCCTGGGGCTACTGCGAGGCCGCGGAACGGGCGGCGCTGTCCGTGCGGGCCAGGGTCCTGCTGGCCGCCGGCGTGCTCGTCCTGGTGGCCGGGCTCACCTGGGGCATGTACCGCCACACCCGGGACTGGGCCGAGCTGGTGGCCAAGGCGGCCGGCGCCTACGACACCTGGCAGCCGTACGCCCCGCTGCTGCCGGTGCTCGGCGGGACGGTCGTCCTGGCGGGGATCGCGGCGGTCGGCGCCCTGCTGTGGTGGGGGTCGGGCCGGGTCTGGCCGCGGCTGCGCGGCCGGGGCGGGATCGTCCTGCTCACGGCGACGCTCGCGGTCGGCGTCCCGGGGACGGCACTGGACCTCCTGCAGTCCCGGCAGTACGTGTGGGACGGCACCTGGATCCTGCCGCAGAGCCAGATCGACGCGGCCCGCTGGGTGCGGGCCCACAGCGACCCGGCGGACGTCATCGCGACCAACAGCCACTGCTGGGAGCCGGAGAACTACACCACCACCGACCGCTGCACCAACTACCGCTCCCAGTGGCTCAGCGCGTACTCCGAGCGCTCGGTGCTCATCGAGGGGTGGGCCTACGCGCCGCGCATGATCGCGCAGAGCGGCGGCGGTGTCGCCTCCGGGCGGCCGTTCTGGGACCAGGAGCTGTTCCAGCGCAACGAGAACGCGATCTACCAGCCGACCGCGGAGCTGCTCGACGGCCTGCGCCGGGAGCACCAGGTGCGGTACCTGGTGGTCGACCGCAAGGCAGGCGCCGAGTCACCGCAGCTCGGCACTCTCACCAGCAAGGTCTACGACAACGGCCGGACCGTCGTGTACGAGCTGGCCTGACCGGATGAACGGGTAACCCGCATGCTTTCCACGGACGATCCTGGGGTGGCCCCGCAGACGGCGCCGCCCGTCAAGCGGCAGCTGCCGTCCTTCCTGGTGATCGGTGTCCTGAGCACCCTCTTCTACCTGGGGCTGTTCGTCGCCGCCCGCGCGTTCACCGACCCGCAGGTGGCGAACCTGATCGCGCTGGCGGTCAGCGCGGTGGCCAACACGGCCGCCAACCGCCGCTTCACCTTCGGCATCACCGGCTCGGAGGGCGCGCTGCGGCACCAGCTGCAGGGCGCGGTGGCCTTCCTCATCGGCCTGGGGCTGAGCGCGGGCGTCCTGGCCCTGCTCGACCTGGCCGTCCCGGACGCCTCCCGGGTGGTCGAGGTGGGCGGGCTGGTCGTCGCGAACGGCCTCGCCACGGTGGTGCGCTTCCTGCTGATGAAGGTCTGGGTCTTCAAGAACCGCTGAGCCGCCCGGAACGACGAAGTGCCTGGCCCGCCGTCCCCCGTGAGGGGCGGCGGGCCAGGCACTTCCGCGTCCGGCCGGCACCGTCCGGTGCCGGCCGGGCCGGTCAGGCCGAGACCTTCGGCGGGGCCGGTTCGGCGGGCGACTGCGGCTGGGCGGCGGCGCCGGGTTCGACGGGCTCGCCCCGCCGGGCGGCCCGGACCGCCGCACGCTCCTTGAGCCGGCGCACCGGCCACGGGGTCCAGTTCTTGGCCTTCATCACCGGGGACTCCAGCAGGTGCCAGGAGAGCGCGGCCAGGACGACCGTGCCCGCCATGGCCAGGGCCAGGTAGACCGGCTTGCCGTGCTTGGCGTAGCCGAGCACCGCCAGCGCCTGCTCGACGGTGAACCCGTAGATGTAGATGCCGTAGGAGTAGTCGCGCTTGCGGCCGATCTTGTGGAACGGCCGGGGCAGCCGGATGGCCAGCCAGAGGAGCAGGTAGGCGAAGGCCGGGTAGCCGAAGACGAACAGGCCGCCGGTCCACAGGGTGAGGCCGAGCACGGCGGCGCAGATCAGCGCGAGGCCGTCGTGGATGACCAGCTTGTCGCGGTACAGCTGGAAGGTCGCGCCGATCATGAAGACGAAGACCAGGTGGATCAGCATGTGGACCGACATGGCGTCCAGGAACGGCACCATGACGAAGGACTGCTGGTCGCCGGGGATCCCGCGCAGCGAGGGCGCGTTCACCCAGTCGCGCAGGATGAGACCGCCGAGCGCGAGGGCGAGCAGCGGTATGAACCGCCGGGCCTTGCGGAGCACGCCGCCGGCCGCGAGCAGCCCGATCAGGACGTAGCAGAGGATCTCGTACTTCAGCGACCAGAGCGCGCCGTTCACCCCGGGGTCGAAGTTGGTGCCCTTGGCCCGGCCCTCCGCCATCACGCCGGAGATGTCCCAGCCGGTGCTCATGGCGGTGTTCCAGGTGCCCTTGAGGTAGTTCACCGGACCCTGGGGGTGGTCCCAGTAGCCGTCGAAGGTGCCGTGCTGCCAGTGGTACAGCAGCGGGACGATCACCAGCGCGGAGACCAGCAGCGATCCCCAGAGGCCGGGCAGGATGCGCAGCGCGCGGTGCCAGGCGTAGCGGCCGACGGTGCTGCGCGCGCCACTTCCGCTGATCATGAAGCCGGACAGGACGAAGAAGCCGATGACCGACATCTTGCCGATGTCCGTCTGCTGGCCGCTGCGGAGCCACAGCGGGTCGAGCCGTCCCCAGGCGATCGGGTACAGGTGGGAGACGACGACGGCGGAGGCGAGCAGCAGCCGGAGCACACCGAAGCTGTTGGCCCGGGAGGAGTACAACTCGGCCAGGGTCCCGCGACGGCCAGGCAGAGAAAGCCTAGGAGACATGAGAGCGGTTCATGCTTTCCGGAAGTGGAGACGCGGAGAAAGCCTCCGGCGCACGGGCCCGATCGGACCCTCGGGGGATCCTATCGAGCTTGCCGGAAGCCTTCACCGTGCTGGGCGAATCGTTAGCGGCCTGCGTCCGGGGACGAACCGTCCTTGGCCGCGTGCTCCCAGAGGGTCCGGACGGCCTCGCGCAGGCTGCGGCGCGGGGTCCAGCCGAAGGCCTGCTCGATCGCGGTGACGTCCAGCTGCTGCCACTCGGTCTCCGGGCCGGTGCCGTCCGGCGCCGGCACCTCGGTGACCTCGGTCGGCACACCGCTGACCTCGATCAGCAGCTCCACCAGCTCGCGGGCCGAACTCGCCCGGCCCAGGCCGACGTTGAGGACGGCCGGGGCCTTCGGGTCGGACGGGATCGCGGCCACGATCGCGTCGACGGTGTCCTGGAGGTCGACGAAGTCGCGCTGGGCGGTGAGCGGCTGCAGGGCCAGCTCGGCGGTGGTGCCGGCCGCCCGGGCCGCGGCCAGCTTGCCGGCCATCACGCCGAGCAGGCTGTGCGAGGGCTGCCCGGCGCCGACCACGTTGCCGAGCCGGAGCACCACCGCGTCCAGGCCCTCCTCGCGCACGGCGGTCGCGATCAGCTCGGTGGCCTGGAGCTTGAGCTTGCCGTAGACCATGGACGGGTTCGGCGCGGAGTCCTCGGAGAGGCTGACGCCGATCGGGCAGAGCCCGTACTCGTGCACGGTGCCGAGGTGGACCAGGCGCGGGGGAGCGGGCATCGACCGCAGCGCCTCCAGCAGCCGGGTGACCATGCCGACGTTGGCGCCCACCATCTGCTCGTCGGTCAGGCCCCACATGCCGCCGGCCGCGTTGACGACCACGTCGATCCGGTGCTCGGCGAGCAGCGCGGCCAGCGCGGCCGGCGGGTCGACGGTCAGGTCGAGCCGGGCGAACTCGCCGGGCAGGGCGTCGGCCGGCTCCTTGCGGGCGATGGTGAGCAGGTGGTGGCCCCGCTCGGCCAGGGTGGCGAGGATGGTGCGCCCGATGAAGCCGGTGCCGCCGAGGACGGCGATCCGGGGGAGGGCTGAGCTGCTAGCGGCCATGGCCTCTGGCTCCGATGGGTCGGTACGGGTGGGGCGGTGGGCGTTGCTCAGTAGCGGTCGGTGCCGGCGACGTGCCGCAGCAGCGTCCTGGTGCCCTCGCTGTGCCGGTTCTTGACCGCGCCCGGGACCATCGTGAGCGCGTGGATCCGGGAGGACAGGTGCAGCCGGGAGGCCTTGGCGGCCCGGGACCAGCCGTGCGCGTCCAGGCGGTCGGCGACGTCCCGGAAGAACCGGTTGGCCTCCTCGAAGCGGACGCCGGTGAAGGCCTGCGCGGAGGAGATGCTGACGGCGTGCCGGCGGTACTGGAAGGTGACCTTGTCGGTGATCATCATCTGCTCGCCGGTCTGCAGCAGGTCGATGACCAGCGCCAGGTCCTGGGTGACCTCCAGGTTGTCCCGGAAGCCGACCGCCTTCACGGCCTCGGTGCGCCAGCAGATGGAGGGGAAGAACAGCCAGTTGCCGCGGAGCAGGCTGATGGCCAGCTCCTCCCCGCTCATCAGCTTGCGGCCCTGGACCTTGGGCGCGTAGATGCGCTTCTTCGCCTGGTCCACCAGCCCCTCGGTGGGCGTGCCGTCGCCGTCGATGACCTGGACGCCCGGCTGCACCATGCCGATGTCCGGGTTGTCCTTGAGGACGGCCCGGGCGGTCTCCACGTAGTTCGGCAGCATGATGTCGTCGGTGCCCATCATGACGAAGTGCTGCTCGCGCACCAGGCCGAGGCACTTGCGGTAGTTGCCGGTGACGCCGAGGTTCTGCTCGTTGCGCTGGTACGAGACCCGCTCGTCGCCGAGCTCGGCGAACCAGCCCGGGACGTCCGGCTCCTTGCCGTCGTCCACCACGGTGAGCCGCCAGTTCGGGTCGCTCTGGGCCAGGACGCTGCGGACGGCCGCCTGCATGAGGGCGACGTTGCCGTAGTAGGGCAGCATGATGTCAAGAGTTGTCATGAGCGGCGCACCAGGTGTTTTCCGGGTAGGAGGGGACGGCGAGAAGGCTACTGGCCGCTGAGCGAGCGCCGGTAGCGAAGGCACTCCTCGTAGTCCGGCAGCAGGCCGGTCTCGATGGCCTCGGCCAGCGTCGGGGCGGCGGCGTCCCGGGCGGACAGCTGCGGGACCTCGGCCGGCCACTCGATGCCCAGGTCCGCGTCCAGCGGGTGCACCGCGTGCTCGCCGGTCGGGTTGTAGGTCTCGGAGCAGACGTACGACAGCGTGGCGTCGTCGGTCAGCGCGCAGAAGCCGTGGCCCAGGCCCTCGGAGATGTAGACCGAGCGCCGGTCCACGTCGTCGAGGCGGACGAACTCCCAGCGGCCGAAGGTCGGCGAGCCGACCCGCAGGTCGACGATCACGTCCAGCACGGCGCCGCGCACGCAGCTCACGTACTTGGCCTGGCCGGGCGCGACGTCGGCGAAGTGGATGCCGCGCACGACGTCCTTGGCGGAGACCGAGAGGTTGCCCTGGGCCATCCGCAGCGGGTGGCCGACCACCTCGGCGAGCCTGTCGAAGCGGTACCACTCCATGAACAGGCCGCGCGGGTCCCCGTGCTGCTGCGGGGTGATCTCCCAAGCGCCCTCGATGGACAGCTCACGGAACTTCATCGGGCGTCCTCCTCGTCCAGCAGGTTCAGCAGGTACTGGCCGTAACCGCTCTTCAGCAGCGGCTGCGCCAGCTCGCGCAGCTGGTCGGAGGTCAGGAAGCCGGCCCGCCAGGCCGCCTCCTCGACGCAGCCGATCTTGAAGCCCTGGCGCTCCTCGATGACCCGGACGAACTCCGAGGCCTGGACCATCGAGACGAACGTGCCGGTGTCCAGCCAGGCGGTGCCGCGGTCCAGGACGGTGACCTGGAGCTCGCCGCGCTGGAGGTAGGCGTCGTTGACGGCGGTGATCTCCAGCTCGCCGCGGGCGCTCGGGGTGATCGTGCGGGCGATCTCCACCACGCGGTTGTCGTAGAAGTAGAGGCCGGGCACCGCGTAGCGGGACTTCGGCCGGACCGGCTTCTCCTCGATCGAGATGACCTGGCCGGACTCGTCGAACTCGACCACGCCGTAGGCGGTCGGGTCGGCCACCGGGTAGGCGAAGACCATGCCGCCCTTGGGGTCGGTGCGCTGGGCGAGCCGGGTGCCGAGGCCGCTGCCGTGGAAGATGTTGTCGCCGAGGATCAGCGCGACCGGCTCGTCGCCGATGAAGTCCGCGCC
Organism: Kitasatospora sp. NPDC058115; assembly: GCF_042884635.1. NCBI lineage: Bacteria > Bacillati > Actinomycetota > Actinomycetes > Kitasatosporales > Streptomycetaceae > Kitasatospora > Kitasatospora sp. NPDC058115. Next base: position 109,419 of record NZ_JBHVTL010000004.1, read on the forward strand.
GAGCACGAACGCCTGGGCGATGCCCTCCGGGCGCTCCTGGACGGCGTACTGGAGTTCCAGGCCGAGCTGCGAGCCGTCGCCGAGCAGCCGCTCGAACTGGTCGCGGTCCTGCGGAGTGGTGATGATCAGGATCTCGCGGATCCCCGCCATGATCAGCGTGGAGAGCGGGTAGTAGATCATCGGCTTGTCGAAGACCGGGAGGAGCTGCTTCGAGACTGCCCGCGTGAGGGGCCAGAGGCGGGAACCGGTGCCGCCCGCAAGAAGAATGCCGCGCATGGCGCACACCTTACGTGGCCTGCCCGACCCCGCGGCAACCAGCCTTCGGACGCCCACGCAGCACCCCGCGGACCCGGGACGGAGCGCCTCCGCGCGCGCACTATACTCAGCCGCACTATGCGTATCCTCGTCACCGGCGGCGCCGGATTCATCGGGTCCCAGTTCGTCCGCGCGCTGCTGTCGGCGGATCCCGCGGCCCGCGTCACCGTCTTCGACAAGCTGACCTACTCGGGCGTCGAGGAGAACCTCGCGCCGGTCGCCGACCACCCGGGCTACACCTTCGTCCGCGGTGACATCTGCGACATCGACGCCGTCGACCAGGCCATGCCGGGCCACGACGCGGTCGTGCACTTCGCCGCCGAGTCGCACGTCGACCGCTCCATCGCCGGCGCCGGCCCGTTCGTGATGACCAACGTCGTCGGCACCCAGGTGCTCCTGGACGCCGCCCGCAAGCACGGTGTCGGCCGTTTCGTGCACGTCTCCACCGACGAGGTCTACGGCTCGATCACCGAGGGCTCCTGGACCGAGGAGTGGCCGCTCGCGCCGAACTCCCCGTACTCCTCCTCGAAGGCCGGCTCGGACCTCCTCGCCCTCGCCTACCACCGCACCCACGGCATGGACGTGGTGGTCACCCGCTGCTCCAACAACTACGGGCCGTACCAGTTCCCCGAGAAGGTCATCCCGCTCTTCACCACCAACCTGATCGACGGCAAGCGCGTCCCGCTGTACGGCGACGGCGGCAACATCCGCGACTGGCTGCACGTCTCGGACCACTGCCGCGGCATCGACCTCGCGCTGCGCAAGGGCCGGGCCGGCCAGGTCTACAACATCGGCGGCGGCGTCGAGCTCACCAACAAGGAGCTCACCGGCCTGCTGCTGGAGGCCGCCGGCCAGGGCTGGGACATGGTCGACCGGGTCGAGGACCGCAAGGGCCACGACCTGCGCTACTCGCTGGACATCAGCAAGATCCGCGAGGAGCTCGGCTACGAGCCGCAGGTCACCTTCGAGGAGGGCCTCGCCTCGACCATCGCCTGGTACCGCGAGAACCGTGCCTGGTGGGAGCCGCTCAAGGTGAGGGCCGCGCAGCAGTCGTGAACCACGAGGGCAGCACGGCGCCGGCGCGCCGTTCCCCGCTGGCCAAGGTCGTCAGCGCTCTCCCCCCGGGCACCCAGCTGGTGATCGGGGGGACGGTGCTGCTCGGCGCCGCCTCCTACGTCCACCTGATGGCGGCCGGCTACAGCCTCGGCAAGCCGGAGATGGCCTCGGTCTCGCTGCTCTGGACGATCCTCATGTCGGTCGGCCTGGGGCTCTTCTTCCCGGTCGAGCAGGAGCTGACCCGGATCGTCGCCGCCCGCGCGGTCGGCGGCCAGGGCGCGGCGCCCGTCGTGCGCCGGATCCTGCTGATCACCGTCGGGATGCTGGCCGTGATGGCGGTCGGGATGGCGGTCGCCGTCCGGCCGCTGGCCCGGACCTTCTTCGACGGCCGCACCGACATGGTGATGGCGCTGGGCATCGCCTTCGCCGCGATGGCCGCGAGCAACGTCAGCCGCGGCGTGCTGGCCGGCCTCAACCGGTTCGGCGCGTACGGCGCCCAGCTGGCGGTGGACGGCGCGCTGCGGATCGCGCTGGCCGGCGGCTGCGCGGTGGCCGGTGTCCGCTCGCCGCTGGCGTTCGCGCTGATCCTCACCGTCGCGCCGCTGGTGGCCGTGGTGGCGACGGTCCGCCCGCTGCTCGCCGGGGTGAAGGCCGGTCCGGCGGCCGGCTGGGGGTCCCTCACCTCGGGCCTGGCGCCGCTGGTCGCCTCCACCCTGCTCTCGCAGGTGGTGGTCAACGCCGCGGTCGTCTCCACCCAGCTGCTCGCCCCGGACGACGCCGCCCTGGTGTCCGGCCTGCTGAACGCCGTGGTGCTGGCCCGTGTCCCGCTGTTCGTCTTCGGCTCGCTCCAGGCCTCGCTGCTCGCGGGCCTGTCGAGCACCGCGGCGGCCGGCGACCGGGCCGGGTTCTCCAAGCTGCTGGTCCGCACCTGCGCGGTCGTCACCGTGCTCGGCGTGGCCGGTGGCATCCCCGCCACCGTCCTCGGCCCGTGGCTGATCCAGGTGCTCTTCAAGGCCGATGACGTGCTCGGCTCGCTCGACTTCCTCTGGATGTCGGCCGGTACGCTCTGCTACATGCTCGCGATGGTGCTCGGCCAGGCGCTGCTGGTGCTGCATCGCCACCGTCTCCAACTGCTCGGCTGGGCGTTGGGTGTTGTTGCGCTGATCGTGACCACCCTGGTACCCGGCCCGATCGCGACCCGGGTCTGCCTCGCCTACACTGTTGGTTCGCTGGCCGCTGTCGCATGCATGTTCGCCGCGGTCTGGCTGACCTTCCTGCGGAAGCCGCCGACTTCTCCGGCCGGTTCCGCCGAGTCCGCCCGTCCCTCACTCGTGGACTCGGTATGACGACACGTCGCTGTCGCCGAGGCCCGCAGCCCGTCTTTCTTCGCACCCTGAAACTCGCGGCCGGCGGCCGCGGCATGGAGTCATGATGTCCGACTACGACGACGTGTGGCTGGTCATCCCGGCCTACAACGAGGGAACCGTCATCGCCGACGTGATCGAGGGGGCCCGGAAGACCTTCCCGAACATCGTCGTGGTCGACGACGGCAGCACGGACAACTCGTCCGAGCACATCATGACCACCGGGGCGCACCTGGTGCAGCACCCCGTCAACCTCGGCCAGGGCGCCGCACTGCAGACCGGTCTCAGCTACGCGCTCAAGCAGCCCGGCGCCAAGTACTTCGCCACCTTCGACGCCGACGGCCAGCACCAGACGCACGACGTCGAGAAGATGGTCGCCCTGCTCCGGGCCGACGAGGCCGACGTGGTCCTCGGCTCCCGCTTCATCGAGCAGACCGGCGAGGTGCCGTGGATCAAGCGGGTGGTCCTGCGGACCGCCGCGACGATCAGCCCCACCGCGCGCAAGCTCAACCTGACGGACTCCCACAACGGACTCCGTGTCATCAACCGCGAGGCCGCGACCAAGCTCCGCATCACCATGAACGGCATGGCCCACGCCTCCGAGATCGTCGCCTTCCTGGCGGCCTCGGAGCTGCGGGTCATGGAGGTGCCGGTGGACATCCTGTACACCGACTACTCCCGTTCCAAGGGCCAGTCGCTGATCAACGGCGTCAACATCCTCTTCGACATCTCGCTCAGGGAGCGTGGCCGCAAGTGAAGTACATCTGGATCCAGTTGCTGCTCATGGTCGGCACGGGTGTGCTCGTGCTCGCCTTCGTCCGCCGCTGGGACGCCGCCCACACCCGCGCCTGGAAGCGGATGGCGTTCTTCGCCTTCGTCGTCGCCAACGTCTACGCGGTCCTGCGGCCGCAGGACGTGACCTGGATCGCCAACAAGCTCGGCGTCGGCCGCGGCACCGACCTGGTGCTCTACCTGCTGGTCGTGGCGATGGCGTTCATGACCCTGAACACCTTCATGCGCTTCCGCTCGCTGGAGAAGAAGCTCACCGACCTGGCCCGCACCGTCGCGGTGAACGACGGCCAGCGCGTGAACACCGACCGCTTCACCGAGTCCGAGGTCGGCGCCGACGAGCGCGTCGCGCAGCTCTAGGTCCTCATCGTTTCGGGAGAGCGGCAATCATGTCTGCGACGGCCACCGGGCCACGAATAATCGCGCGTCAGCGGCCTTCCTCGGAGGCCGCCGATGCCCGGCCGTCCCTGCTCGGACGGCTCGCGCCCGGGGCCGTCGAGGCAGCATCGGGAGTCCTGGTTGCCCTCGGGTTCACCTGGATCTGCACGTTCATCAAGGTCAACCCGATGCAGCGGGTCGGCCAGGTCAGCGGCCTCGCCGCGCTCCAGCTGCGGTTCATCCTGGCGTTCGTCGTCCTCGCCCTGCTGTGGTGGGCGGCGAGCCGCTGGTTCTCGCGCCCGCTCGCGCTGCGGACCGCCGCGGCCTCGCTGTCGGGCCTGGCCACCGGGCTCTACGCCGGCGGCGTGGCGGTCGCCCTGCGCGGCACGGTCTGGCCGCTCAACGCCAAGCGCGGTGACTCCGGGCAGCTGCAGCAGTGGACCGGCGACATCCTCGAAGGCCGCCCGATCTCCAGCGTCTACCCGCCGCTGTTCCCGCACCTGCTCGCCCGCTGGACCGACCTCCTCTACCCCGGCCAGCCCGGGCTGGGCCTGAAGATGCTCGGCCTGGTCCTGATCGCGCTGACCGGCCCGGCCGTCTACCTGGCGTGGCGGCTGCTGCTCCCGCCGCTGTGGGCGCTGGCCATCGGCGTGGTGCCGGTCTTCCCGATCGTCCACGCGGCCAAGCCGTACGTCGACGTGGTGCTGCTGGTCCTCATCCCCGTCCTGGCCCGGTTCACCACCAGCCTGCTGCGCTCCACCGGGAAGAGCGTGCGGACCGCGCTGTTCACCGGCGCCGCCTACGGCCTCGCGCTGGCCCTCCTCTTCCTCTGGTACTCCGGCTGGTTCGTCTGGTCGGCGCCCGGGATGCTGGCGGTGATGGTGGTCACCCTGGCCAAGGTCCGGCGGCGGGGCAAGGACGCCGTCCTGCGGGCGGCCGCCCTGCTGGGCGCGACCGCCGCGGTCTTCCTGCTGGTGGCCGGCGTCTACCTGCAGCGGCTGCTCGCCGGGTCGGACACCCCCGACACCTACATGTACTTCGACACCAACGTCGACCCCGCGTACTTCGCGATGTGGCAGGGCGACTCGCCGGGCGTGATCGCCAACGGCGCCTGGCCGCTGCCGGGCGAGCTCGGCGGTGTCGGCGTGTTCGTGCTGCTGCTGATCGTCGGCGTGGGCGCCGCGCTCTGGCTCGGCGCGGCCCTGCCGGTGGTCCAGGTCGCCGCCTTCTGCATGCTCGGCGCCTTCCTGATGCGCTACTGGTTCGCCTCGCACATGGAGCGCGACCAGCTGGTGCAGCTCTACCCGCGCACCTCGGCCGAGCTGCTCTACTGCGGCATCGTGCTCTTCGGCATGGCCTGCTACCTGCTCAGCCGCAAGTTCGCCACCCGCGAGGGGACCGGGACGGCGGAGTCCTCCGGCCGCGCCGTCGCGACCCCGGCCCTGCGGACCGGGGGAGCGGTGCTCTGCGCGCTCGCCTTCTTCTTCTCGATGGCCGGCTCCTCCACGGTCGACCGCTTCATGCCCGCCAACCAGGGCTCCTGGGGCTCGTTCGCGTGGTTCGCGCACACCACCCCGCTGCCGGACGGCAAGTGCCCGAAGTTTGCCCCGGAAGGCAAGTGCGGCTAGCAACGGCACCCGCCCTGTGAGGATTCGGCGGAGGATCTGCGGTTGGCACGGGTGTTGTGCGGCGTGGAAGAATCCCGAACGCCTCGGGGCACGACGCCCCCGTAGCCTGATCCAACCGAACGCCGCAGTGGAACGCACCTGCGGCCGGCGCCCCCCGGACGTGGCGGCGCCGCCTGACGGAAGTGGACCGAGATGACTGATCTGGCCCCGGACGTGGTCCGCGAGAAGGGCCCCTCACGCGAAGCCGGAGCCGCAGCGGCGCCGGCGGCACCGGACGCGGAGAAGCCCGCACTGCTGACCCGCCGCTGGGCCCAGATCACCGCGGAGGTCGTCGTCGGCGTCGTCGCGGCGCTGGGCTTCACGCTGCTCTGCACCCGGATCGACGTCAATCCGCTGAACCGGATCGGCCAGGTCAGCGGCCTCGCCAAGATCCAGCAGTACGTCACGATCATCGGTCTGCCGCTGCTCGCCGCGCTGCTGTTCACCGCCTACCGGGGCACCCTGCGCCGGCACCGGCTGACCCAGCGGCTGGTCTGCTCCGCACTGGCCGGCCTGTCCACCGGCGTGGTGGCCGGCGGCGTCGTGGTGGCCCTGCACGGGACCCCGTGGCCGCTCGGCGGACAGGAGGGCGACCCGAGTGTGCTGGTCCACATGGCCACCGGGTTCCTGGACGACAAGGGCCTGCCCGGCGTCTACCCGCCCGGCTTCCCGGCACTGATCGCGTTCTGGGCGAAGTACCGCTACAACGGCGTCGGCAGCGAGGGCTTCGCCCTGCACGACCTGCAGATCTTCTTCAGCGCGCTGGTCGGCCCGATGAGCTACCTGGCCTGGCGGCTGCTGCTGCGCCCGTTCTGGGCCCTGCTGATCGCGATCCCGGCCGCCGTGGTCTTCCTGGACCCGATCCGCCCGTACAGCCACGTGGTGATGATCATCCTGGTGCCGCTGCTGACCGCGGTCCTGCGCGAGCTGCGGCGCGCCGGCGATCTCCCGCTGCGCTCGGCCCTGCTGCGCGGGACCGGCTTCGGCGTCGTCTTCGGTCTGCTGTTCCTCTGGTACTCCGGCTGGTACCTGTGGTCGGCCCCCGGCATCGCCGTGCTGACGCTCTTCGTCTTCCCCTGGCGCCAGGGCCGCACCGCGGTCCGCAACGGGCTCGGCCTGCTCGCCACCACCGTGGTGAGCGCCGGGATCGTCGGCGCGCCGCTGCTCTACCAGCTGGTCAAGGTGGGCGCGGACGTCCCGGACCGGTACGGCTACATCATGACCTACACCGACCCGGCCTACGTGATGGGCTGGCTGTCGGACCGGGTCGGCACGACCACCTACCACGACTACCCGGACACCGGGGACCTCGCGGGCCAGACCGGCTTCACCCTGCTGCTGCTCGCCGGCGTCGGCCTGGGCATCGGACTGGGGCTGCGCAACCTCGCGGTGCGCACGGCCGCCGCGGTGCTGGCCGGGGCCTGGCTGATGCGGTTCACCTTCGCCGGGAAGATGGCGCAGAGCGGCACCGTCGCGCTGTACCCCCGGACCACCTGGATCATCCTCTACTGCCTGATGATCCTCGCCGTGCTCGGACTGATGGCCGCCTACCACCGCGGCAGCGGCTGGCTGGAGCGGGTGCTGCGCAAGGACGACGCGCCGGCCGGCACCACGGTGCTGTCGGGCCGGGCGACGCGCCAGCTCGCCGCCGGCCTGGTCTGTGCGCTCGCGCTGTTCGGCACCATGGGCGCCTCCTGGTCGGTCAACCGCTACATGCCCGAGCACGAGAAGTACGGGCGGATGGGCCTGGACGCCTGGCGGGCGCACACGATCAAGAAGGCCGACGGCAGCTGCCCGAAGTACGCGCCGGTCTCCGACTGCGCGGGCATCATCACCAAGGACTGGGAGCCGGACAAGGACGACAAGAAGTTCGTCTGGTGCGCCGGCGTCGCGACCGAGGACTGGCTGGAGGTCTGCGGCCGCCGCGCGCCGTGGGACAACGGCCCGCAGAAGTAGCAGGTCCGCGAGGGCCGGCAGGACCGTCCCGTCGGGGCCGGTGAGGGATGCCTCACCGGCCCCGATTGGCTTTCCGGCTCCCGCCTGTGGCAGTATGTCCAAGTTGCTCGGTTGAGTTGCCGATGCTGCGCGCCTCCCGCCGGGAGGACCGGAAGCGAGTCCCACGTACTCGTCGTTCCCGTGATGGCCGTCAAGCGTGAGTGTTACGCCACGGCAGCTGCGGGGCGGACGTACGGGAATCTTCCGGGAAGCGTGTGCGGGGCCTCGACCCGGCTCCCCCCACCCCGAAAGTTCGAAACCGACGAGTCCATCGCCGGTTTTTTGCAAGCGCGAGTGCGACACGCCCGAGCGCGGGGGTCGGAGCGGGGGTCGTGCAGTGACTAGGACAAAGGACTACAAAGTAGCCATGGCGGGACAGAAGATCCGCATCCGGCTCAAGGCCTACGACCACGAGGTCATCGACTCCTCGGCGAAGAAGATCGTCGAGACGGTGATCCGTACTGGTGCGCAGGTCGCGGGCCCGGTGCCGCTGCCCACTGAGAAGAACGTGTACTGCGTCATCCGCTCGCCGCACAAGTACAAGGACTCGCGCGAGCACTTCGAGATGCGCACTCACAAGCGTCTGATCGACATCCTCGACCCCACGCCGAAGACGGTTGACTCGCTGATGCGTCTCGACCTGCCGGCCGGTGTCGACATCGAGATCAAGCTCTGAGAGGCGCACCGAAGATGGCTAAGCAGATTAAGGGCATCCTGGGCGAGAAGCTCGGCATGACCCAGGTCTGGGACGAGAACAACCGGGTCGTCCCGGTGACCGTCGTCAAGGCCGGGCCGAATGTCGTGACCCAGGTCCACACCGCCGACAGCGCGGCCGGCTACAGCGCCGTCCAGCTCGGCTTCGGCGAGATCGACCCCCGCAAGGTGAACAAGCCCCTCGCGGGTCACTTCGCCAAGGCCGGTGTCACCCCGCGCCGCCACCTGGTCGAGATCCGTACCTCGGACGCGTCCGAGTACACCCTGGGCCAGGAGATCACCGCCGAGCTGTTCGAGGCGGGTGTCAAGGTCGACGTGACCGGCACCTCCAAGGGCAAGGGCTTCGCCGGTGTCATGAAGCGTCACAACTTCAAGGGCCTCGGCGCCGGTCACGGCACCCAGCGCAAGCACCGCTCGCCCGGTTCCATCGGTGGCTGCGCCACCCCGGGCCGCGTGTTCAAGGGCCTGCGCATGGCGGGTCGGATGGGCCACGAGCGTGTGACCACCCAGAACCTGACCGTGCACGCGGTCGACGCGGAGAAGGGTCTGCTGCTCATCAAGGGCGCCGTCCCGGGCCCGAACGGCGGCCTCGTCCTCGTCCGCACCGCGGCGAAGGGGCTGTGAAGGATATGAGCACCATTGACATCCTGTCGCCGGCTGGCGACAAGACCGGCAGCATCGAGCTGCCGGCCGAGATCTTCGACGCGAAGGTCAGCGTTCCGCTGATGCACCAGGTCGTCGTGGCGCAGCTCGCTGCGGCCCGTCAGGGCACCCACAAGACCAAGACTCGCGGCGAGGTCCGCGGTGGCGGCAAGAAGCCGTACCGCCAGAAGGGCACCGGCCGCGCCCGTCAGGGCTCGACCCGTGCGCCGCAGTTCGCCGGCGGTGGCGTCGTGCACGGTCCCGTGCCGCGCGACTACTCGCAGCGGACCCCGAAGAAGATGATCGCCGCCGCCCTGCGCGGTGCGCTCACCGACCGGGCCCGCCACAACCGCATTCACGTCGTCACCGGCGTGACCGCGACCGAGGCGCCGTCGACCAAGGCCGCCAAGAGCCTGTTCGGCAAGATCACCGAGCGCAAGAACGTCCTCCTGGTCGTCGAGCGTGCGGACGAGCTGGGCCTGAAGTCCGCTCGCAACCTGCCGAACGTCCACATCCTGGACGCCGGTCAGCTGAACACCTACGACGTGCTCGTCTCCGACGATGTGGTCTTCACCCAGGCCGCCTTCGAGCGTTTCGTGGCCGGTCCGGCCGCGTCCGCCAAGGCCGTTGCCGCTGAGGGCGAGCTCGAAGGGAGCGCCGCCTGATGAGCGACGTTACGAGCAAGACGTTCACGGACCCCCGTGACGTCCTGGTGAAGCCGGTCATCTCCGAGAAGAGCTACAGCCTTCTCGACGAGAACAAGTACACGTTCATCGTGTCGCCGGGCGCCAACAAGACCCAGATCAAGCAGGCCGTCGAGGCCGTCTTCTCGGTCAAGGTCGAGGCTGTCAACACGATCAACCGTCAGGGCAAGCGCAAGCGCTCCAAGACGGGTTTCGGCAAGCGCAAGGACACCAAGCGCGCCATCGTGACGCTGGCCGAGGGCAACCGCATCGACATCTTCGGTGGTCCGACCTCCTGACGGAGGCCGTGATCGTCGATCAAGACGAGGACGAAAATGGGTATCCGCAAGTACAAGCCGACTACGCCGGGCCGTCGTGGCTCCAGCGTGGCCGACTTCGTCGAAATCACGCGGTCCACGCCGGAGAAGTCGCTGGTTCGCCCCCTGCACAGCAAGGGCGGCCGTAACAACGCCGGTCGTGTCACCGCTCGCCACCAGGGTGGCGGTCACAAGCGCGCCTACCGCGTGATCGACTTCCGTCGTCACGACAAGGACGGCGTGCCGGCCAAGGTCGCGCACATCGAGTACGACCCGAACCGCACCGCGCGCATCGCGCTCCTGCACTACGCGGACGGCGAGAAGCGCTACATCATCGCGCCGCGCGGCATCGCGCAGGGTGACCGGATCGAGAACGGCGCTGGCGCCGACATCAAGCCGGGCAACAACCTGCCGCTGCGCAACATCCCGGTCGGTACCACCATCCACGCGGTGGAGCTGCGTCCCGGTGGCGGTGCCAAGCTGGCCCGCTCGGCCGGTTCCGGCATCCAGCTGCTGGCGCGTGAGGGCAAGATGGCGCACCTGCGCATGCCCTCCGGCGAGATCCGCCTGGTGGACGCGCGCTGCCGCGCGACCGTCGGCGAGGTCGGCAACGCCGAGCAGTCGAACATCAACTGGGGCAAGGCCGGCCGTATGCGCTGGAAGGGCGTCCGCCCGACCGTGCGTGGTGTGGCCATGAACCCGATCGACCACCCGCACGGTGGTGGTGAGGGTAAGACCTCCGGTGGTCGCCACCCGGTCTCGCCGTGGGGTAAGCCCGAGGGCCGTACCCGTCGCCCGAACAAGGCGTCGGACAAGCTCATCGTGCGCCGCCGCAAGACCAACAAGAAGCGCTAGGAGCAGGTCAGATGCCGCGCAGTCTCAAGAAGGGCCCCTTCATCGACGGCCACCTCATCAAGAAGGTGGACGCGCAGAACGAGGCGGGCACGCAGAACGTCATCAAGACCTGGTCCCGTCGCTCCGTGATCTCCCCGAGCATGCTCGGCCACACGATCGCGGTTCACGATGGTCGCAAGCACGTCCCGGTGTTCGTCACCGAGTCGATGGTCGGCCACAAGCTGGGCGAGTTCGCTCCGACCCGCACCTTCCGCGGCCACGTCAAGGACGACCGCAAGTCGAAGCGTCGCTAGTCGCCTGAGCTTCACCGCCAGACCGACTCAATGACTTACTCCATTAAGGGGACAACCATGGAAGCCAGGGCTCAGGCGCGGTACATCCGCGTGACGCCCATGAAGGCCCGCCGCGTGGTGGACCTCATCCGCGGCCTGCCGGCCACGGAGGCCCAGGCGGTCCTGCGTTTCGCTCCGCAGGCCGCCACCGTGCCGGTCGGCAAGGTGCTCGACAGCGCCATTGCCAACGCCGCGCACAACTACAACCACTCCAACGTGGACGACCTCTACATCTCCGAGGCGTACGTTGACGAGGGTCCGACCCTGAAGCGGTTCCGTCCGCGTGCCCAGGGCCGTGCCTACCGGATCCGCAAGCGGACCAGCCACATCACCGTGGTCGTCAGCAGCAAGGAAGGGACCCGGTAATGGGCCAGAAGGTTAACCCGCACGGGTTCCGCCTCGGCATCAGCACGGACTTCAAGTCCCGCTGGTACGCCGACAAGCTGTACAAGGACTACGTCAAGGAAGACGTTGCCATTCGTCGCATGATGACGAAGGGCATGGAGCGCGCCGGCATCTCCAAGGTCGAGATCGAGCGCACCCGCGACCGCGTCCGCGTCGACATCCACACCGCTCGCCCCGGCATCGTCATCGGCCGCCGCGGCACCGAGGCCGACCGCATCCGCGGCGACCTGGAGAAGCTGACCGGTAAGCAGGTCCAGCTGAACATCCTTGAGGTCAAGAACCCCGAGCTGGACGCCCAGCTCGTGGCTCAGGGCGTCGCGGAGCAGCTGTCCTCCCGCGTCTCCTTCCGCCGTGCCATGCGCAAGTCGATGCAGGGCACCATGAAGTCCGGCGCCAAGGGCATCAAGGTCCAGTGCTCCGGTCGTCTCGGCGGCGCCGAGATGAGCCGTTCGGAGTTCTACCGCGAGGGCCGTGTGCCGCTGCACACCCTGCGCGCGAACGTCGACTACGGCTTCTTCGAGGCCAAGACCACCTTCGGCCGCATCGGCGTGAAGGTCTGGATCTACAAGGGCGACGTCAAGAACATCGCCGAGGTCCGCGCTGAGAACGCCGCTGCCCGCTCGGGCAACCGCCCGGCCCGTCCCGAGGGTGGTCGTCCCGCCCGCGGTGGCGAGCGTCGTGGTGGCGAGCGCGGTGGCCGTGGCCGTCGTCCCGCCGCTGCCGAGGCCCCCGCGGCCCCGGCCGTCGAGGCTCCGGCTGCCGAGAACACCGGAACGGAGGCCTGACCGCAATGCTGATCCCCCGTCGGGTCAAGCACCGCAAGCAGCACCACCCGAAGCGCCGCGGCGCTGCCAAGGGTGGCACCGAGCTGGCGTTCGGCCAGTTCGGCATCCAGGCCGTGACCCCGGCCTACGTGACGAACCGTCAGATCGAGTCCGCTCGTATCGCGATCACCCGTCACATCCGTCGTGGCGGCAAGGTCTGGATCAACATCTACCCGGACCGTCCGCTGACCAAGAAGCCGGCCGAGACCCGCATGGGTTCCGGTAAGGGTTCGCCGGAGTGGTGGATCGCGAACGTGCACCCGGGTCGGGTCATGTTCGAGCTGTCGTACCCGAACGAGAAGGTTGCTCGTGAGGCGCTCACCCGCGCCGCCCACAAGCTGCCGATGAAGTGCCGGATCGTCCGGCGCGAGGACGGTGAGAGCTGATGTCGGCCGCTACCAAGGCTGCTGACCTCCGCCAGCTGGACAACGAGGCGCTCGTTGCCAAGCTGCGTGAGGCCAAGGAGGAGCTGTTCAACCTCCGCTTCCAGGCGGCGACCGGGCAGCTCGACAACCACGGACGGCTCAAGCTCGTCCGTAAGGACATCGCGCGGATCTACACCCTGATGCGCGAGCGCGAGCTGGGCATCGAGACGGTGGAGAACGCCTGATGACTGAGAACACCAACGAGACGCGCGGTTTCCGCAAGACCCGTGAGGGTCTCGTCGTCAGCGACAAGATGGACAAGACCGTCGTCGTCGCCGTCGAGGACCGCGTCAAGCACGCTCTGTACGGCAAGGTCATCCGCCGTACGAACAAGCTGAAGGCGCACGACGAGCAGAACGCGTGCGGTGTCGGCGACCGTGTCCTCCTCATGGAGACCCGGCCGCTGTCCGCGACGAAGCGCTGGCGCGTCGTCGAGATCCTCGAGAAGGCCAAGTAACGAAGCCGATGAGGTACGGCCGTATGTGCAACGGGCCCCGCGCGGGCGCCGGTGTGAGCAGCGGCCGGCCCGTCGACTCTCGTTGACGATCAGGAGAACGTTGTGATCCAGCAGGAGTCGCGACTGCGTGTTGCCGACAACACTGGTGCCAAGGAGATCCTTTGCATCCGTGTTCTCGGTGGCTCCGGTCGCCGCTACGCCGGCATCGGGGACGTCATCGTCGCGACCGTCAAGGACGCGATCCCCGGTGGTTCGGTGAAGAAGGGTGACGTGGTCAAGGCCGTCGTCGTCCGCACCGTGAAGGAGCGCCGTCGTCCGGACGGTTCCTACATCCGGTTCGACGAGAACGCCGCCGTCGTCCTCAAGAACACCGAGGGTGACCCCCGCGGTACCCGCATCTTCGGCCCGGTGGGCCGCGAGCTGCGCGACAAGAAGTTCATGAAGATCATCTCGCTGGCGCCGGAGGTGCTCTAACCCATGGCGAACAGCATGAAGATCAAGAAGGGTGACCTGGTTCAGGTCATCACCGGCAAGGACAAGGGCAAGCAGGGCAAGGTCATCCAGGCCCTGCCGGCCGAGAACAAGGTCCTGGTCGAGGGTGTGAACCGGGTCAAGAAGCACACCAAGCCGGGTCCGGGCACTCAGGGTGGCATCGTCACCGTCGAGGCCCCGGTGCACGTCTCCAACGTCCAGCTGGTCGTGGAGAAGGACGGCAAGAAGGTCGTCACCCGCGTTGGCTACCGCTTCGACGACGAGGGCAACAAGATCCGCGTTGCCAAGCGAACCGGTGAGGACATCTGATGTCTGAGACGTCTGTTGAGAAGGTGGCCCCCCGCCTCAAGGAGAAGTACAACTCCGAGGTCAAGGGCCAGCTGCAGGAGCAGTTCTCGTACGAGAACGTCATGCTGACGCCGGGCCTGGTCAAGGTCGTCGTCAACATGGGTGTCGGCGAGGCCGCCCGTGACAGCAAGCTGATCGAGGGCGCGATCCGCGACCTGACCGCGATCACCGGTCAGAAGCCGGCCGTGACCAAGGCTCGTAAGTCCATCGCGCAGTTCAAGCTGCGCGAGGGCCAGCCGATCGGCACGCACGTCACCCTCCGCGGTGACCGCATGTGGGAGTTCCTGGACCGTCTGGTGTCGCTGGCCCTGCCGCGTATCCGTGACTTCCGTGGCCTCTCCCCGAAGCAGTTCGACGGCCGTGGCAACTACACCTTCGGTCTGACCGAGCAGGTTATGTTCCACGAGATCGACCAGGACAAGGTCGACCGTCAGCGCGGTATGGACATCACCGTCGTGACCACCGCTCAGACCGACGACGAGGGCCGGGCGCTGCTGCGCGCTCTGGGCTTCCCGTTCAAGGAGGCGTGAGCCAATGGCGAAGAAGTCCCTCATCGCGAAGTCCGAGCGCAAGCCGAAGTTCGGCGTCCGGGCCTACACCCGGTGCCAGCGCTGCGGCCGTCCGCACTCGGTGTACCGCAAGTTCGGCCTCTGCCGTGTCTGCCTCCGTGAGATGGCGCACCGCGGCGAGCTGCCGGGCGTGACCAAGAGCTCCTGGTAATCCAGCAGCCCTAGGCACACCAGCGACACAGAGGTGCCCGATCCCACACCGCCCGTTTTTGGGCTGCCGTACGGAATCCCGTAAGGTAGTGGGGTCGGGCCCCCTGTCACGGCGTCTCCATGGACAGCCGTGGCCCTTCCCCGCGAGGGAGGGCTCGCATCCCAGTCTTACTACGTCGCAGGTCCCCTGCGCTTGTGCCCCTGACGGACTCCCCGGAGTGCGACAGGGGGACCTGGTGCGGAGAAACCACGGCGAGAGAGGCCTGAGGCCATCATGACCATGACCGACCCCATCGCAGACATGCTCACGCGTCTGCGTAACGCGAACTCGGCGTACCACGACTCCGTGGCGATGCCGGCCAGCAAGATCAAGGCGCACGTCGCCGAGATCCTGCAGCAGGAGGGGTACATCTCCTCCTACAAGGTTGAGGAGCCCGTCGAGGGCGAGGTCGGCAAGAAGCTGACCATCGAGCTCAAGTTCGGCCCCAACCGTGAGCGCTCCATCGCCGGCATCAAGCGCATCAGCAAGCCGGGTCTGCGCGTTTACGCAAAGTCCACCAACCTGCCGAAGGTGCTCGGCGGCCTGGGCGTGGCGATCATCTCCACGTCCTCGGGTCTCCTCACCGACAAGCAGGCCGCCAAGAAGGGCGTAGGCGGAGAAGTTCTCGCCTACGTCTGGTAATTCGGGAAAGGGAGGTACAGCAATGTCGCGCATTGGACGGCTGCCCATCCAGGTTCCCGCTGGTGTGGACGTCACCATCGATGGCCAGGCGGTCTCGGTGAAGGGCCCCAAGGGCTCGCTCACCCACGTCGTCGCTGAGCCGATCGAGATCGGCAAGGGCGAGGACGGCACCGTTGTCGTCACCCGCCCGAACGACGAGCGTCGCTCGAAGGCCCTGCACGGCCTGACCCGCACGCTGGTGGCGAACATGATCACCGGCGTGACCGCGGGCTACCGCAAGTCGCTGGAGATCAGCGGTGTTGGTTACCGTGTCGCGGCGAAGGGCTCCGACATGGAGTTCTCGCTCGGCTACAGCCACCCCATCCTGGTCACCGCGCCGGAGGGCATCTCCTTCGTCGTCGAGTCGCCCACCAAGTTCCACGTGGACGGCATCGACAAGCAGAAGGTCGGCGAGATCGCCGCGAACATCCGCAAGCTGCGCAAGCCGGACCCGTACAAGGCCAAGGGTGTCAAGTACGCGGGCGAGGTCATCCGCCGCAAGGTCGGAAAGAGTGGTAAGTAAGCGATGAGTGTCTCTGTCAAGATCGGCAAGGGCAACGCCTACAAGAGCGCCGCTCGCAAGCGCCGCGCGATCCGCGTTCGCAAGCGCATCGTCGGCACCGAGGTGCGTCCGCGTCTCGTCGTGACGCGCTCGAACCGCCACATGGTCGCCCAGGTCATCGACGACGCCAAGGGTCACACCCTGGCGTCGGCGTCCACCCTCGACGTGTCCATCAAGGGCGCCGAGGGCGACAAGACCGAGCTGGCCAAGAAGGTCGGAAGCCTGGTCGCCGAGCGCGCCAAGGCTGCCGGCATCGAGTCGGTCGTCTTCGACCGCGCGGGCAACCGGTACGCCGGCCGCATCGCCGCCCTGGCGGACGCGGCCCGTGAGGCCGGGCTCGACTTCTAAGCCGCTCGTCGACTCTGTCGGCGGACGTAATCGAGAGAGGTAATTCCAATGGCTGGACCCCAGCGCCGCGGTAGCGGCGCCGGCGGCGGCACCGGTGGCGAGCGGCGCGACCGTAAGCGTGACGACCGGGGCAACGCCCCCGCCGTCGAGAAGACCGCTTACGTCGAGCGCGTCGTCGCGATCAACCGTGTCGCCAAGGTTGTCAAGGGTGGTCGTCGCTTCAGCTTCACCGCGCTGGTCGTGGTGGGCGATGGCGAGGGCACCGTGGGTGTCGGTTACGGGAAGGCGAAGGAGGTTCCGGCCGCCATCGCCAAGGGCGTTGAGGAGGCCAAGAAGAACTTCTTCAAGGTCCCCCGTATCCAGGGCACCATCGCTCACCCCGTCCAGGGTGAGAAGGCCGCGGGCGTCGTGCTGCTGAAGCCGGCCGCCCCCGGTACCGGTGTTATCGCCGGTGGCCCGGTGCGCGCCGTCCTGGAGTGCGCCGGCGTTCACGACATCCTGTCGAAGTCGCTCGGCTCGGACAACGCGATCAACATCGTGCACGCCACCGTTGCCGCGCTCAAGCAGATCCAGCGCCCCGAGGAGGTGGCCGCCCGTCGCGGTCTGCCGCTCGAGGACGTGGCTCCGGCCGGTCTGCTCCGCGCTCGGGCTGCTGCTGGGGTGAGCGCCTGATGGCTCGCCTGAAGATCACGCAGACCAAGTCGTACATCGGCAGCAAGCAGAACCACCGTGACACCCTGCGCTCGCTTGGTCTCAAGCGGATGCACGACGTCGTGGTGAAGGAGGACCGTCCCGAGATCCGCGGGATGGCCCACACGGTCCGTCACCTGGTGACGGTTGAGGAGGTGGACTGATCATGGGCGACAACCCGATCAAGATCCACAACCTGCGTCCCGCCCCGGGTGCCAAGACCGACAAGATCCGCGTGGGTCGTGGTGAGGGCTCCAAGGGTAAGACCGCCGGTCGTGGTACCAAGGGCACCAAGGCCCGCTACCAGGTTCCGCAGCGCTTCGAGGGTGGCCAGATGCCGCTCCACATGCGTCTGCCGAAGCTGAAGGGCTTCAAGAACCCGTTCAAGATCACGTTCCAGGTCGTCAACCTCGACAAGCTGGCCGAGCTCTACCCGCAGGGTGGCGAGGTCACGGTCGAGGACCTGGTCGCCAAGGGCGCGGTTCGCAAGAACTCCCTCGTCAAGGTGCTCGGCACCGGCGAGATCTCGGTCGCCCTGCAGGTGACGGTGGACGCCGTCTCCGGCTCGGCCGCCGAGAAGATCACCGCCGCCGGCGGTACCGTCACCGAGCTCGTCTGAGCCCGCTGACTCCGCGAGCCCCGCGTCTCCCGCTCCGGGAGGCGCGGGGCTCGCGCCTTTTTCCGGATCCTCCGGCGGGCGGCCGTCCGCACGGGGGCGACGGGGCCCTCGTTCTTTTGTGTGGCAAAACCGGGCATCCCGTACCCCGTGAGTGGGGGAGGGGCGGTACACGCTTCTTTCGAGCGGCCGTGCACTGTTAGAGTCCGTGGAGTTCCCTTGTAGGCTGCGCATAGGCTCGCCTGTGCCGTCTGTAACGGAGCCCGATCCGCAAACTCCCCATTCAGGACCGACCCTCCCGCCGACGACGCGCGGGAGGCGCAGGAGGCACCGTGCTCAGTGCGTTCGCGCGGGCGTTCCAGACGCCCGACCTGCGCAAGAAGCTGCTGTTCACGCTGGGCATCATGGTGCTGTTCCGGCTGGGCTCGCACGTTCCCGTACCAGGGGTCGACTTCGAGGCGGTACACGCCTGCATCAAGGAGACCAAGAACAACGGCCTCTTCGGGCTGGTGAACCTGTTCTCCGGCGGAGCCCTGCTCCAGCTGACGATCTTCGCCCTCGGCATCATGCCGTACATCACGGCGAGCATCATCCTCCAGCTCCTCACGGTCGTGATCCCGCGACTGGAGGCGCTGAAGAAGGAGGGTCAGTCCGGACAGGCGAAGATCACCCAGTACACCCGGTACCTGACGATCGCGCTGGCGGTGCTCCAGGGCACCGGCATCGTGGCGACCGCGTCCAGCGGCGCCCTGTTCTCGGGCTGCGTCTACGCCAACCAGATCGTGCCGGACACCGGCGTGTTCCGGATCGCCGTCATGGTCCTGACCATGACCGCCGGCACCACGGTGATCATGTGGCTCGGTGAGCTGATCACCGACCGCGGCATCGGCAACGGCATGTCGCTGCTGATCTTCACCTCGATCGCCGCCCAGTTCCCCACCTCGATGTGGGCGATCAAGCAGTCCGGCACCATCGGCGGCGGCTGGGTCGAGTTCCTCTCGGTCATCGCGATCGGCGTCATCGTTGTGATGCTCGTCATCTTCGTCGAGCAGGCGCAGCGCCGGATCCCGGTCCAGTACGCGAAGCGGATGATCGGCCGCCGGGCCTTCGGCGGCACCTCGACCTACATCCCGCTCAAGGTGAACCAGGCCGGTGTCATCCCGGTCATCTTCGCCTCGTCGCTGCTGTACATCCCAGCCCTCGTGGTCCAGCTGACCAACAGCCAGGCCGGCTGGGCGGTGTGGATCAACCAGCACTTCGTGCGCGGTGACCACCCGATCTACATGGCCACCTACTTCCTGCTGATCGTCTTCTTCGCCTTCTTCTACGTCGCCATCTCCTTCAACCCCGAAGAAGTTGCCGACAACATGAAGAAGTATGGTGGGTTCATCCCGGGTATCCGGGCCGGCCGTCCGACGGCCGAGTACCTGAACTACGTGCTCACCCGCATCACGTGGCCGGGTTCGCTCTACCTGGGCCTGATCGCGTTGATCCCGATGATCGCCCTCGTCGCGTTCGGACAGCAGACCAACTTCCCGTTCGGCGGCACCAGCGTCCTCATCGTCGTCGGCGTCGGACTCGAAACTGTGAAGCAGATCGAGAGCCAGCTCCAGCAGCGCAATTACGAAGGGTTCCTCCGCTGATGCGTATCGTCCTCGTCGGACCCCCCGGGGCCGGGAAGGGTACTCAGGCGCACCTGCTCGCCAAGACCCTGTCCATCCCCCACATCTCCACCGGCGACCTGTTCCGCGCCAACATCGGCCAGGGCACCCCGCTGGGCGTCGAGGCCAAGAGCTACATGGACGCGGGCCGCCTGGTGCCCGACGAGGTCACCATCGGGATGGCCAAGGACCGCATGCTCCAGGAGGACGCCGCCAACGGCTTCCTGCTGGACGGCTTCCCGCGCAACCTGGGCCAGGCGAAGGCGCTGGACGAGTTCCTCGCCGAGCAGGGCATCGAGCTCGACGGCGTGCTCGACCTGGAGGTCCCCGAGGACGAGGTCGTCCGCCGGATCGCCGGCCGCCGGCTGTGCCGCAACGACGGCGGCCACGTCTTCCACGTGGACTACAACGCGCCGAAGGTCGAGGGCGTCTGCGACGAGTGCGGCGGTGAGCTGTACCAGCGCTCGGACGACACCGAGGAGGCCGTGCGGACCCGGCTGGAGGTCTACCACACGGAGACCGAGCCGATCATCGACTACTACCGCCAGCAGGGCCTGATCGCCACGATCCCGGCCCTCGGCAAGGTCGACGAGGTCACCGCGCGCGCGATCGAGGCGCTGAAGCAGGACAGCTGATTTTTCAGTGGTGCCGTACGGTGGAACGAGTGCACGGCCGCGCGGCAAGGACCGGGCGGGAACCCAAGGAAGGCGTGACCAGATGGTGGAGATCAAGACCCCCGAGCAGATCGCGAAGATGCGAGCGGCCGGGCTGGTCGTCGCCGAGGCGCTCAAGGCGTGCCGCGAGGCGGTCGCCCCGGGAATCACCACCCAGGAGCTCAACGACATCGCCGACAAGGTCATCACCGACCACGGCGCCACCTCGAACTTCCGGGCCCACCACGGCGGCCTCTGGTTCCCGGGCGTGATCTGCGCCTCGGTGAACAACGAGGTCGTCCACGGCATCCCCGGGGAGCGGGTGCTGCAGGAGGGCGACCTCATCTCGATCGACTGCGGCGCGATCCTGGACGGCTGGCACGGCGACGCGGCGATCACCGTCGCGGTCGGCGAGGTCGCCCCGGAGGTGGAGATGCTGAGCCGGGTCACCGAGGGCTCAATGTGGGCCGGCATCGCCCAGATGAAGAAGGGCAACCGCCTGGTCGACGTCTCCAAGGCGATCGAGGGCTTCATCCGCCGCCAGCCGCTGCCGCCCAAGGGCAAGTGGGGCATCACCGAGGGCTACGGCGGCCACGGCATCGGCACCGCGATGCACATGGAGCCGCACGTGCTGAACTACGTCGAGCGCGGCCGCGGCAAGGGCCCGAAGCTGATCCCCGGCACCGTGCTGGCCATCGAGCCCATGGTGTCGCTGGGCACCCCGCACACCACCGTGCTGGAGGACGACTGGACCGTCGTGACCAACGACGGCACCTGGGCCTCGCACTGGGAGCACTCGGTGGCCGTCACCGAGCAGGGTCCGGTCGTGCTGACCGCCTTCGACGGCGGCCGGGAGATGCTGGCCAAGCTGGGTGTGACGGCCGCGCCGGACCCGCTGGCGTAGTGCCGCGGAAACTCCCCGGAGCAGCCAACTTCCGCTGCTGACAAGGGATCAGGGCCCTGGAGGTTTGGACTTCCAGGGCTTTTGTCCTATTTTTATGCGCCGGTAGTGGCTTCGATCGGCAGGAGAGAGCAGTGCTCAAGGGATTCCGCGACTTCATGATGCGCGGCAACGTGGTCGACATGGCGGTCGGTGTGGTGATCGGCGCCGCGTTCACCGCGGTGGTCACCGGCTTCGTCTCCGCCTTCCTCACCCCGCTGGTGGGTGTGGTGGTCGGAGCCGCGGGCGACTTCGGCTCCTACAAGGCGACGATCGCCGGCGTGACCTTCCCGTACGGGCAGTTCCTCAACGTGCTGATCGCGTTCCTGATGACCGCGGCCGTGCTCTACTTCTGCGTCGTGCTGCCGGTGACCAAGGCCACCGCCCGCTACATGCCGAAGAAGCCGAAGACCCCGAAGCGCCCCTGCCCCGAGTGCCTGACCGAGATCCCCGAGGCCGCCCGCCGCTGCTCGGCCTGCACCGCCCACGTCGAGCCGCTCGCCGCGCCGGCCGCCCGCTGATCGGGTACCCCCGTTTTGGTCCATCCTTCGCCCTGGCGTAGGATGGACCGTCGGCTCACTCGTAGCGTGCTCCAGCACGCCCTCTTCCCCCTCGTCGGGGTCGGGGTGGACCCAGGTTCGCACGAGCGTTCCGCATACGGTAGCCGGTCCCGGAAGGTGGATCTCGCAGTTCATGGCTAAGAAGCAAGGCGCCATTGAGATCGAGGGCACCGTGATCGAGTCTCTTCCGAACGCGATGTTCAAGGTCGAGCTGCAGAACGGTCACAAGGTCCTCGCGCACATCAGTGGCAAGATGCGCATGCACTACATCCGCATCCTGCCGGACGACCGGGTCGTGGTGGAGCTCAGCCCCTACGACCTCACGCGCGGCCGGATCGTCTACCGCTACAAGTAAGAACGTCAGATCTAGACCCGGAGAACCTGAACGATGAAGGTCAAGCCGAGCGTCAAGAAGATCTGCGACAAGTGCAAGGTGATCCGCCGTCACGGCCGGGTCATGGTGATCTGCGACAACCTGCGCCACAAGCAGCGCCAGGGCTGATCTCTCCCCAGCATTTCTCGTAGTACTTCGCGCGACGCGAAAACGTCATAAGCGGGCCACCCGATCCGTCCCAGGGACGGACTGCCGCCCCCGGTCAGAGGCCGGGGCTCCCTCACCGTGAGGTGTCGGAGTAGGTGGCACGCCAGACCTCTGAAGAACCACAGGAGCCATGAATGGCACGCCTCGCCGGCGTTGATCTCCCCCGTGAGAAGCGGATCGAGATCGCCCTCACCTACGTGTACGGCATCGGCCGTACCCGCGCCCAGCAGACCCTCGCCGAGACCGGCGTCAACCCGGATGTCCGCGTTCGCGACATCGCCGAGGAAGACCTGGTCAAGCTGAGCCAGTACATCGACGCCAACTTCACGGTCGAGGGTGACCTCCGCCGCGAGGTGGCCGCCGACATCCGCCGCAAGGTCGAGATCGGCTGCTACGAGGGTCTGCGTCACCGCCGCGGCCTGCCGGTCCGCGGTCAGCGCACCCACACCAACGCGCGTACCCGCAAGGGCCCGCGTCGCGCGATCGCCGGTAAGAAGAAGCCGGGCAAGAAGTAGTCCGTCCCGTCACCGGACATCCCTCCGGCCCGCGGGTCAGCGGACCGACCACCTCAGTAGGAGAACAGACTTATGCCCCCCAAGGGTCGTCAGGCTGCCGGCGCGAAGAAGATCCGCCGCAAGGAAAAGAAGAACGTCGCTCACGGCCACGCGCACATCAAGAGCACGTTCAACAACACCATCGTTTCGATCACCGACCCGTCGGGCAACGTGATCTCCTGGGCCTCCGCCGGCCACGTCGGCTTCAAGGGCTCGCGCAAGTCCACCCCGTTCGCCGCGCAGATGGCCGCTGAGGCCGCTGCCCGTCGCGCGCAGGAGCACGGCATGCGCAAGGTCGACGTCTTCGTGAAGGGTCCGGGCTCCGGCCGCGAGACCGCGATCCGTTCGCTCCAGGCCACCGGCCTGGAGGTCGGCTCGATCCAGGACGTCACCCCCACCCCGCACAACGGCTGCCGGCCGCCGAAGCGCCGCCGCGTCTGACGCAGCGCCTTCGGGCACGCGGGTTCTGCTTCACACCTCGTACGGGCTCCCGTTTCTCGCGGGAGCCCGTACGCTTGGTCCTGTCGGCATCAAATAGTGGGTGCCGAAGACAACCGGAGGATTCTTCCCCATGCTTATCGCTCAGCGTCCCTCGCTGACCGAAGAGGTCGTCGACGAGTTCCGCTCGCGGTTCGTGATCGAGCCGCTGGAGCCGGGCTTCGGCTACACCCTCGGCAACTCCCTGCGCCGCACGCTCCTGTCGTCGATCCCGGGTGCCGCTGTCACCAGCATCCGCATCGACGGCGTCCTGCACGAGTTCACCACCGTGCCGGGCGTCAAGGAGGACGTCACCGACCTCATCCTCAACATCAAGCAGCTGGTCGTCTCCTCGGAGCACGACGAGCCGGTCGTGATGTACCTGCGCAAGCAGGGCCCGGGTGTGGTCACCGCCGCCGACATCGCGCCGCCGGCCGGTGTCGAGGTGCACAACCCCGAGCTCGTCCTCGCCACCCTGAACGGCAAGGGCAAGCTGGAGATGGAGCTGACCGTCGAGCGCGGTCGCGGCTACGTCTCCGCCGTCCAGAACAAGGCGTCCGGCCAGGAGATCGGCCGCATCCCGGTCGACTCGATCTACAGCCCCGTGCTGAAGGTCACCTACAAGGTCGAGGCCACCCGTGTCGAGCAGCGGACCGACTTCGACAAGCTGATCGTCGACGTCGAGACCAAGCCCGCCATGCGTCCGCGCGACGCCATGGCCTCGGCCGGCAAGACCCTGGTGGAGCTGTTCGGCCTCGCCCGCGAGCTGAACATCGACGCCGAGGGCATCGACATGGGCCCGTCCCCGACGGACGCCGCCCTGGCCGCCGACCTGGCGCTGCCGATCGAGGAGCTGGAGCTCACCGTCCGCTCCTACAACTGCCTCAAGCGCGAGGGCATCCACACCGTGGGTGAGCTCGTCGCCCGCTCCGAGGCCGACCTGCTCGACATCCGCAACTTCGGTGCGAAGTCGATCGACGAGGTCAAGGCGAAGCTGGCCGGCATGGGCCTGGCCCTCAAGGACAGCCCGCCCGGGTTCGACCCGACCGCCGCCGCCGACGCCTTCGGCGCCGACGACCTGGACGACGCGGGTTACGCGGAGACCGAGCAGTACTGAGAGACTTGACCACGGGGGCGGTTCCCCGGAACCGCCCCCGTCGTCGTGAAAGCCGTACGGGCACCGTGCCCGTACGCCCGCTGCGGTACCTGGTACGGCCGCAGTCGGAGATTCGAGGAGTAATTCCATGCCGCGTCCCACCAAGGGTGCCCGCCTCGGCGGCGGCCCGCACCACGAGCCCCTGCTGCTCGCCGGTCTGGCCCGTGAGCTGTTCCAGTACGGCCGCATCACCACCACCGAGGCCAAGGCCCGCCGCCTGCGCCCGCTGGCGGAGAAGCTGATCACCAAGGCGAAGAAGGGCGACATCCACAACCGTCGCCTGGTGCGCAAGACCATCACCGACGTGTCGGTGCTGCACACCCTCTTCACCGAGATCGCGCCGCGCTACGAGAACCGCCCGGGTGGCTACACCCGCATCACCAAGATCGGTCCCCGTCGTGGCGACAACGCCCCGATGGCCGTGATCGAGCTGGTCGAGGCGCTGACCGTCGCGCAGACCGCCGTCGGCGAGGCCGAGGCCGCCACCAAGCGTGCCGTCAAGGAGGCCGACGCCAAGGCCGAGGCCACCGAGACCAAGGCCGACGAGGCCGAGGCCGCCGAGCAGGCCTGACACCACGAGGTGTGTCACGGGCCCGCTTCCCCATCCGTGGGGGAGCGGGCCCGTTCCTCATGTCCAGGGAGTGGAGAGCAGTGCTCAACGATTGCGCCGAGCGGCCCCCGGTCAAGGACGGTCCGGCCGACGGGTACGTCCGGATCCGGCTCGACCTCGCCTACCACGGCGCCGACTTCTCGGGCTGGGCCCGCCAGAAGGGCGGCCGCCGCACGGTCCAGGAGGAGATCGAGACCGCCCTGCAGGTCGTCACCCGCAGCTCCGAGCTCTTCCCGCTCACCGTGGCCGGGCGCACCGACGCCGGGGTGCACGCCCGCGGCCAGGTCGCCCACGTCGACCTGCCGGACGGACTCTGGGCCCAGCACGGCGAGAAGCTGCTCCGCCGGCTGGCCGGGCGGCTGCCCGGCGACGTCCGGATCTACCGGGCGGCCGAGGCCCCGGCCGGCTTCGACGCCCGCTTCTCGGCCGTCTGGCGCCGTTACGCCTACCGGGTCGCCGACCACCCCGGCGGCGTCGACCCGCTGCTGCGCGGCCACGTGCTCTGGCACGACCGGCCGCTGGACCTGGAGAAGATGAACGCCGCCGCGCGGCTGCTGCTCGGCGAGCACGACTTCGCCGCGTACTGCAAGAAGCGCGAGGGCGCGACCACCATCCGCACCCTGCTGGAGCTGCGCTGGGACCGGGTGCCGGTGGACGCGTACGCCGCCCAGGAGGGCTCGCTGGCGGTCGCCACCGTCCGGGCCGACGCCTTCTGCCACAACATGGTGCGGGCGCTGGTCGGCGCGATGCTGCTGGTCGGCGACGGGCACCGCCCGGTGGAGTTCCCCGGCGAGGTGCTGGCCGGCGGCGTGCGCAACTCCGCCGTCAACGTGATCCGGCCGTACGGGCTGACCCTGGAGGAGGTCGGCTACCCGGCGGACGACCTGCTCGCCGAGCGCAGCCGGGCCGCCCGCCGGATGCGCACCCTGCCGGGCGCCGCCGCCCCTGCGGGCGCCGTGGAGCCGGCCGTCGATTAATCGGTTTTGGTCCGGGGCGGCGCCTTGGGACAATCGGCTCCATGGGACACGTCGAGATTTCGCACCTGGAGTACTACCTGCCGGACGGGCGGGTGCTGTTCGACGACGCTTCCTTCCGGGTGGGGGAGGGCGCGGCGGTCGCGCTGGTCGGGGCCAACGGCGCCGGGAAGACCACGCTGCTGCGCATGATCGCGGGCGACCTCCAGCCGCACGGCGGCTCGGTGACGATCAGCGGCGGGCTCGGCGTGATGCGCCAGTTCGTCGGCACCACCGGCCGCGAGGAGCAGCGCCGGCCCGGCGACGAGCAGTCCGGCCCCGGCCCGCTGCCCGCCGACGCCTCGGTCCGTGACCTGCTGGTCTCGGTCGCCCCCGAGCGGATCGCCAAGGCGGCCCGCGCGGTCGACGCCGCCGAGCTGGCGATGATCGCCCAGGACGACGAGAAGACGCAGATGGCCTACGCCCAGGCGCTCTCCGACTGGGCCGACGTCGGCGGCTACGACTACGAGACCGACTGGGACGTCTGCACCATGGCGGCCCTCGGCGTGCCCTTCGACAAGGCCCAGTGGCGCGGCCTGAACACGCTCTCCGGCGGCGAGCAGAAGCGGCTCGTCCTGGAGGCGCTGCTGCGCGGCCCCGAGGAGGTGCTGCTCCTCGACGAGCCGGACAACTACCTGGACGTCCTGGGCAAGCGCTGGCTGGAGGAAGCCGTCAAGGCCACCTCGAAGACGGTGCTGTTCATCTCGCACGACCGCGAGCTGCTCTCCCGCACCGCCGAGAAGATCATCAGCGTCGAGTCCGGCGCGGCCGGTTCCAGCGTCTGGGTGCACGGCGGCGGCTTCGACACCTTCCACGAGGCCCGCAAGGCCCGCTTCGAGCGGTTCGAGGAGCTGCGCCGCCGCTGGGACGAGGAGCACGCCAAGCTCAAGAAGCTGGTGGTCACCCTGCGCCAGGCCGCCGCGGTGAGCCACGAGATGGCCTCCCGGTACGCGGCCGCGCAGACCAGGCTCAAGAAGTTCGAGGACGCCGGCCCGCCGGAGGCGCCGCCGCGCGAGCAGAACATCACCATGCGGCTCAAGGGCGGGCGCACCGGGGTGCGCGCCTTCACCATGGAGCGGCTGGAGCTCACCGGCCTGATGCAGCCCTTCGACCTGGAGGTCTTCTACGGCGAGCGGATCGGTGTGCTCGGTGCCAACGGCGCCGGCAAGTCGCACCTGCTGCGGCTGCTCTCCGGCGACGAGACGGTCGCGCACACCGGCAGCTGGAAGCTCGGCGCCCGCGTGGTGCCCGGTCACTTCCGGCAGACCCACGCCCACCCCGAGCTGCTCGGCCGCACCGTGCGCTCGATCGTCGAGGAGGAGCACGCGCTCAGCCGCGGCGCCGCGATGGGCGCGCTGCGCCGCTACGAGCTGGACCGGCAGGAGGAGCAGAAGTTCGAGTCGCTCTCCGGCGGCCAGCAGGCCCGGCTGATGATCCTCAAACTGGAGCTGTCCGGTGTCACCGCGCTGCTGCTCGACGAGCCGACCGACAACCTGGACCTGGAGAGCGCCGAGGCGCTGCAGGCCGGTCTGGAGGCCTTCGACGGCACGGTGATGTGCGTCACCCACGACCGCTGGTTCGCGAAGACCTTCGACCGGTTCCTGGTGTTCGGCGCCGACGGGCGGGTCTACGAGTCGGCCGAGCCGGTCTGGGACGTCACCCGGGTCGAGCGGGATCGCTGAGGAATTTTGACCCTCCCCTCGCCTGCCGGTAACCTGGGCGCTTGATGTGCGTATTGGCTCGCTCTATCTCACGTGAGAGGTCGGTACGCCGGAGACATCGGGTCGACGACCAGCGGCTCCCCCTTGAATTGCGTCCAAGGCGGCCAGGCTGATCCCTCCTCCAGGTGCTCCTGTCAGGACTCACTCACTGAAAAGCGAAGGCTACGACCGTGCGTACGTACAGCCCCAAGCCCGGCGACGTCCAGCGTCAGTGGCACGTCATCGACGCGACCGACGTCGTGCTCGGCCGCCTGGCCTCCCAGGCCGCCAACCTCCTCCGGGGCAAGCACAAGGCGATCTACGCGCCGCACGTTGACACTGGTGACTTCGTCATCATCATCAACGCGGACAAGGTGCACCTGTCGGGTAACAAGAAGACCCAGAAGCTGGCGTACCGCCACAGCGGGTTCCCGGGCGGTCTCCGCTCGGTCCGCTACGACGACCTCCTGGCCAACAACCCGGAGAAGGCCGTCGAGAAGGCCATCAAGGGCATGATCCCCAAGAACAGCCTGGGCCGTCAGATGCTCTCGAAGCTGAAGGTCTACTCGGGCGACCAGCACCCGCACGCTGCCCAGCAGCCGGTGCCGTTCGAGATCACCCAGGTCGCGCAGTAATTCCGGCCACCAAGCCCCCCATCACTGAAAAGAGCTGAGGAACACCGTGGCCGAGACCACCGAAACCCTTGAGGTCGACTTCGACGAGACCGTCGTCGAGGGCGAGTACACCTCCGAGGAGAGCTACACCTCCGAGTCCCTGGCCGGCCGCTTCGGCGAGGCCGTCCCCGGCGCCGGCCTCGGCCGTCGCAAGGAGGCGATCGCCCGCGTGCGCATCGTCCCGGGCACCGGGCAGTGGAAGATCAACGGTCGCACCCTGGAGAACTACTTCCCCAACAAGGTGCACCAGCAGACCGTGAACGAGCCCTTCAAGCTCCTGGAGCTGGACGGCCGTTACGACGTCGTCGCCCGCATCACCGGCGGCGGCGTGTCCGGCCAGGCCTACGCGCTGCGCCTCGGCGTGGCCCGTGCCCTGAACGAGGCCGACGTGGACAACAACCGCGGCGCCCTCAAGAAGGCCGGCTTCCTGACCCGTGACGCCCGCGCCGTCGAGCGCAAGAAGGCCGGTCTGAAGAAGGCCCGCAAGGCGCCGCAGTACAGCAAGCGCTAATTGCGCCCCCGGGGGTGCGTACCGCCCTGGTGGTGCACGCCCCTGGATGCGCTCTACACGCCCCGGAGTACCCCGTGTACTCCGGGGCGTCGTGTTCCCCGGCCATTGTGCGGAGCCCGGGGATTCGATCGGATTCACTGCAAGGCATTGCGGCGATGGAGGACGGGACAGTGGGACGACTCTTCGGTACGGACGGCGTACGCGGTGTGGCCAACGAGGGACTGACGGCGGAGCTGGCGCTCGGCCTGTCCGTCGCGGCGGCGCACGTGCTCGGCGAGGCGGGGGCCTTCGACGGTCACCGGCCGGTCGCGGTGGTCGGCCGCGATCCGCGCGCCTCGGGCGAGTTCCTGGAGGCCGCGGTCATCGCCGGCCTGGCCAGCGCGGGTGTCGACGTCCTGCGGGTCGGTGTGCTGCCCACCCCGGCGGTGGCGTACCTCACCGGCGCGCTCGGCGCCGACTTCGGCGTGATGCTCTCCGCCAGCCACAACGCCATGCCGGACAACGGCATCAAGTTCCTCGCCCGCGGCGGCCACAAGCTGGACGACCGGATCGAGGACGCCATCGAGGCCCACTACCACAAGCACGCGGCGGGCGGCGAGGAGTGGAACCGCCCGACCGGCGCGGCCGTCGGCCGGGTCCGGGAGTACACCGAGGGCTTCGACAAGTACGTCGCCCACCTCATCGGCGTGCTGCCCAACCGCCTGGACGGCATCCGGGTCGTCATCGACGGCGCGCACGGCGCGGCCGCGTACGTCGCCCCCGAGGCCTTCGCCCGGGCCGGCGCCGAGGTCGTGCACACCCTGGGCGCCGAGCCCACCGGCCTCAACATCAACGACGGCGTCGGCTCCACCCACCTGGACCGGCTGCGCGTCGCCATGCGCGAGCACGCGGCCGACCTCGGCATCGCGCTGGACGGCGACGCCGACCGCTGCCTGGCCGCCGACGCGGACGGCAACGAGGTCGACGGCGACCAGATCATCGCGATCCTGGCCGTCGCCATGAAGGAGGCCGGCACGCTGCGCCGCAACACCGCGGTTGCCACCGTGATGTCCAACCTGGGCTTCAAGCTGGCCATGGAGCGCGAGGGCGTCGAACTCGTGGAGACCGCCGTCGGCGACCGGTACGTGCTGGAGGCGATGAAGGAGCACGGCTTCGCGCTGGGCGGCGAGCAGTCCGGCCACGTCATCCTGCTGGACCACGCGACCACCGGCGACGGCACCCTGACCGGCCTGATGCTGGGTGCCCGGCTGGCGGCGACCAAGCAGCCGCTGGCCGACCTGGCCGCCGTGATGACCCGGCTGCCGCAGGTGCTGATCAACGTCAAGGGCGTCGACAAGGCCCGGGTCGCGACCTGCGTGGAGCTGTCCGCCGCGGTCTCGGCGGCCGAGGCCGAGCTGGGCGCCACCGGCCGGGTCCTGCTGCGCCCCTCGGGCACCGAGCCGCTCGTCCGGGTGATGGTCGAGGCGGCCGACGAGGTGCAGGCGCAGTCCGTCGCGCAGACGCTGGCCACCGCGGTCCGCACCTACCTGGGCTGACCGGTCCCGCAACGGCAGGGCCCCCGCCGCGCACGCGCGCGGCGGGGGCCCTGCCGTCGTCCGCTCAGAGCTTGCGCAGCAGCGCGCGGCGGACCTTGTGGTCCGCGCCCTTCTGCAGGATCAGGGTGGCCCGGCCGCGGGTCGGCAGCACGTTCTCCAGCAGGTTGGGCCGGTTGATGGTGCGCCAGACCTGACGGCCGTACTCCATCGCCTCCTCCTCCGGCACCTCCGTGAAGCGGCGGAAGTAGGAGTTCGGGTCCTGGAAGGCGGTCTGCCGCAGCTTGCGGAAGCGGTCCAGGTACCAGCTCTCGATGTCGTCGGTGCGGGCGTCGACGTAGATGGAGAAGTCGAAGTAGTCGGCCACCGCGAGGCGGGTGCGGCCGTCGGTGCCGGGCAGGGCCGGCTGGAGCACGTTCAGGCCCTCGACGATGAGGATGTCCGGGCGCTCCACGGTGAGCCGGCGGTCCGGCACGATGTCGTACACCAGGTGGGAGTAGACCGGCGCGGTGACCCGCTCCTTGCCGGCCTTCACGTCCGCGACGAAGCGCATCAGCGCCCGGCGGTCGTAGGACTCGGGGAACCCCTTGCGGGCCATCAGGCCGCGCCGGCGCAGCTCGGCGTTGGGCAGCAGGAAGCCGTCGGTGGTGACCAGCTCGACCCGGGGGTGCTCCGGCCAGCGGGCCAGCAGGGCCTGCAGCAGGCGGGCGGTGGTGGACTTGCCGACCGCGACCGAGCCGGCCACGCCGATGATGAACGGCGTGCGGGTGCGCTCGGTGTCCGGGGTGTCCAGGAAGGTGCCCAGTGCGCCGCGCAGCTCGTGCGTGGCGTGGATGTAGAGGTTCAGCAGCCGCGACAGCGGCAGGTAGACGTCCCGGACCTCGTCGAGGTCGAGGGCGGTGCCGAGACCGCGCAGCCGCTCCACCTCCTCGGCGGTCAGCGGCAGCGGCGTACGCTCGCGCAGTGCGCTCCACTCGGCCCGGCTGAGGTCCACGTAGGGGGACGGCGAAGGGCCGGGCGTGGTGTCGCCCCGCGTACAGAGTTCGGTCAGCACATGCTCCATTGTGGGCCGTAGCGCCGTTCGGGGTGGTTGTGGTGTCGGTCACGGCCCGCGGGCGAACCGTGCGAAACGGGCGCACGGGGCGCCCTTATGCTGGCACGCATGTGCGGAATTGTTGGATACGTGGGCTCCCAGCCCGCCCTTGACGTAGTAATCGCAGGCCTGCAGCGACTGGAGTACCGGGGTTACGACTCGGCCGGTGTCGCGGTGCAGGTGCAGGGCTCCGACGGGCAGTGGAGCCTCGCCACCGACAAGCGGGCCGGCAAGCTCGCGAACCTGGAGAAGTCGCTCGCCGAGACCCCTCTTCCCGGCGGCACCACCGGCATCGGCCACACCCGCTGGGCCACCCACGGCGGTCCGACGGACGCCAACGCCCACCCCCACCTGGACGACGCCGCCCGGGTGGCGGTCGTCCACAACGGCATCATCGAGAACTTCGCCCAGCTCCGCGCCGAGCTGGCCGAGCGCGGCCACACGCTGCGCTCGGAGACCGACACCGAGGTCGTCGCGCACCTGCTCGGCGAGGAGTTCCGGGGCGACCTGGCGGAGGCCATGCGGGCGGTCTGCCGCCGGCTGGAGGGCGCCTTCACCCTGGTCGCGGCGCACGCCGACGCCCCGGACGTGGTGGTCGGCGCCCGTCGCAACTCGCCGCTGGTGGTCGGGCGCGGCGAGGGCGAGAACTTCCTCGCCTCCGACGTCGCCGCGTTCATCGCGCACACCCGCGAGGCGGTCGAGCTGGGCCAGGACCAGGTCGTCGAGCTGCGCCGGGACGGCGTGACGGTGACCAACTTCGACGGCACCCCCGCCGACGTGCGCGAGTACCACGTCGACTGGGACGCCTCGGCCGCCGAGAAGGGCGGCTACGACTACTTCATGCTCAAGGAGATCGCCGAGCAGCCGAAGGCCGTCGCCGACACCCTGCTCGGCCGGATCGGCACCGACGGCCGGCTCACCCTCGACGAGCTGCGGATGTCCGACACCGACCTGCGTTCGGTCGACAAGGTCGTCATCGTCGCCTGCGGCACCGCCTTCCACGCGGGCATGATCGCCAAGTACGCGATCGAGCACTGGACCCGGATCCCGTGCGAGGTGGAGGTCGCCTCCGAGTTCCGCTACCGCGACCCGATCATGGGGCCGGGCACGCTGGTCATCGCCATCTCGCAGTCCGGCGAGACCATGGACACCCTGATGGCGCTGCGGCACGCGCGCGAGCAGGGCGCCAAGGTGCTGGCGATCTGCAACACCAACGGCTCGACCATCCCGCGCGAGTCGGACGCGGTGCTGTACACCCACGCCGGTCCCGAGGTGGCCGTCGCCTCCACGAAGGCGTTCCTGACCCAGCTGGTGGCCTGCTACCTGGTGGCGCTGTACCTGGGCCAGGTGCGCGGCACCAAGTGGGGCGACGAGATCCTCGCCGTCATCAAGGAGCTCGGCGACGCGCCGAAGCAGGTCGAGCAGGTGCTGGAGACCATGGAGCCGGTGCGCGAGCTGGCCCGCTCCCTGGCGGACGCGCGCTCGGTGCTGTTCCTGGGCCGGCACGTCGGCTTCCCGGTGGCCCTGGAGGGCGCGCTCAAGCTCAAGGAGCTCGCCTACATGCACGCCGAGGGCTTCGCGGCCGGCGAGCTGAAGCACGGGCCCATTGCGCTGATCGAGGAGGGGCTGCCGGTCGTGGTCGTCGTGCCGTCGCCGCGCGGCCGTTCGATCCTGCATGACAAGATCGTCTCCAACATCCAGGAGATCCGGGCCCGCGGTGCGCGGACCATCGTGATCGCGGAGGAGGGCGACGAGGCGGTCGTCCCGTACGCCGACCACCTGATCCGCATCCCGGTCACGCCGACCCTGCTGCAGCCGCTGGTCTCCACCGTGCCGCTGCAGGTCTTCGCCTGCGAGCTCGCCACGGCCAAGGGCCACGAGGTCGACCAGCCGCGCAACCTCGCGAAGTCGGTCACCGTCGAGTAGTCCGCCCGGTGCCCCTGCGGTGGCTGCGTGCCGGCGCAGGGGCGCCGTGTCGGGCGTGAACGCGAACGGCGCGGGCAGGCCGGGCGGCCCGGACCGGTGGGGGTGCCTCCCGGCCGCCGGGCCGGGGGCCGTCGGCGGCCGACGACCAGCCGGCGAGGTGCGTGCTCCGGCGGCGGCCGCCTGGCGTGATCCGGACGAGAGGACCTAGCGTCGGCGGTAGCCGACCGCTGAAGGAGTCCCCGCATGCGTCACGCCCATCGCGTCGAAGTCGTCCGGGCCGCCGAGGCCGCGGCGATGGCCAGGCTTCCCGCAGGGACGCTGATGCAGCGGGCCGCCGTCGGGCTCGCCGCGACCTGCGCGCGGCTGCTGACCGGCCGTCGTGGGCGGGTGTACGGCAGCCGGGTGGTGGTGCTGGCGGGCAGCGGGGACAACGGGGGTGACGCACTGTACGCGGGTGCGGCGCTGGCGCGGCGCGGGGCGCGGGTGTCGGCGGTGCTGCTCGCCCCGGCGCGGGCGCACGCCGCCGGGCTCGCGGCGCTGCGGGCGGCCGGCGGGCGGGTGGTCGCGGAGCAGGAGGCCGGCCTGGCCGACTTCTCGCGCGCGGACCTGGTGCTGGACGGCATCGTCGGCATCGGGGGGAAGGGCGGGCTGCGGCCGGAGGCCCAGCCGTACGCGCGGGCCGTGCGGTCCGGGGCGGTGGTGGCCGTCGACGTGCCCAGCGGGGTGGACGCCGACACCGGCGAGGTCGCGGGCGTGGCGCTGCGGGCTGACGTGACGGTCTGCTTCGGTACGTACAAGCCCGGGCTGCTGATCGATCCGGGGGCCTCGTACGCCGGGGCGGTGCAGCTGGTGGGGATCGGGCTGGAGCTGCCGGCGGCGGAGGTCCTGGCGCCGCAGCACGCGGACGTGGCCGCACTGCTGCCGGTGCCGGGGGCGGAGAGCGACAAGTACCGGCGCGGGGTGGTCGGGGTGGCGGCCGGGTCGGCGCGCTACCCGGGGGCGGCGCTGCTGGCGGTCGCCGGGGCGCTGCGCGGCGGCGCGGGCGCGGTGCGGTACGTGGGGACGGCTGCCGAGGAGGTGGTGCGGCGCTTCCCGGAGGCGCTGGTCACCGAGGGCGGGCCGGCCGGGGCGGGGCGGGTGCAGGCCTGGGTGGTCGGGCCGGGCGGCGGCGAGGGGGCCGGGCGGGCGCTCGCGGAGGCGCTGGCGGCCGACGTGCCGGTGCTGGTGGACGCGGACGGGCTGACCGAGCTGGCCCGGCTCGGGCCGGACGCGCTGGCGGGGCGGACGGCGCCGACGCTGCTGACCCCGCACACGGGCGAGGCCGCCCGGCTGCTCGCCGGGGCGGACGGCGGGGGCGGCGGGGGCGCCGCCCGGCCGCCGGCCGCCGAGGAGCTGGCGGCCGCCCGGCTGGCCACGGCGCGGCGGCTCGCGGCGGCGTACCGGGCGACGGTGCTGCTGAAGGGCTCGACCACGGTGGTCGCCGATCCGGGCGGCGCCGTGCGGGTGAACCCGACCGGCACCTCCTGGCTGGCGACGGCCGGCAGCGGGGACGTCCTGGCCGGCCTGGCCGGCTCGCTGCTCGCCGCGGGCCTGTCCCCGCTGGACGCCGCCTCGGTGGCCGCCTACCTGCACGGCCTCGCCGCCCGCCGCGCCGCGGCCGCTCCCGGCGCCCCCGTGACCGCCCTCGACGTGGCGGCCGCCCTCCCCGCCGCCTGGAACGACGTCCGCACGGCGGCGCCGGAGCCGTCCGCCCGGGACGTCCCGGGGCGGGGCGCCGGACCGGTCCGTACATGGCGGGCGGGGCCGGGCCCGGGAGGGAACCGGGGGTGACGCGTGGGCGTCCGGAGGGGGGTG
Source organism: Kitasatospora sp. NPDC058115 (assembly GCF_042884635.1). NCBI lineage: Bacteria > Bacillati > Actinomycetota > Actinomycetes > Kitasatosporales > Streptomycetaceae > Kitasatospora > Kitasatospora sp. NPDC058115. The sequence goes on from NZ_JBHVTL010000004.1 coordinate 144,588, forward strand.
GGGGTTGCGGGGGGAGCGGTGCGCCGACGGGCCGTTCGGCGAGGACCCTGGGACGTCTGGGAGACTGACCCTGATGACAACTGCGAAGACGACCGTGATGCCCACGCTCACCGAAGGCGCGCGGGCCGAGGCGACCATCGACCTCGCCGCCCTGCGCGGCAACCTCGACGCGCTGCGCGAGCGGGTCGGCGGCGCCTCGGTGATGGCCGCGGTCAAGGCGGACGCCTACGGGCACGGCGCCGTCCGGTGCGCCCGGGAGGCGGTCGCGGCAGGGGTCCGCTGGCTGGGCACCGCGACGCCGGAGGAGGCGCTCGCGCTGCGCGCCGCCGGCATCGGGCCGGACCGGGCCCGCATCCTGTGCTGGCTGTGGACCCCCGGCGGCCCCTGGCGCGAGGCCCTCTTCGCCGACCTCGACATCTCGGTCAGCGGCCGGTGGGCGCTCACCGAACTGCTCGCCGCCGTGCGCGCCACCGGCATCCCGGCCCGGGTCCACCTCAAGGCCGACACCGGCCTCGGCCGCAACGGCTGCCAGCCGCACGACTGGCCCGAGCTGGTCGCCGCCGCCCGCCGCGCCGAGCTGGACGGCCTGCTCACCGTGGTCGGCGTCTGGTCGCACTTCGCCGCCGCCGACGAGCCCGGCCACCCCTCCATCCAGGCCCAGCTGGACGCCTACCGCGCCGCCCTGGCCACCGCCGAGGCGGCCGGCCTGCGGCCCGAGGTGCGGCACCTGGCCAACTCGCCCGCCACCCTGCTGCTCCCGCAGTCGCACTTCGACATGGTCCGCACCGGCCTCGCGATGTACGGGCTCTCGCCGGTCCCGGAGGTCGGCTCGCCGGCCGACTTCGGCCTGCGCCCGGTGATGTCGCTGACCGCCCGGCTGGCCCTGGTCAAGCACGTCCCCGGCGGCCACGGCGTCAGCTACGGCCACCACTACACCACCCCCGGCCCGACCACGCTGGGCCTCGTCCCGCTCGGCTACGGCGACGGCGTCCCCCGGCACGCCAGCGGCATCGGCCCGGTGCAGATCGACGGCAAGTGGCGCACCGTGGCCGGCCGGGTGGCGATGGACCAGTTCGTCGTCGACCTCGGCGGCGACACCCCGGAGATCGGCGACGAGGTGCTCGTCTTCGGCAACGGCGACCGCGGCGAGCCGACCGCCGAGGACTGGGGCCGCGCCTGCGGCACCATCTCCTACGAGATCGTGACCCGGATCGGCTCCCGGGTGCCGCGCCGCTACGTCGGCGGCCTGGACGAGGACCCGCTCGGATGAGCGGGCAGCCCGGAGCCGATGCGGCCGGGGCGGTCGGCGGCGTGGCCCGCGCCGTCAAGGCGGCCGGGACGGCCACCGGGGTGAGCCGGGCCGGTCTGATCGGCATCTCGGTCGGTGTGCTCGCGGCCGGCGCCGCCGCGGGCGTGGCGATCGAACGGCTGACGGTCGGGCGGACGATGCGCCGCCGGGCCCGCGCCGAGCTGGACGCCAAGGCCCCGTACGGCTCGCTGCGCGGCCGCCCCCGCACCGTCGCCGCCGCGGACGGCACCGAGCTGTACGTCGAGCTGGACGGACCGGAGCCGGACGGAGCCGGTGCGGCGGGTGCGCCCGAGCCGCTGACCGTGGTCTTCTGCCACGGCTACTGCCTCAACCAGGACAGCTGGCACTTCCAGCGCGCCGCCTTCCGCGACGGTCCGCGCCTGGTCTTCTGGGACCAGCGCAGCCACGGCCGCTCCGAGCGCTCCCGCTCCTTCCTGGCCGGCGAGCCCGCCGGCATCGACCAGCTGGGCGGTGACCTCAAGGCGGTGATCGACGCCGTCGCGCCGACCGGCCCGCTGGTCCTGGTCGGCCACTCGATGGGCGGCATGACGGTGATGGCGCTGGCCGACCAGCACCCCGAGCTGTTCCGCGAGCGGGTCGCCGGCGTGGCGCTGATCGGCACCCTGGCCGGGAACTGGGACGCCGTCACCTTCGGCCTGCCCCAGGCGGGTGCCCGGCTGTTCCGCCGGGTCGCGCCGGGCATGATGAAGCTGCTCGGCCGTCAGACGGACCTGGTGGAGGCCACCCGCCGGCTGGGCTCGGACGTCAGCGCCGTCTTCTACCGGCGGTTCTCCTTCGGCGCGAAGGACGTCGACCCGGGCGTGGCCCGGTTCGCCGAGCAGATGCTGGACGCCACCCCGATCGACGTGGTGGCCGAGTTCTACCCGGTGTTCTCGGCGCACGAGAAGACCGCGGCCCTCGCCGCGCTGCGCGGCATCCCGGTGCTGGTGCTGACCGGCACCAAGGACCTGCTCACCCCGCCCGGCCACGGCGAGGTGATGGCCGAACAGCTGCCGGGCGCCGAACTGGTCCTGGTCGAGGACGCCGGGCACCTGGTGATGCTGGAGCGCCCCGACGCGGTCGACGGCCGGCTGGCCGCGCTGTTCGAACGGGCCGCCCGCTTCCGCGGTGCCGTCGTCCCGCCGGCGCCCCCGGCGGTCGGCGAGCCGTAGCGCGCCCGGCGGGCGGCGGCCGGCGGACGCCCGGCGCGGCCGGGGCCGGCGATGTGGCACGGTAGCGGGGGCGCCCGAGAGCCGGTGCGCCGCCGTACGGACCGAAGGGCTTGATTCACGCATGGGCTCGCACGCCACTCTCACCGCCGCCACCCCCGACCGGATGGGCCGGCTCGGCCGGGAGCTGGCCGCGCTGCTGCGCCCGGGGGACCTGGTGCTGCTCTCCGGCGAGCTGGGCGCGGGGAAGACCACGCTGACCCGGGGCCTCGGCGAGGGGCTCCGGGTGCGCGGCGCGGTCACCTCGCCGACCTTCGTGATCGCCCGGGTGCACCCGTCGCTGGTCGGCGGCCCGGCGCTGGTGCACGTCGACGCCTACCGGCTGGGCGGGGACCTCGACGAGATGGAGGACCTCGACCTCGACGTCTCGCTGCCCGAGTCGGTGGTGGTGGTCGAGTGGGGCGAGGGCAAGGTCGAGCGGCTCTCGGAGGACCGCCTGGAGGTCCGGATCGAGCGGGCCGTCGGCGCCGAGGCGGCGGCGGAGGGCGACCTGGACCCGCGCCGGGTCCGGCTGACCGGCATCGGCCCGCGCTGGGCCGGCGTCGACCTGTCGGTGCTGGCCTGAGGGAGCCGCCCGGCCCGGGTCACGGTTTGCCGACAGTCCGTCGGGAAGATGTTGCGGTCGGGGTCCCGGGCGTGGTGGGATGGGTTCTGAGGTTAGGTCTGCCTAACTAGGAGGCGCCATGCCGAGCACCACGCCCGCCCCGGAGCGCGAACCGCGCGGGACCGGGGCCGAGGGGCCCGACCGACGTGCCGAGGGCGAGCCGATGCGGGCCCTGCTGGCCGCCTGTGCGGCGGCGGAAGCGGTTTCCACCCCGCCCGGACGCCGCCCGGCGGGGAGCCCGCGGCCCGGGGAACCGGCGGACGGCGGCGCGCACGACACCCGCCGCGCCGCGTAGCCACCGCAGCGCCCGCCCGCCCCCCCGGCCGGGGTCAGGCGATCACGACGACCTTGGTGTCCTTCGGCGCGAAGTCCCAGAGCAGCTGGCCGTCGGCCCGGCTGCTGCGGATGCCGCCGGTCTTGGCCTTCGAGTCGCCGCCCCCGATCGCGGAGGGCGTTCCCGACGCGGACGCGGACGCGGTCGGGGCGGCGGCCGGCGTGCCGGTGGCACCGTCGACGGCCGCGCTGAAGCCGAACACCACGCCGTTCTGCTGGGCGAACCGCACCACGTGCTCGATCTGCTTGCCGTCGGTGCCGGTGCCGGACTGGGTGCGGCTGTAGACGGGGTAGCTGCCGGGGGCCGGCTCCACGGTGCCCGGGGTGACCGGGAAGGCGGCCACCACCTGGGGGGTCTTCTTCGGGTCGATCAGCCAGACGTAGTGCCCGCTGACCGAGTAGACGACCCGCAGGCCGGTGCCGGTGCCCGCGGTGGGCAGCGCCGGGGCGGTCGGCGTCGGCGTGGTGGTCGGGGTGGCCGAGGCGGCCGGCCCGGTGGACGGGGCGGAGGTGCTCGCGCCGGGATCGGCGGCGACCGCGCGGTCCTGCGCGCCGTTGGCCTGGAAGGCCAGCAGGCTCACCACCGCCAGGGCCCCCAGGGTCAGCCCCGTGACCACCACTCCAGGACCCATCTTCGCCACGTGTGCTCCCACCGCCGTCCCTGAAACCGTCGGCCCCATCGTGCCAGGTTCGCCCGTCCGGTCCGCATCTCGTCGGACGTGTGTTCCGCCATGCTGCGGGTTTTCGGTCGTGCGGCGCACACCGGCGGCGGGGCGGGAGCGCGCCCCGCCGGTCGCCGCAGGACCGGTCACCGCCCGACCGGTCTAACCTTGACCCGTGCTGCTGCTCGCGTTCGACACCGCTACCCCCGCCGTCACCGCCGCCGTCCACGACGGCACGGCCGTCCTCGCCGAGACCGACCAGGTCGACGCCAGGCGCCACGGCGAACTCCTGTTGCCCGCGATCGACCAGGTGCTGCGGGCGGCCGGTGTCGACAAGCACCGGCTGACCGGCATCGCCGTGGGCGTCGGCCCGGGCCCGTACACCGGCCTGCGGGTCGGCCTGGTGACCGCCGCCGCGCTGGGCCACGCCCTGGACCTGCCGGTGCACGGCGTCTGCACCCTGGACGCGATCGCCCACCGGGCCCGCGCCGAGGGCCTGGCCGGCGAGCCGTTCACGGTGGCCACCGACGCGCGCCGCAAGGAGGTCTACTGGGCCGCCTACGACGCCGAGGGCCGCCGGACCGAGGGCCCCTCGGTGGACCGCCCGGGCGACCTGACGCCGCCGGCGCGCTCGGTCGGCGCCGGTGCGCTGCTCTACCCGGACGCCTTCCCCGGCGCGCACGGCCCCGAGCACGTCTCGGCCGGCGCGCTCGCCGACTTCGCCGCCGCCGAGCTGGCCGCCGGCCGGGCCCTGCTGCCCAACGCCCCGCTCTACCTGCGCCGCCCGGACGCCCAGGTGCCGGCCGGCTACAAGGCGGTGCTCCCGGCGTGACCGGCCCGAGCACCGACGGGGCCGTGCGCACCGGCGTCCCCGCCGCCGCCCTGCGCCCGATGCGCTGGTGGGACCTCGCCCCGGTGCTGGCGCTGGAACAGGAGCTGTTCCCCGAGGACGCCTGGTCCGCCGGCATGTTCTGGTCCGAGCTGGCCGAGGCCCGCCCCGGCGGCACCCGCCACTACACCGTCGCCGTCACCCCGGACGGCACGCTCGTCGGCTACGCCGGGCTGATGGCGGTGGCCGGCGAGGGCGACGTCCAGACCATCGCCGTCGACGGCCGCCACCAGGGCACCGGACTCGGCGCGGCGCTGCTCGCCGACCTGGTCCGGGAGGCCGCCCGGCGCGGCTGCGCGGACCTGCTGCTGGAGGTGCGGGTGGACAACGCCCGCGCCCAGCGGCTCTACGAGCGCTTCGGTTTCGAGCCGGTCGGCATCCGGCGCGGCTACTACCAGCCCGCCGGCATCGACGCGCTGGTGATGCGCCTCGACCTCGCGGCCGCCGCCGTCGACGGCGCCGCCGCCCCCGAAGACCTCGACGAACCCGCGGGCCACCCGCGACCGGACGTGAAGAAGGACACCCCCCATGGCTGACGAACCGCTCGTCCTCGGCATCGAGACCTCCTGCGACGAGACCGGCGTCGGCATCGTGCGCGGCACCACGCTGCTCGCCGACGCGGTGGCGTCCAGCGTCAACGACCACGCCCGCTTCGGCGGCGTCGTCCCCGAGATCGCCAGCCGCGCGCACCTGGAGGCGATGGTCCCCACCATCCAGCGCGCCCTGGACACCGCGGGCGTCAAGGCGGGCGACCTGGACGGCATCGCCGTCACCGCGGGCCCCGGCCTGGCCGGCGCGCTGCTGGTCGGCGTGAGCGCCGCCAAGGCGTACGCGTGGGCCCTGGACAAGCCGCTGTACGGCGTCAACCACCTCGCCTCGCACATCTGCGTGGACCAGCTGGAGCACGGCCGCCTGCCGTCCCCGACGATGGCCCTGCTGGTCTCCGGCGGGCACTCCTCGCTGCTGCTCAGCGAGGACATCACCAGCGACGTCCGCCCGCTCGGCGCCACCATCGACGACGCGGCCGGCGAGGCCTTCGACAAGGTGGCCCGGGTGCTCGGGCTGGGCTTCCCCGGCGGCCCGGTGGTGGACCGCACCGCCCGCGAGGGCGACCGCAAGGCGATCGCCTTCCCGCGCGGCCTGACCGGCCCCAAGGACCCGGAGTACGACTTCTCCTTCTCCGGCCTGAAGACCGCCGTCGCCCGCTGGGTGGAGGCGAAGCGACGGGCCGGCGAGGACGTGCCGGTCGCCGACGTCGCGGCGTCCTTCCAGGAGGCGGTCACCGACGTGCTGACCCGCAAGGCGGTCAAGGCCTGCAAGGACAACGGCGTCGACCACCTGATGATCGGCGGCGGCGTGGCGGCCAACTCCCGGCTGCGCGAGATGGCCCAGCAGCGCTGCGACCGGGCCGGCATCCGGCTGCGGGTGCCGCGTCCGGGCCTGTGCACCGACAACGGCGCGATGGTCGCCGCGCTCGGCTCCGAGATGGTCTGGCGCGACCGCGCGCCGTCCTCCTTCGACCTGTCGGCGGACTCCTCGCTGCCCGTCACCGAGGTCCACGTTCCGCACACCGACGTCCACGGCGAGGCCTACCGGGCGCTGGGCGGCGGGCGGTGACCACCACCGCCGCGATGTGGGAGGCCCGGGCCGCCGACGGGCGCGGCGCCGAGCTCTCCGCGTGGGTGCGGGAGAGCGCGCTGCCCGCGCTGCGCGGCCGTCCCGGGCTGCTGCGCAGCGAGCTGTTCGCCGCTCCCGGCGAGCGCGTGCTGCTGATCACCTGGTGGTCCGGCGAGCCGGTGCCGGTGGCCGAGCCGCCCGCCGCGCTGCTGGGCCGTCCGGTGCACCGCTGGTCCTTCACCAGCGAGCACGTGGAGTAGCCCCCGGCAGCCGTTCGCACGCCCGACCGGGAACCGAACGTCCGACCGTTACCGTGCTAGCGAGCGAGATCGCTGAACGGGAACGGGGAGCACGGCGCGGTGAACAGGCACGGGTGGAGCAGGACGACGGCGTACGCGGCGGGGGCGGTGGTCCTGCTGGCCGCCGCCACCGGGTGCGCGGGCGGGGGCGACAGCGGCGCCGCGTCCGCCGCCCTGGTGGCGCCGAGCACCACCACCGCCCCGGCCGGGTCCGCCGCGCCGCCCGGACGGGACACGGCCACCGCGCCGCCCGCGCCCCCCGCCCCGGCCGCCGGCGACGCCGCCGCCTGGGCGAAGTGGCACCTGACCCCGCTGCCGCCGGCGCCCCGGGCGCCCGCCGACAAGCCGGTGAAGCTCCAGCGGACCGGCCCGGTCCCGGTGTTCAGCGAGGTGCGGACCACCGACAAGGTCGTCTTCGTCACCATCGACGACGGCGCCGAGAAGGACCCGGCCTTCGTCGAGATGCTGACCGACCTCAAGGTGCCGGTCTCGATGTTCCTGACCCGCGACATCGTCAAGGACGACTACGGCTACTTCAAGCGGCTCCAGGCGCTCGGCAACCACGTCCACAACCACACCGTGGACCACGCCCAGCTGAGCAGGGCGGCGCCGGAGAAGCAGAAGTCCGAGATCTGCGACGCCCAGGCCGCGCTCACCCAGCAGTACGGCACCCCGCCGCTGCTGTTCCGCCCGCCGTACGGCGACGGCGCCAACACCCCGGCGGTCAACTCCGCGGTGCAGCAGTGCGGGCCGCGGGCGATCGTGCTGTGGCGCGAGTCGATGCAGATCCACGACATGCAGTACCAGGCGGCGGACAAGAAGCTGCGGCCCGGCGACATCGTGCTCGCGCACTTCCGCGGCCCGAAGGACCTCAAGGGCGAGACGATGACGCAGATGTTCGGCGAACTGCTGGCCCGGATCCAGGAGCAGGGCTTCACGGTGGCCCGGCTGGAGGACTACATCGAGGTGCCGGCCGCCTGAACGGCCGCGGCCGGGCCGGTCACCGGCCGGCCGAGCATCATCAGCGGCCCGTGGTCGGTGCGGCTGAGGATCACCGTCACGGTGTTCGGGCCGGCCGGCTTGAGCTGACGGCGCAGCTCCTCCGGGGTGATCGCCATCCCGCGCTTCTTGATCACCACCGTGCCGACGCCGCGCTCGCGCAGCAGCGCCTTCAGCTTCTTGATGTGGAACGGCAGCACGTCGGTCAGCTCGAAGCCGTGCGCGTAGGGGGTGTCGACCAGCTCGTCCGAGGTCACGTAGGCGATCTTGGGGTCGATCAGCCGCCCGTTCACCCGCTGCGCCACCTCGGCGACCAGGTGGGCGCGGATCACCGCGCCGTCCGGCTCGTAGAGGTAGCGGCCGACCGGGCCGGCCGGCGGGTCGGGCAGGTCCCCGCCGCCGAGGCTGGCCCGCTGCGGCAGCAGGGTGGCGCGGTGCGGGTGCTCCGCCCGGGTGCCGAACCAGAGCACCGCCTCCTTGACGTCGCCGTGGTCGGAGACCCACTCGGCCTCCGCGTCGGCCGGCACCGCCTCGTGCGGGATGCCGGGGGCCACCTTGAGCGCGCCGACCGGGGTGCGCCGGCCGGCCTCGATCGCCCAGGACAGCGGCGGCGCGTAGGCCTCGGGGTCGAAGACCCGGCCGCGCGAGGTGCGCCGGGCCGGGTCGGTGAAGACCGCGTCGAAGCCGGTGACGTCGACGTCGGCGACGTCCGCGCAGCGCACCTCGACCAGGTCGGCCAGGCCCAGGGCGGCCGCGTTGGCGGCGGTGGCGGCGCAGGCGGCCGGGTCCTTGTCGACGGCGAGCACCTCGACGCCGGCCCGGGCCAGCGCCAGCACGTCGCCGCCGATCCCGCAGCAGAGGTCGGCCAGCCGCTTCACGCCGAGGTCCGCGAACCGCCGTGCCCGCCACTCGGCGACCTCGCGCCGGGTGGACTGCTCGACGCCGTTGGGCGTGAAGTACATGAGGTCGGCGTCGGCGCCGAACTTGGCCCGGGCCCGCTGCCGCAGCCGGGCCTGCCCGAAGGCCGCCGACACCAGCTCGGCCGGGTGCTCCCTGCGCAGCCGGGTGGCCAGCGCCAGTTCCTCCCCGGGCGCGAAGTCGCGCAGTTCGGCGAGCAGGGCCTGGCCCCGGTCGGTCAGCAGGGGCCGCAGGTCGTCGTTCTCCACGGGCCCATTCTCACCGGTCACGGGAGGGCCGGCCGGACCGGCCGGCTCGCACACGCGTGCGGTCGCGCGTCCGCGGCGTGGGACCGACGGGCGCGTCGTTGGCACTCTGGTTGACTGAGTGCTAACCGCGGCCTATGGTCGTCACTAGCACTCCCCACCGGGGGAGTGCTAACGCGACAGTGCGTGTCTGACCCCCGCGACGGCAGATGCGCGAGCTCGCCCCTACCCGTTAGAAAGCCCCGTAATCTCCGAAGGGGAGCTCGGACGTGACCACCAGCAGCAAGGTTGCCATCAAGCCGCTCGAGGACCGCATCGTGGTCCAGCCGCTCGACGCCGAGACCACCACGGCCTCCGGCCTGGTTATCCCGGACACCGCCAAGGAGAAGCCCCAGGAGGGCGTCGTCCTGGCCGTCGGCCCGGGCCGCTTCGAGGACGGCCAGCGTCTGCCGCTCGACGTCGCCGTCGGTGACATCGTCCTGTACTCGAAGTACGGCGGCACCGAGGTGAAGTACCAGGGCGAGGAGTACCTGGTGCTCTCCGCCCGCGACGTTCTCGCCATCATCGAGAAGTAAAGCGTCCAGCCACGCCCCGGATCCGTGTCCCTAGCGACAGGGGACCGGGGCGTGGCTGTTGGTTCACGTAGTCGGCGGCCGCCGCGACGGCCGCACCCCCGAGGGAATAGGGAACATGGCGAAGATCCTGCAGTTCGACGAGGACGCCCGCCGCTCGCTGGAGCGCGGTGTCAACAAGCTGGCCGACACCGTCAAGGTGACCATCGGCCCCAAGGGCCGCAACGTCGTCATCGACAAGAAGTTCGGCGCCCCGACCATCACCAACGACGGCGTCACCATCGCCCGTGAGGTCGAGCTCGACGACCCGTACGAGAACCTTGGCGCGCAGCTCGTCAAGGAGGTCGCCACCAAGACCAACGACGTCGCGGGTGACGGCACCACCACCGCCACCGTGCTGGCCCAGGCCCTGGTCAACGAGGGTCTGCGCAACGTCGCCGCCGGCGCCGGCCCGGCCGCCCTGAAGAAGGGCATCGACAAGGCCGTCGCCGCCGTCTCCGAGCACCTGCTGTCGGTCGCCCGTGAGATCGAGGGCAAGGACGACGTCGCCGCCGTCGCCACCCTGTCCGCGCAGGACGCCCAGGTCGGCGAGCTGATCGCCGAGGCGATCGACAAGGTCGGCAAGGACGGTGTCATCACCGTCGAGGAGTCGAACACCTTCGGCGTGGAGCTGGACTTCACCGAGGGCATGCAGTTCGACAAGGGCTACCTGTCGCCGTACTTCGTCACCGACGCGGAGCGGCAGGAGGCGGTCCTGGAGGACCCGTACATCCTGATCAACCAGGGCAAGATCTCCTCCATCCAGGAGCTGCTGCCGCTGCTGGAGAAGATCCTGCAGGGCGGCTCCTCCCGCCCGCTGCTGATCATCGCCGAGGACGTCGACGGCGAGGCGCTGTCCACCCTCGTGGTGAACAAGATCCGCGGCACCTTCAACGCGGTGGCCGTCAAGGCCCCGGGCTTCGGCGACCGCCGCAAGGCGATCCTCGGCGACCTGGCCGTCCTGACCGGCGGCACCGTGATCTCCGAGGAGGTCGGCCTCAAGCTCGACCAGGCCGGTCTGGACGTGCTGGGCTCGGCCCGCCGCGTGACCGTCACCAAGGACGAGACGATCGTCGTCGACGGTGCCGGCGAGTCGGAGGCCGTGGCCGGCCGCGTCGCCCAGATCAAGGGCGAGATCGCCAACACCGACTCGGACTGGGACCGCGAGAAGCTGCAGGAGCGCCTGGCCAAGCTGGCCGGCGGCGTCTGCGTCATCCGCGTCGGTGCCGCCACCGAGGTGGAGCTCAAGGAGCGCAAGCACCGCCTGGAGGACGCCATCTCGGCGACCCGCGCCGCGGTCGAGGAGGGCATCGTCGCCGGTGGTGGCGCCTCCCTGGTCCACGCCGCCAAGGTGCTGAACGACGGCCTGGGCCTGTCCGGCGACGAGGCCACCGGTGTCGCGGTCGTCCGCAAGGCGCTGCACGAGCCGCTGCGCTGGATCGCCCAGAACGCCGGCCTGGAGGGCTACGTCATCACCTCCAAGGTCGCCGAGCTGGAGCAGGGCCAGGGCTACAACGCCGCCACCGGCGAGTACGGCGACCTGGTGAAGGCCGGCGTCATCGACCCGGTCAAGGTCACCCGCTCCGCCCTGGAGAACGCCGCCTCGATCGCCTCCCTGCTGCTCACCACCGAGACCCTCGTGGTGGAGAAGAAGGAAGAGGAGGCCGACAACGGCCACTCGCACGGCGGTCACGGCCACTCGCACTGAGGCCGCAGGCACTGATGACCGCAGGCCCGGTCCGCGCCCCGCGAGGGGTGGCGGGCCGGGCCTGCGGCGTGCTCCAGACTTCAACTATCAGTTGAATTTTGCATGCAGCAAAGAATCCCTTATATCTTGAAGGCATGATCGAGGCCCGCCACCTGCGCGTCCTGCGTGCCGTCGCCCGCACCGGCTCCTTCTCCGCGGCCGCCCGCGAGCTGGGCTGCACCCAGCCCGCCATCAGCCAGCAGATGAAGGCCCTGGAGAAGTCCGTGGACACCCCGCTGGTGGTCCGCTCGGGCCGCGGGATGCAGCTGAGCGAGGCCGGCCGGGTCCTGCTCAAGCATGCCACCGGGATCCTCGCCGGGCTCTCCGCCGCCGAGGAGGAGGTGGCGGCGATCGCCGGACTGCGGGCCGGACGGGTCCGGCTGGTGTCCTTCCCGACCGCCAGCTCGACCCTGGTGCCGCCGGCGGTCGCCCGGCTGCGGGACAGCCATCCGGGCGTGCGCGTGTCGCTGGTCGAGGCGGAGCCGCCGGAGTCGCTGGCGATGCTGCGCGGCGGCGAGTGCGAGATCGCGCTCGCCTTCCGCTACCCGCAGGCCCCCGGATCCGCCCTCGCGCCGGCGCCGGCGCCCGCGCACGGCACCCCCAGGGAGGCGCGCGCCGAGGCCAATCTGGAGGCCCAGCAGCTGAGCGCGGGGGCCGACTGGTCCGATCTGGTGGCCACCCCGCTGCTGGACGACCCGCTGGTCGGGCTGCTGCCCGTCGGGCACCGGCTGGCCGGGCGCGGCGGGCCGGTGGAGCTGGGCGAGCTGGCGGGGGAGCAGTGGATCGCGGGCTGCCCGCAGTGCCGCGGGCACCTGGTGGAGCTCTGTGCGGGTGCCGGCTTCGAGCCGCGGATCGACTTCGCGACGGACGACTACCCGGCGGTGGTCGGGCTGGTGGCCGCCGGGCTCGGGGTGGCGGTGCTGCCCGGGCTGGCGCTGGAGTCGGTGCGCCCGGACGGGGTGGTGCCGGTGGCGGTGCACGCCGTGTCGGGGGCGCCGGCGGTGCGGCAGGTGGTCGCGCTGACCCTGCCGGACCTCGCCGAGGTGCCGGCGGTGGCGCTGATGCTGGAGCGGCTGGCGGGGGCCGCGGCCGGGCGCTGACCGGCCGGCGCGGGCCGGTGGTGGCCCCGGGGTGGTGGCGGCCCCGGGCAGGCCTCATGCCGAGAAGAAACGTTTCTTCCCGGGAGGCGGAGTCGCCGTGCTACTGCTGGGCCGCGCCCGGTGCGGCGAGCGGCACCTCCACCAGGCGGTGACGCGAACGGCCCATCATCTCCTCGCGCTCGTCCTCGGTCAGGCCTCCCCAGACGCCGTACGGCTCACGGACCGCGAGCGCGTGGGCGGCGCACTCGGTGCGCACGGGGCAGCGCATGCAGACCTCCTTGGCGCTCGCCTCGCGCGAGCTGCGGGCCGCGCCGCGCTCGCCCTCGGGGTGGAAGAAGAGCGAGCTGTCCACGCCGCGGCAGGCCGCGGAGAGCTGCCAGTCCCAGAGGTCCGCGTTGGGGCCGGGGAGTCGGGAGAAATCTGCCATGGCTCATTCCCTTCAGAGGTCGTCGACCGCGGGCCGGTCGCCGGCGGGTTGCGTCGGCGGCGGCACGGCGGGGCGTCCGGCGCGGTGTGGACACCTGGAAATATGACTTACGGCAACTCCATGGACAAGTCACCCACAGAGTGGCACAACAGTCAATGACCATACAAAAGCTCTAAAAACGGGCAAAGTGGGCGTGGCGTCCCGGTCGGCGACCGCCGGGCGCGGATGGGGCAATCGGGTGGCCGACGGGCGCGCGCGGACCCGCGCGGGTGTGCGGGTTGTACGCCGACCGCGCGCGAGCTGCGCAAAAGTGCGGCGTGTGCACCGCGATGCGGCTGATCGGTAACGGGTCGGCCACGTACAGTGGTGGAGATGGCTCCGAAGGCCGTAACTCATTCGGGTGACGGTCGTTGGAAGTGCGGAGGCGGTTAGCGGACGCCGGACGTCGGGAACGATCGCGGGGAATCTCAGGCGATCAGCACGGAGTCTGACGCCGATCGGCCGTGTCGAAGAGGTTCGTACCAGCCAGGAGGCTCAACGTGACGCGGATCAGCTGCGGAGGACGACGGTCATGACTTCCGTTCTCGTTTGCGACGATTCCCCGCTCGCCCGCGAGGCGCTTCGCCGCGCGGTCGCGACCGTACCCGGTGTCGACCGGGTCACCACCGCGACGAACGGGGAGGAGGTCCTCCGCCGCTGGGTGGCCGACCGCTCCGATCTCGTCCTGATGGACGTCCGGATGCCCGGCCTCGGCGGGGTGGAGACGGTCCGGCGACTGCTCTCCGCCGACCCCGGCGCGCGGATCATCATGCTCACCGTCGCCGAGGACCTCGACGGCGTCGCCCTCGCGGTCGCCGCGGGCGCCCGCGGGTACCTGCACAAGGACGCCTCGCGCGCCGAACTGCGGGCCACCGTCACCCAGGCCCTCGCCGACCCGACCTGGCGGCTCGCCCCGCGCCGGCTGCGCAGCCCGGACATGGGCGCGGCGCCGACCCTGACGGCGCGTGAGATCCAGGTGCTCGAAGGCATGAGCCACGGCCGCAGCAACGCCGAGATCGGCCGTGAGCTGTTCCTCTCCGAGGACACCGTCAAGACCCACGCCCGACGGCTGTTCAAGAAGCTCGGTGCCTCGGACCGCGCGCACGCGGTGGCGCTGGGCTTCCGCTGGGGCCTGGTCCGCTGACCGCCGCCGGCGTCGCCGGTTCCGGCACGCTCCGCGCGATTGTCCGTGCCGGGGCGTGTGACGTTACGGTCCCGAGGTTGCACCATGGAGGAGTGGAGCACCTCGGGGACCAGCGGGCAGGAACTGCGGCGAACCACGCAGCCGCAGGAGACTCGGCGGACGGCGCCGCGGACGGGACCGCCCGGAGCGGCGGGGCGGGAGGCGGGACGGTGCAGGAGGGGCCGGTGGTGCGGACCGGTACGGCACCGCATAACGTTCCGGTGCACAACTCCGGACGCGGTGCCGCGTTTTCCCGCGCGACCAGGCACCATGGACCGATGCGTGACGACGTGACCGGGGCTCCCGGTGAGGCGGACCCGGTGGAGGCCGAGCCCTCCGCGCCCGGGCCCGGCCCGGCGTACGCGGAACCGGACGGCGGACCCGGCGCGCTCGCCGAACTGGTCGCGGCCGCCGTCCGCGGCGAGGGACCCGCGATCGACGCGCTGCTCGCCCACGTCCACCCGCTGGCCCTGCGGTACTGCCGCGGCCGGCTGGTCCGGCTGCCCGGCGGTGCCCGGCACCACGTGGACGACATCGCGCAGGAGGTCTGCGTGGCGGTCCTCTGCGCGCTTCCCCGGTACAAGGACCAGGGCCGCCCCTTCGAAGCCTTCGTCTACGGGATCGCCGCGCACAAGATCGCCGATCTGCAGCGGGCCGCGATGCGCGGACCCGGCTCGACGGTGATCCCGCAGGACGACCTGCCGGAGGTGCCGGACGACGCGCTCGGCCCGGAGGAGCGCGCGCTGCTCAGCAGCGACGCGGCCTGGGCCAAGGAACTGCTCTCCAACCTGCCGGCCCGGCAGCGCGAGCTGGTGCTGCTGCGGGTGGCCGCCGGGCTCTCCGCGGAGGAGACCGGCGAGGTGCTGGGGATGTCGCCGGGGGCCGTCCGGGTCGCCCAGCACCGTGCGCTCAGCCGGCTGCGGGCGCTCGCGGAGGAGTCGTCCTAGAACCCGGAATGGGCCACGGCCGGGCTGTGTTGTCAAGGGCACACGAGAGCGCATTCGCGGTGCCAGTACCATGGGGTATCGGCGCCTGGGCGGGTCGCCAAAGATTCGACGGTGTGCGCGGGGATCCCCTGGAGGATCCTCCGAAAAGCCACCGCGCTTTAGGCGGTCCGAGCGAGTGAGCCGATGACAGCGCCCCTCACCCCCAGGGCGCGAGCTGATCGAGCCGGCCACGGAAGGTACCCCCGAAATGTCTTACAACGCCGCAGGCGTACCCGAGAAGTTCGCGATGCTCGGACTCACGTACGACGACGTCCTGCTGCTGCCGGGGGCGTCCGAGGTGCTGCCGAACCAGGTCGACACCTCCTCGCGGGTCTCCCGCAACGTGCGCGTCAACATCCCGCTGCTCTCCGCGGCGATGGACAAGGTCACCGAGTCGCGGATGGCGATCGCGATGGCCCGTCAGGGCGGCGTCGGCGTCCTGCACCGCAACCTGTCGGTCGAGGACCAGGCCAACCAGGTCGACCTGGTGAAGCGCTCCGAGTCCGGCATGGTCACCGACCCGATCACGGTCGGCCCGCAGACCACCCTCGCGGAGGCCGACGCGCTCTGCGCCAAGTTCCGGATCTCCGGCGTGCCGATCGCCGACGAGAGCGGCAAGCTGCTCGGCATCGTCACCAACCGTGACATGGCCTTCGAGACGGACCGCACCCGCCAGGTCCGCGAGATCATGACCCCGATGCCGCTGATCACCGGCAAGGTCGGCATCTCCGGCGTCGACGCGATGGCGCTGCTGCGCCGCCACAAGATCGAGAAGCTGCCGCTGGTCGACGACGACGGCCGGATCAAGGGCCTCATCACGGTCAAGGACTTCGTCAAGGCCGAGCAGTACCCGAACGCCGCCAAGGACGCCGAGGGCCGGCTGCTGGTCGGCGCGGCCGTCGGCGCCAGCGCCGAGGCGTTCGACCGCGCCCAGGCCCTGGTCGAGGCGGGCGTGGACTTCCTGGTCGTCGACACCTCGCACGGCCACAGCCACAACGCGCTGGCCTGGATCGAGAAGATCAAGTCGGCCGTGAAGGTCGACGTGGTCGGCGGCAACGTCGCCACCCGTGACGGCGCCCAGGCGCTGATCGACGCCGGCGTGGACGGCGTCAAGGTCGGCGTCGGCCCGGGCTCCATCTGCACCACCCGCGTGGTCGCCGGCATCGGCGTCCCGCAGGTCACCGCGATCTACGAGGCTGCGCTGGCCTGTCAGGCGGCCGGCGTGCCGGTCATCGGCGACGGCGGCCTGCAGTACTCGGGCGACATCGGCAAGGCGCTCGCCGCCGGTGCCGACACCGTGATGCTGGGCTCGCTGCTGGCCGGCTGCGAGGAGTCCCCGGGCGAGCTGCTGTTCATCAACGGCAAGCAGTACAAGTCCTACCGCGGCATGGGCTCGCTGGGCGCCATGCAGTCCCGCGGCCAGGGCCGCTCCTACTCCAAGGACCGCTACTTCCAGGCCGAGGTCGCCTCGGACGACAAGCTGGTCCCCGAGGGCATCGAGGGCCAGGTGCCCTACCGCGGCCCGCTCGCCGCGGTGCTGCACCAGCTGGTCGGCGGCCTGCGCCAGACCATGGGCTACGTCGGCGCCGCCAGCGTCGCCGAGATGGAGAGCAAGGGCCGGTTCGTCCGGATCACCTCGGCGGGCCTCAAGGAGAGCCACCCGCACGACATCCAGATGACCGTCGAGGCGCCGAACTACAGCGCCCGCCGCTGATCCCGGCACCCGGTCGCGGGGCCCGTCACCCTCGGTGGCGGGCCCCGCGGGCTGTCCGGCGCCCGCCCGCCGGGGGAGCGCGGGCGGGCGGCGCCGTGCGACGGCGGGCGGGTGCGGGATACTGGGGGGCGGCCGGGGTGACCCGGCGGGCATGAGCAACACCACCAGAAGGGCTCGAAGTGACTGAGATCGAGATCGGGCGAGGCAAGCGCGGCCGCCGGGCGTACTCCTTCGACGACATCGCCGTCGTCCCCAGCCGCCGTACGCGTGACCCGAAGGAGGTCTCGATCGCCTGGCAGATCGACGCCTACCGCTTCGAGCTGCCGTTCCTGGCCGCGCCGATGGACAGCGTGGTCTCCCCGCAGCAGGCCATCACCATCGGCCGCCTCGGCGGCCTGGGCGTGCTGAACCTGGAAGGCCTCTGGACCCGCTACGAGGACCCGCAGCCGCTGCTCGACGAGATCGCCGCGATCTCCGACGAGGCCGCCGCGACCCGCCGCCTGCAGCAGATCTACGCCGAGCCGATCAAGGCCGAGCTGATCAAGCAGCGGATCCAGGAGGTCCGCGACTCCGGCGTGGTCACCGCCGCCGCGCTCTCGCCGCAGCGCACCGCCGAGTTCTCCAAGGCCGTCGTGGACGCCGGGGTCGACGTCTTCGTCATCCGCGGCACCACCGTCTCCGCCGAGCACGTCTCCGGCGCGGCCGAGCCGCTCAACCTGAAGCAGTTCATCTACGAGCTGGATGTCCCGGTCATCGTCGGCGGCTGCGCCACCTACACCGCCGCGCTGCACCTCATGCGCACCGGTGCGGCCGGCGTGCTGGTCGGCTTCGGCGGCGGCGCCGCGCACACCACCCGCAACGTGCTCGGCATCCAGGTGCCGATGGCCACCGCCGTCGCCGACGTGGCCGCCGCCCGCCGCGACTACATGGACGAGTCCGGCGGCCGCTACGTGCACGTCATCGCGGACGGTGGCGTCGGCTACAGCGGCGACATCCCGAAGGCGGTCGCCTGCGGCGCCGACGCGGTGATGATCGGTGCCGCGCTGGCCCGTGCCACCGACGCGCCCGGCAAGGGCTACCACTGGGGCATGGAGGCCGTCCACGAGGAGCTGCCGCGCGGCAAGCGGGTCGACCTCGGCACCGTCGGCACCACCGAGGAGATCCTCGCCGGCCCGTCGCACACCCCCGACGGCACCATGAACCTGTTCGGCGCGCTGCGCCGGGCGATGGCGACCACCGGCTACACCGAGCTCAAGGAGTTCCAGCGGGTCGAGGTGACCGTCAACCCGGCGCTCAACCACCGCTGAGCCGTCCCGGCCGCCGCCCGCCCCGGGCCCCCGTCGCGCGCCGCGACGGGGGCCCGCGCCGTACCCGGGCTACTGCCGGGCGGCGGCGCGGCGGGTCAGCAGGAAGCCGCCGATCAGCGCGATGCCGTAGAAGACCAGGTCCAGCGGGCGGCGGTCGTCGCGCCACAGCGGGAGGGCGTCGCGCAGCAGCTCTCCGTACCCGGTGCCGGCCAGGTGGTGCAGCCGGCGGAGCTGCCCGAGCAGCTGGCCGAGGAACAGCGCGCCGGCCGCCAGCACGGCGCCCAGCGGCGGCAGCAGCCGGCCCGGACCGCCGAGCCGTCCCAGCGGCAGGGCGACCGCCGCCGCGGGGGCGATGGCCAGCCAGCCGACGGTGGGCTCGGCGCGGGCCGGAGCGCAGCCGAACGCCGCGGCGCCGGCCAGCATCGCGAGGACGGCCAGCGCGACGGCCGCACCCGTCCGGTTCCGGCGGCGGCGCTCTCCCGGGGCGGCGGGGCGGTAACCGGCCACCGGGGCACCGGGCATGCCGGGGGCCACGTACCCCTCCGGGGTCTCCGGTTCCGGCGCGACCGAGAAGTGCGGGGCCGTGGGCGGGCGGCCCGACTGGCCGTCAGCGCCCGGTGCGGATGCGGTCATGGACGTCGTGTTCCCCCCGGAAAGACGGTGAGCTGCCGCACGGTAGCAGGGTCCGGAGCGGGGCCGACAGAGTTTTCGATCACAGATCGGGCACGGAGCGCCGCCCCCGGCCGGGGGGCGTGCCAGGGTGGCCGGGGGCCGGGTGGTCGGGGGCGCGCGTGACAGGGGATGATGGAGGCTTGGGCGTTCGGGCCCGACGCCGGTCCGACGTGCCGTCACCACGACCGCCGCAGCACATGGGGGAACGTTCCGAATGACCCAGGCGCAGGGTTCCACCGGCCGCCTCCTGGCCGGACGCTACCGGCTGAACGCGGTGCTCGGGCGCGGCGGCATGGGCACCGTCTGGCGCGCCGAGGACGAGATGCTGGGCCGGACGGTCGCGGTCAAGGAACTGCGGATGAACGCCAGCGTGGACGAGGACGAGAAGCACCGGCTCATTGTCCGCACCCTGCGCGAGGCCAAGGCGACGGCGCGGATCCGGCACAACTCGGCGGTCACCGTCTTCGACGTGGTCGAGGAGGACGACCGGCCGTGGATCGTCATGGAGCTGGTCGAGTCCCGGTCGCTGGCCGACGTGGTCCGCGAGGACGGCCCGCTGGCGCCGGCCCGGGCGGCGGAGATCGCGCTGGACGTCCTCGGCGTGCTGAGCGCCGCGCACGCGCTCGGCATCCTGCACCGTGACGTCAAGCCGTCCAACGTGCTGATCGGCGAGGACGGCCGGGTGGTGCTCACCGACTTCGGCATCGCCAGCGTGGAGGGCGACACCTCGGTGACCTCCACCGGCATGCTGGTCGGCGCGCCCTCCTACATCTCCCCGGAGCGGGCCCAGGGGCAGAAGCCCGGGCCGCCGGCCGACCTGTGGTCGCTGGGCGGCACGCTGTACGCGATGGTCGAGGGACGTCCCCCGTACGACCGGGGCTCGGCGCTGGCCACCCTGACCGCGGTGATGACGGAGGAGCTGGCCGCCCCGGCGAACGCCGGGCCGTTGCTGCCGGTGATCGAGGGGCTGCTGGCCAAGGACCCGGCGCAGCGGCTGACCGCCTCGCAGACCCGGTCGATGCTGAAGCGGGTGGTCGCGGAGGCGACCGCGCGGGCCGAGTCGACCACCGAGCAGGCGGTGCCGGTCGCGGAGCGCGGTGGGAAGCCGCCGGTCGGCGGGCTGCTCGGGACGGTCCGGGTGGGCAGCCTGGCCGGGGACGCCGGCAGCGGCGAGTCGCCGGCGGCGCCGGCGGTGCCGGGGCCCGAGGGGGCGGCGGCGTCCGCGAAGCCGTCCGGGGCGTCCGGTGCGGCGGCGCCGTCGGCGCCGTCGGGGGCGCCGGGCGAGGAGACCGAGGCGGCCCGCCCGGTGACCAGTGAATGGACGCTGGGCGCCACCCAGGCGGCCGGGGCGGACCCGCGCACCGGACGGCGGCGGCTGGCGGTGGCGACGGTCGTGGTGGTGCTGCTGCTGATCGCGGGCGTGGTCGCGCTGGTCCAGGCGCTGGGCGGCTCCGGGGACGGCACGGCCTCCGGCGCGGGCGGCACCGCTCCGGTGGTGGCGGTCACGGACACCGCCGCGGGCGGCGCGGCGCCGGAGACCGGCCCGCAGACGGCTCCGGAGACGGCCCCGGAGACGGCCCCGGAGACCTCCGCCCCGGCGGAGAGCGCCGCCCCCGAGCCCGCCCCGACCCCGACGCCGACGCCCACCCCGACGCCGACCCCGACCCCCACGCCCACCACCCCGGCGCCGACGGCCACCGGGACGGTCGTGCCGGCCGGGTACCACGAGTACAAGGACCCGGCCGGCTTCTCGATCGTGCTGCCCGACTGGCTGCAGCCGTCGGGCTCGGAGTCGATCCGCCGGACCTTCAAGGGCAACGGCAGCACCCTGCGGATCGAGTGGACGACCACACCGGGCGCGAGCGCGCTCGCCGACTGGCAGGAGGCCGAGCCCGGGTTGCGCGGCCAGGTGACCAACTACCAGCGGGTGCAGCTGCAGTCCGTCGCCTACCGGGAGTGGACCAACGCGGCCGACTGGGAGTGGATCAGCGGCAGCTCGCGGACGCACTCGCTGAACCGCGGCTTCGTCACCGGCTCCCCGGCCAAGTACGGCTACGCCATCTACTGGACGACGCCGGACGCGGACTGGGCCGCGCCGCAGAACGCCGAGGCCCGGCAGATCGCGTTCGACACCTTCCAGCCCGCGGGCTGACGAACGGGACGGCGGGCCGTCAGCCGATGAGGCGTTGCTTCGCCCGGGTGAACTCCTCGTCGGTGAGGGCGCCGGCGGTGTGCAGGGCGGTCAGCCGCTCCAGCTGGTCCAGCAGCTCGGCGCCGGAGGAGGCCGCGGGGGCGGGGCCGGCGGGCGCCGGGGCGGCGAGGGCCTGCCGGGAGGCGGCCTCGCGGACCAGCCGGGCGGTGGCGCGCACCTGCTCGGCGAAGACCTCGGCCTTGACCACGTCCTCGAAGCGGTGCGAGCCGGTCAGTGCGACCACCAGCAGCACCTCGCCGTTGATCCTGGTCCGGGTGACGGTCGCGTCGGTGACCGCGTCCAGCGGAACCGGAACCGGGGGCTTGCCGTCCTTGAGGAAGAGCAGCCGACGGGTGGTCAGGACCAGGACGCCCTTGCGGAAGTGGTCGGGGTGGCGTCCGGCCGTGGAGGCGACGGGCTTCTCGTCGGCGGCGACGTTCGCCTCGACGGTGCGCAGGGCCGCCGCCCGGTTGTCACTGCTGCTGTTGCCGGCCACGTCGAAGGCCGCGTCGATCAGATCGGTCCAGTCCATGGGACCGAGGGTAATCCGGGGCACGTACGCCGTGTCGGCCGCGCCCAGGCCCTAGGCTTGGCGACGGTGAGCGGAGAGGAACACGCATGCGAGCGGGCCCGGGGCAGGTGCTGGCGGGGCGTTACCGGCTGACGGACCGTCCGGAGACGCCGGACGCGTTCGCCGTGGACGAAGGGAGCGGGGACGTCGTCCGGCTGCGCGGGTGGGAGCTGCCCGCGGCGCTGACCGGGGGGCGGGATCCGGACGCCGGGGAACCGGTGCAGGGCGAGCGGCTGGTGCGCCGGGTGGCGGCGGTCGGCGCCGCCGCGCCGCGGCACCCGCGGCTGTTGCAGGGCGCCGGGGCGTTCGTCGAGGGCGAGCTGCTCTGGACCGTCGAGGAGCGGCCGGCCGGCCGGCCGCTGGAAGCGCTGCTGGCGGAGGGCCCGCTGCCGCCGTACCGGGCCGCCGAGGTCGCGGCGGACCTCGCCGCGGCGTTGCGGGCGCTGCACGACGCGGGGCTGGCGCACGGGAACCTGACCGCCGGGTCGGTGCTGGTCTGCGAGGACGGCGCGGCGCTGCTGGGCGGGCTGCTCCCGGGGGTGGCCGAGGAGGTGCTGGCCGAGGAGCTGGGCGGCCCCGGTGGGCGGCGCCGCTACGAGATCCGGGCCGAGCTGGTCGGCGCGGTGGCGGAGCGCTGGCCGCTGGACGGCGGCCCGGCCGGTGACTGCTGGGCGCTCGGGGTGCTGCTGCACCGGATGGCGACCGGCCGCGCGCCGTACCCGGAGAGCGGGGTGCCGGAGCTGGTGACGGCGGTGCGGGAGGGCCGGCGGGTGCCGTCGGAGGCGTGCGGTCCGCTGGGGCCGCTGGTGGAGCGGCTGGTGCAGCCCGATCCGGCGCGGCGGCCGACGGCGGCGGAGGTCCGCGCGGAGCTGGCGGAGCTGCTGGCGGGCGCGCCGGAGCCGGTGGCCGGCGAGCCGGTGGCGCCGCTGCCGGAGCCACGGCGCCCGGCCGGCAGGCGCGGTGCGGCCGGGAAGCGCGGTGCGGCGGAGCGCCGCGGTGCGGCGGGCGCGGGGCGGGCGGAGCAGTCCGGGCCGGCCCGGCCGCCGCGGATCCCGCCGGCGATGCTGGGCCCGCTGCTGGTCGGCGGCGTGTTCCTGCTGCTGCTCCTCGGGGTGGCGGCCGTGGTGCTGTTCGCAGGCTGACGGGGCCGGTGGAACGGTGGCGGCCACCGTGGCGGGTGGGGGAGATTACCGGGGGGAGCCCGGGGCGCCTAATGTGTCCGTGGGATTGTTCGATTCAGTGGTCTGCACCGAGTGGTCTGCGCCGGGCCCTCCGTCGCGGTGACGGCAGGTGGATGAGGGGGAGCGTCGCGGATGGGCGCGCAGGACCGGCCGGATTCGGCCGAGGCGGAGCGGCTACTGGCCGGGCGCTACGAGCTGGGTGAGCGGCTGGGCCGCGGCGGGATGGGCACCGTGTGGCGGGCCCGGGACCGGATGCTGGACCGCGAGGTCGCCGTCAAGGAGCTGACCGTCAGCCACCTCCCGGAGGAGGAGCTGGAGATCCTGCACGCCCGGATGAAGCGGGAGGCCTCCGCGGCCGCCCGGATCAAGCATCCCGGGGTGATCACCGTGCACGACGTGCTGGAGCAGGACGGCCGGCCGTGGATCGTCATGGAGCTGGTCGACGGCCGTTCGCTGGCCGACGTGATCAGCCAGGACGGCACGCTGCCGCCGCGCGCCGCCGCCGAGGTGGGCGGCCAGGTGCTGGCCGCGCTGCACCGGGGCCACCAGCTGGGCGTGCTGCACCGGGACGTGAAGCCGGCCAACGTGCTGCTGGAGCACGGGACCGGGCGGGCGGTGCTGCTGGACTTCGGGATCGCGACGTACGAGGGCTCGGCGGAGCTGACCCGCCCGGGCGACCTGGTCGGCTCGCCGGACTACCTGGCGCCGGAGCGGGCGCAGGGCGAGCGGCCGGGTCCGGCCTCCGACCTGTGGGGGCTCGGGGCGACGCTGTACGCGGCAGTGGAGGGCGACTCGCCGTTCCGCCGCACCTCGCCGCTGACCACCCTGGCCGCGGTGGTCGGCGATCCGCTGCCGGAGCCGCGCCGCGCGGGCCCGCTGGGGCCGGTGCTGGCCGCGCTGATGGCCAAGGACCCGGCGGAGCGGCCGACCGCGGACGAGGCGGCCCGGATGCTGGCCGAGGTGCAGGCCGGGCACACCCTCGGGTTCAAGCCGGTCGCGCCGGTGCGGATGCCGACCCAGTCGGTGCCGGTGGTGGACCGGTCGGGCGAGGCGGGCGGGCCGCCGGGGCCGGGTGAGCCGGACGGCTCGTCCGAGGCGGTCACCGTGCCGCGTCCGGTGGCGGCCGTGGCCGCCGCCGCGGCGGAGGAGACGCCGCCGGTGCCGCCCGTCGGGGCCGACCCGGCGCACGAGCTCACCGAGGGGGAGCCCACCGCGCCGGTCGCGCCGGTGGCGTACGCCGATACGCCGGTGCGCGGACCGGCCAGGCGCCGGCGAACGCTGCTGGTGCTGGCGGTCGCGGTGGCGGTCCTGGCCGCCGGGGCCGCCGGGGTGGTCCGCCTGGCGGGCCGCGACGGCGGGCCGGGGACGGCCCGGCCGACGCCGGTCCCGGCCGAGCCGCAGCCGAGCGGACCCGGCGACGGCACGCCCGCGCCGCCCGTCGGCTACCACTGGGTGGACGACCCGGCGGGCTTCCGCTTCCCGCTGCCGACGGCCACGCCGGCCTGGCAGCGCACCAGCACGTCCTCCAACCAGATCTACTACAGCCCCGACGACAAGGTGCACTACCTGCAGTTCGCGGTCACCGTGGGCCAGTCGGTCAGGCCGCTGGAGCACATGCGGCAGATGGAGACCACCGTCTCCCTGATGAAGGAGTACAAGCAGCACCGGCTGACCAGCGTCGCGGTGAACGGCCACGAGGCGGCGGTCTGGGAGTTCAGCTACCTGGCCAAGGAGGGGGGCCGCCGCCGCGCGATCGAGGCCGAGTTCATCGACACGGACGGCACCAGCTACGCGATCTACTCGTCCAGCCCGGAGCGGGGCAACGAGTGGAACGAGGCCGAGCAGCGCTTCAACGCGGTGCTGCACTACTTCACCCCCACCCGCTGACCGCAGCAGCCGCCGGGCCCCCGGTTTGTTGTTACCGACGGGTACCGAACCGGCCGCCGAGCGCCTAGGCTGCGCCCTATGACGGACCTCACTGCAGCTGCCACGGCCAATGACCCCGCCGGCACCGGCGCGCCGGGCCGCAACCCCGCCGCGCCCGGCGGCGGTCGCACCGTCGCCTCGGCCGTGCCGCCGTCCCTGGTCGCCCGGCTCGCCGCCGGGGTCACCGCCACCGGCGAACCCAGCGTGGTGGAGACCGTCGCCCCGCTGACCGGCGAGCGGCTGGCCGGACTGCCGCAGTCCACCCCGGCGGACGTCGAGGTCGCCTTCGAGCTGGCCCGGCGCGCCCAGCCGGCCTGGGCCGCGCTGCCGGTCCGCCGCCGCGCCGCCGTGCTGCTGCGCTTCCACGACCTGCTGATCAAGCGGCAGGACGAGGTGCTCGACCTGATCCAGGCGGAGACCGGCAAGGCCCGGCTGCACGCCTTCGAGGAGGTCCTCGCGGTCGCCATCGCCGCCCGGCACTACGGCCGCTCCGCGCCGTCCTACCTGCGCGACAAGCGGCACCTCGGCGCGGTGCCGCTGCTCACCCAGGCCGTCGAGGCCCGCCGGCCCAAGGGCGTGATCGGCCACATCTCGCCGTGGAACTACCCGCTGGAGCTGTCCGTCGGCGACGCCCTGCCGGCCTTCGTGGCGGGCAACGCGGTGGTCAACAAGCCGGACACGCAGACCGCGCTGACCGCGCTCTGGGCCCGCGAGCTGCTGGTCGAGGCCGGGCTGCCGGCCGACCTGTGGCAGATCGTGATCGGCGACGGCCCGGTGATCGGCCCGGCGGTGGTCGAGCACGGCGACTACGTCTCGTTCACCGGCTCCACCCGCACCGGCCGCGACGTGGCCCGGCGGGCCGCCGGCCGGCTGGTCGGCGCCTCACTCGAACTCGGCGGCAAGAACGCCATGCTGGTGCTCGCCGACGCCGACCTCGACCGGGCCGCCGAGGGCGCCGTCCGGGCCTGCTTCTCCTCGGCCGGCCAGCTCTGCATCTCGATCGAGCGGCTGCTGGTGCACCGCTCGGTGGCCGACGAGTTCCTCGCCAAGTTCGCCGCCCGCACCCGGGCGCTGCGGCTCGGCGGCGGCCTCGCCTACGGGGCCGACATGGGCTCGCTGGTCTCCGCCCGGCAGCTGGAGACCACCACCCGGCACGTCGAGGAGGCGGTCGAGGCCGGCGCCACCGTCGTGGCCGGCGGCAGGGCCCGCCCGGACCTCGGCCCGTTCTTCTTCGAGCCGACCATCCTGGACGGCGTCACCCCGGACATGGCGGTGTGCGGCGAGGAGACCTTCGGCCCGGTCGTCTCCGTCTACCGCTTCGACACCGAGGACGAGGCGGTGGCCGCCGCCAACTCCACCCCGTACGGCCTCAACTCCAGCGTCTGGACCCGGGACGTCCGGCGCGGCCGGGCGGTCGCGGCCCGGCTGCGCACCGGCACGGTCAACGTCAACGAGGCCTACGGCGCGGCGTACGGCTCGGCCGCCTCGCCGATGGGCGGCATGGGCGACTCCGGCCTCGGCCGGCGGCACGGCGCCGAGGGCATCCTGCGGTTCACCGAGGCGCAGACGATCGCCAGCCAGCGGCTGCTGCCGCTGGCGCCCGCGCTCGGCCAGGACGACCGGCAGTACGCGGCGGTGATGACCGCCGGACTGCGGATGCTGAAGGCCCTGCGCGTCAGGTAGCCCCGGCGCCGGCCGGCCCTCCCCGTTTCGTGGACGACTTCCGAAGGAGCAGTGGCAGATGGTGGGTTCGGCTGAGGACCGGGAGTTCGACTACGACGTGGTGGTGGTCGGCTCCGGTTTCGGCGGTTCGGTCTCGGCGCTGCGGCTGACCGAGAAGGGGTACCGGGTCGCCGTCCTGGAGGCCGGACGCCGCTTCGACCGCGACGAGCTGCCCACGACCTCCTGGGACGTCGCCAACTACCTGTGGGCGCCGAAGCTCGGCCTCTACGGCATCCAGCGCATCCACCTGCTGGCCAATGTGATGATCCTGGCGGGCGCCGGGGTCGGCGGCGGCTCGCTGAACTACGCCAACACCCTGTACGTGCCGCCGAAGGCGTTCTTCGAGGACCGCCAGTGGCGCCACATCACCGACTGGCAGGAGGAGCTGGCGCCGTTCTACGACCAGGCGCGGCGGATGCTCGGGGTGCGGCTCAACCCGACCGTCACCCCCTCCGACGTCCACCTGCGGGCCGCCGCCGAGCGGATGGGCGTCGGCGACACCTTCCACCTGGCGCCGGTCGGGGTCTTCTTCGGCGACGGCGAGGACGGCGACGGCACGGCGAAGGCGGAACCCGGCGGCGAGGTGGCGGACCCGTACTTCGGCGGGGCCGGTCCGGCCCGCCGGGCCTGCGTCGAGTGCGGCGAGTGCATGACCGGCTGCCGGCACGGCGCCAAGAACATGCTCACCGAGAACTACCTGTACCTGGCCGAGCGGGGCGGCGCCGAGATCCACCCGCTCACCACGGTGGCCCGGATCCGCGAGCGGGGCGAGGGCTTCGCGGTGGACGTCCGGCGCACCGACGGCCGGTCCACCACCGACCCGGTCAAGGCCGGGGCGCGGACCGTCACCGCCGCCCGGGTGGTGGTCGCGGCCGGCACCTACGGCACCCAGAGCCTGCTGCACCGGATGCGGGCGGCCGGCCACCTGCCCCGGATCTCCGCCCGGCTCGGCGAGCTGACCCGGACCAACTCCGAGGCGCTGGTGGGCGCGCAGACCACCGACCGGCGGTACGGCGCCCGCGCGGACTTCACCAAGGGCGTGGCGATCACCTCCTCGATCCACCCGGACGAGAACACCCACATCGAGCCGGTCCGCTACGGCAAGGGCTCCAACGCGATGGGCGCGCTGTCGATCGCCCAGGTCGCCGGTGGCGGGCGGGTCCCGCGCTGGCTGCGCTACCTCGGCAACTCGGTCAAGCACCCGGTGACCTTCGCCCGGTCGATGAACCAGCACCGCTGGTCCGAGAAGACGATCATCGGCCTGGTGATGCAGTCCCTGGACAACTCGATCACCGTCTCGCTGAAGGAGAAGGGCCTCGGCAAGGGCACGCTGACCTCCCGCCAGGGCCACGGCGCGCCCAACCCGACCTGGATCCCGGCCGCCGAGCGCGGTGCCCGGGCGCTCGCCGAGGAGATCAACGGCTTCCCCGGCGGCAGCGTCGGCGAGATCTTCGACATCCCGATGACCGCGCACTTCCTGGGCGGCTGCCCGATCGGCGACTCCCCGCTGACCGGTGTGGTCGACCCGTACCACCGGCTCTACGGGCATCCCGGGATCAGCGTGGTGGACGGCGCCGCCGTCTCCGCCAACCTCGGCGTCAACCCGTCGCTGACCATCACGGCGCAGGCCGAGCGGGCCATGTCGCTGTGGCCGAACAAGGGCGAGCCGGACCTCCGCCCGGCGCCCGGCGAGGAGTACCGCCGCATCGCGCCCGTCCCGCCCGCCGCCCCGGCGGTGCCGGACGGCGCGTTCGGCGCGCTGCGGCTGCCGCTGCTGGCGGTCCCGGAGGTGCCGAAGAAGCAGGTCTGACCGGGCGCCCGGCCGGGCGGAGGCCACCCGCGGACCCCTCCGGGACGTTCCCGGAGGGGTCCGCCGCGCGTTCCGGCGGCGGGTGACCGGTTGACAGCCGTCCGTACCCGATGGGAGAAAAGGGGCGCCCTGGGGGGACCAGGGGATCGTTCGTTCGGACGGGGGGACGCGGTCCATGGCCATCTGCGCATCCTGCGGCGCGGTCACGGCGGAGGGGGCGTTCGGCTGCGCGTCCTGCGGGAGGCCGTCGGTGCCGCCGCCCGCCCTGCCGCCGCCGCCCGTTCTGCCGCCGCCCGCCCTGCCGCCGCCCGCCCTGCCGCCACCGCCCCCGTTCGCGCCGTCCGCCGCGCCGCCGGTCCCGGCGCCGCAGGCCGCCGCGCCCGGTGGGCCCTGGGGCGCCGGCCGGCCGTACGACCCGGCCGTCGAGCGGCCCGCCGTGCTCGCCTGGCTGACCGGCGCGGACTGGCGCCCGGCGCTGCGCGCGGTCGTCGCGCCCACCGCCGTGCTGCTGCTGGCCGCGCTCGTCGTCGCGATCCCGGAGAACCTCTTCCCCTACACCCCCGTCCTCGACGCGCCCTCCTACGGCACGCGCTTCGGCACCGCGCTGGCGATCGTCCTCGGCGCCCTCGGCGCACCGTTCCGGCTGGATGTCGGCGCCGGCGGCCCGGCCGGCCTCGCGCACGGCAGCGAGGTGCTGGTCCGCGCGGTGCCGCTGACCGTCACCGTGCTGTGGCTGCTCGCGCTCTGGCCCGGCCTGCGGATCGGGGCGCGCCGCGAGCAGGAGCGCACCGGTGCGCAGCAGACCCGTCGGCAGGCGGCCGGCGAGGCCGTGCGCACCGCCGTGGTCGCCGCCGCGGTGACCGTGCTGCTCGGCCTGGTGGGCGGCGCCGCCTGGCACCCGGGCGACCGCTTCGACCTGGACCCCGGCTCCGGGGCGGTCGGCCGGATCGGCTACGAGTCCTCGGCCGGCTGGGCCGAGGCGGCCGGCTGGACGGCGCTGCTCGCCGGGCTGCTCGCGTTCGCCGTGTACGGCACCGACGCGCTGCGCTGGGCGGCCTGGCGCAACCGGGCGGTGCGCGGCTGGGCGGTCGCCGGGCTGGCGGCCGGCCGCGCGCTGGCGGTCTCGGTGGGCCTGGCGTCGGCCGTCGGACTGGTGGTGACCGTGGTCCTGGGCGACGACGACGGCGTCGGCGGCGAACTGACCACGAGCGCGACCGCCTTCCTGCCCAACGTCGGCCTGATGCTGCTCGGGCTGGGTTCCGGGGCGACCTTCCGGACCAGCAGCGAGGCGCCGGCCGCCCGCGACTCGGACTGGTACCGGGAGCCGCGCGGCGTCGACGAGTACTCCTTCTTCGACCTGCACGGCGCGGACGGCGACTGGCGCTGGACCGGACTGCTCGCACTGGCCGCCGCCGCGGTGCTCGGCTGGACGGCGTACCGGCGGCGGCTGGACGCCGCGGACCGGCTCCGGCTGGCGCTGGTGTACGCCGCGGGCCTCAGCCTGCTGATGGCGGTGTCCGGGCTGCTGAGCTCCTCGAAGGCCACCGTCCGCTACCTGGGCCGCAGCCAGGACACCGGGTTCGAGAGCACGCTCTCCCTGGTGCCGTGGACGCTGCTGGTGGCCAACCTGGTCTGGGCGGCGGCCGGGGCGCTGGCGGTGCCGCCGCTGCTGGCGGCCCGCGACCGCCGGGCACAGGCGCCGTCGTCTCCGCCGCCGTCGTCGCCGGAGCGGTCGCCGGCCGGGGTGCCGGTGCAGCCCGAGGGGGAGTACTCCGGTGCGCCGGTCGTCTCGGAGGTGATCGGCTCGGGCGGCGCGCGGCCGGACGACGGGCCGGCGGACGACGGGCCGGTGGACCCCGTCGTCTGGAGCCGGCGCCCGTAGCGGCGGTCCGGGGCGGGCCCGCGCGTCCGGCCCCGGGCAGGGCAAAGGGCCCCGCGGGGGAACGGGGCCCTTTGTCGTTCAGCACTCGGCGTCAGGGCCGCGCCGGTGCTGGGTGACGGCGCCGGGGGAGGAGCGCCGTCCGGACGGTTGGCCGGAAGGGATCGTGCGCCGGGGCCGCTCCGGCGGGGGTGGGCCGGCGTGCGGGCGCACAGTGCCGTGGCGGCGGTCCGGCGGGCGCACACGCCTGCGTCGGACCAGGCTCACGGAGCGTGAGGTGGTGATCGTTGCCGCCGTGGGTCTCGGCGGCACGGGTCGGTACTCCACAGGGAGCCCTTCGGCCACCGGGAGAACCTCGTCCATGCAGCATCGTCCTGGACGAAGGGCTTGCTCTGCAACCGATTCGGCATGATTCGGTACAGGCCGTTTCCGGCCGGGCCGGTGGCCGGCCCGGGGCGGGGCCGCCGCGCCGGGTGCGGGGGCGGCCGATGAGGGCCGACCGCAGTGATCACGGTGCGTGACGACGCCGGCCGGAGCGCACGGGGGACGTGCGCGGCGGCGCGGGGGACGGCGGGCGGTGTGCGCCGGGATCGCGGTGGGTGCGGCGGCCGGCTCCGGGCGTCCCCGGCGGCCGGCCGCCCCACCTCCTGGTCCAGTCGCGGCCGGGGTCGCTGTCCCCTGCTGGCCGGCCGCAGCACCCGCGCACGGTCCCACGGCGCGCCGCTCCCCGGCCGGGGCCGGTTCTCCGCGACGGCGCCACGTGCGCCGGTGGACTGGGGTGAGCTCCACGCGTGGTCCTGCAGTGCCGTACGGGGGCGCCCTGGCCGGGGCGGGGGCGACGCGTCTGGCGGGCGCGGCGCGGGTCGTACGGTCCGCCCGGAGCAACGAACCGGGCGCCGCGCCGGTCACGGCCGCCGGGGCGGGCAGACGAGTGAAACCGGCCAGCCCGGTAGACTCGGTGGCAGACCCCCGCCCGTCGCCCGCCGCACACCCTCCGTAGGGCGCGCCGCGCGACACCTTTCGTACCGCTGCCGGAAGGCCGTCTGTGTCCTCTGCTACTCCCGTCCAGTCCGCACCCGAGACCGACACCGTCCTGGTCGTCGACTTCGGTGCCCAGTACGCCCAGCTCATCGCCCGTCGGGTGCGTGAGGCCCGGGTCTACAGCGAGATCGTGCCGAGCAGCATGCCGGTCGCCGAGATGCTCGCCAAGAACCCGAAGGCGATCATCCTCTCCGGCGGTCCCTCGTCGGTCTACGAGGACGGCGCGCCGCAGCTCGACCGCGCGATCTTCGAGGCCGGCGTGCCGGTCTTCGGGATGTGCTACGGCTTCCAGCTGATGGCCACCGTGCTCGGCGGCACCGTCGACAACACCGGCGCCCGGGAGTACGGCCGCACCCCCCTGACCGTCTCGCGCACCGGCTCGACCCTGTTCGAGGGCGTCCCGGCGCAGCACTCGGTCTGGATGTCGCACGGCGACGCCTGCTCCGCGGCCCCCGAGGGCTTCACCGTCACCGCCTCCACCGACGTGGTGCCGGTCGCGGCCTTCGAGAACGACGAGGCCCGCCTCTACGGCGTCCAG
The DNA here is from genome assembly GCF_042884635.1 of Kitasatospora sp. NPDC058115. Classification (NCBI taxonomy): domain Bacteria; kingdom Bacillati; phylum Actinomycetota; class Actinomycetes; order Kitasatosporales; family Streptomycetaceae; genus Kitasatospora; species Kitasatospora sp. NPDC058115. The sequence goes on from NZ_JBHVTL010000004.1 coordinate 176,337, forward strand.
TACCACCCCGAGGTGCTGCACTCCGACCACGGCCAGCAGGTCCTGGAGCACTTCCTGTACCGCGGCGCCGGTCTCGCCCCCACTTGGACCACCGGCAACGTGGTCGAGGAGCAGGTCGCGCTGATCCGCGCCCAGGTCGGCGACAAGCGCGCGATCTGCGGCCTGTCCGGCGGTGTGGACTCGGCGGTCGCCGCCGCCCTGGTCAACAAGGCCATCGGCGACCGGCTGACCTGCGTCTACGTCGACCACGGCCTGATGCGCAAGGGCGAGACGGAGCAGGTCGAGAAGGACTTCGTGGCCGCCACCGGCGTGCAGCTGAAGGTCGTGGACGCGCAGGAGCGCTTCCTCGACGCGCTGAAGGGCGTCAGCGACCCGGAGGAGAAGCGCAAGATCATCGGCCGGGAGTTCATCCGGGTCTTCGAGCAGGCGCAGGCCGAGATCGTCGCCGAGGCCGGCGAGCAGGGCGAGTCGGTCGACTTCCTGGTCCAGGGCACCCTGTACCCGGACGTGGTGGAGTCGGGCGGCGGCACCGGCACCGCCAACATCAAGTCCCACCACAACGTCGGCGGCCTGCCCGAGGACCTCCAGTTCGCGCTGGTCGAGCCGCTGCGCAAGCTGTTCAAGGACGAGGTCCGGATGGTCGGCCAGGAGCTGGGCCTGCCGGAGGAGATCGTCCAGCGCCAGCCGTTCCCGGGCCCGGGTCTGGGCATCCGGATCGTCGGCGAGGTCACCCGGGAGCGCCTGGACCTGCTGCGCGAGGCCGACGCGATCGCCCGCGAGGAGCTGACCGCGGCCGGCCTGGACCGCGAGATCTGGCAGTGTCCGGTGGTCCTGCTGGCGGACGTCCGCAGCGTCGGCGTCCAGGGCGACGGCCGCACCTACGGTCACCCGATCGTGCTGCGCCCGGTGTCCTCCGAGGACGCCATGACCGCCGACTGGTCGCGCCTGCCGTACGACGTGCTGGCCCGCATCTCCACCCGGATCACCAACGAGGTCCGCGACGTCAACCGCGTGGTGCTGGACTGCACCAGCAAGCCGCCGGGCACCATCGAGTGGGAGTGAGCACTCCCCGTCCCGGCCGGTCCTGACCGGTTCTGAACACCCGCGCCGCCGCCCCCGTACCAGGGGTCGGCGGCGCCGGTGGTTTCCGGGCCCCTGGTGGGACCTCCCACCGAAAGCGCTCATGAGCGGGCAGAATGCGTCCGGACCTGTCAGGCGGTGACGGGCCGGTGAGGGAAGGTGTGGGTCATGGCGGAGGCCAGCAGTTCTGTGGCGGCCGGGACCGTCGGCGACGGCGCGGCCGGGCCGGTCCAGGACGCCCCGGACGGCGCGGCCCCGGTGGGCGTCTCCGGGCGGATCGCCGCGTGGAAGGCGGCCGGCTCGCGGCTGGCGCTGCTGCCGCTGCGGATCTTCCTCGGCGTCACCTTCGTCTACGCGGCGCTCGACAAGCTCTCCGACAGCCACTACCTGGCCGGCTCCGGCGACCCGGCCTCGTTCCTGTCGCAGACCAGGGCCGTCCAGGACGCCAGCCCGATCGGCTTCCTGCTCGGCCCGGCCCTGCACCACCCCACCCCGTTCGCCCTGCTGGTCGCCTTCGGCGAGCTGGCGGTGGGCCTGGGCACCCTGCTCGGCCTCTGGGGCCGGCTCGCCGCCGCCGGCGGGGCCCTGATCAACCTCACCCTCTGGCTCACCGTCAGCTGGAGCGTCACGCCGTACTACCTCGGCAACGACCTCGCCTACCTGATGGCCTGGACGCCGCTGCTGCTGGCCGGCACCCCGTACCTCTCGGTGGACGGCTACCTCGCCCGGCGCTCCGCCCGGGACCGCCGGCGCGGCCTGCACGAGGACCACGTCCGGCGCCGGGCCCTGATGGACGGCGGCATCGCGGCCGTCGCGATGGGCGGGGCCGGGCTGCTCACCGGCTCGCTGACCGCCACCTTCGGGCGGGACGAGCCCACCGCGGCGGCGAAGCAGCCGGCCGCCCCGGCGCCGGCCGGCGCGCCGGTCACGGTGCCCGCCGCGAGCGTCCCGGTCGGCGGCTCGGCCCAGGTGAAGGACCCGGCCAGCGGGGACGCGGTCTACGTGGTGCAGCCCAAGGCGGGCCAGTACTGCGCGTTCTCCTCGATCTGCACCCACTCCGGCTGCGCGGTCGACGCGCCGAAGAACGGCCGGCTGTACTGCCCCTGCCACGGCTCCCGGTTCGACGCGGCCACCGGCGCGGTGGTGAACGGCCCGGCCACCAAGGCGTTGCCCCGGTACCGGGTCACCCAGGAGGGCGACCAGCTGCACCTGGGACCGCTGGAGAGCTAGCCTCCGCCTGGAGGGCTAGCCCTCGCGGTCCTCCGGCCGGGAGCGGCGCACCGCCGCCGCCACCGCCCCGGCCAGGCCGCCCACGCCCAGCACGATGAAGGTCACCGGGATGACGATCCGCCCGTTCACCGAGACGTCGTTCACCGCCGCCACCAGGTAGAGCACCGCGATCGCGGTGAACAGCCCCCCGGCGATCAGCGAGAACAGGTCGAGCTGGTGCTTCCTCACTGCTGGACCACCTTGACGTTGCCGAGCCCGACCTTCAGCGTGAGGTCGAGCGTGCCCTTGGATGTCTGTCCGTTCGCCGGGAGCAGCTGGTAGGTGCGGTTCCCGGGCCCGTCGTCGTAGCCCTCGTGGCCCGTGACGCGGACCTCGACCAGGCCGATCTCGCTGCGCACGTTCACCGTCACGTCCGACGGGACCGTCACGGTCAGGTCGCCGGCGCCCAGTTCGGCCGTGGTGGCCAGGGTCGCGCCGGCCGGGTCGATCCCGCTGAGGTCCAGGCGCAGCGTGCCGACCCCCAGGGTGTACTTCGGTTGCAGCTCGGCGGCCGAGGCGACCTTCCAGTCGCGGTCGCCGGCCAGGTTCCCGGTGGTGACCGAGGACCCGCCGACCGCGGTCAGCGCCACGGTGAGCAGCAGGCCCGGGACCACCAGCCGCCGCGCCCGGCCGAACTTCGCGCCGAGCAGCAGGGTCAGCCCGATCACCAGCAGCGCGGTGGCCAGCACGCTGCCGGCCCGCACCGTCGCCCCGCCGTCGGCCGAGGCCGACCAGACGGCGCTGGCCGCGCCCACCGCCAGCAGCAGGCCGATCAGGCCGAGCGGGGAGCGCTCGCGCCGGTGCACCACCACGGGCGGGCGCGGCGGGGCCGGCGGGACGGGCCCGGCCTCCTTGCGCAGCGGGTCGCCCTGCGGCAGGTCGGTCCGCTGCCACCACGGCCGGGTCGGGGCCCCGGGCGGCGCCGGGGGGCCGTAGGGCGGGGTCGGCGCGGCGCCGTCGTACGGGTTGCGCTCCGGGTGGCGCGGGTCCCACAGGTAGCCGGACGGGCCGGCGTGCGGGGTGTCGGCGGGGACGGTGCCGGCCTCGCGCGCGGCGGCGTGCCGGGCGCGGGCCTCCTCGTCCGCAGCCGGCTCCTCGGGCGGCCAGCGGTAGCCGCCCGCGGCCGCCCCGGCGGCTCCGGCGGCGGGGCCGGAGTCCGGGAAGTACCGGTCGTACGGGCCGCCCGGCCGTTCGCCGCCCGCGTACCCGTGGGGGTGGTGGTGCCGGTTCCGGCGGCCGCGGGTCCGGCCGCCGCGCCGGCGCTCCGGGTCGTAGCGGACCGCGAGGAAGACCAGCCCGGCGAGCAGCAGCAGCGGGAACAGCTGGTCGCCGTCGCCCATCGAGGAGAAGAAGACCCCGGTGCCGATCACGGTCAGCAGCACCGCGCCGATCGACTGGCCGTCCACCCGGCCGGTCAGCACCCGCTGGAGCTCGGTGCGCGCCCCGCGCCCGCCCTTGCCGTCCGCGCCCTGCTCGGTCGGCACGATCAGCCAGGCCAGGCCGTAGAGGAAGAGGCCGAGGCCGCCGGAGAGGCAGAGCACGACCGTCACGACGCGGAACACCACCGGGTCGATGTCGAGGTGGCGGCCGAGGCCGCCGCAGACGCCGGCCACCACGCGGTGGTGCTCGGCCCGGGTCAGCGGGGGTCGGTCCGGTGCGGGCGGGGTGCTCGTCCCGGCCTCGTGGAGCTCCTCTGCGCGGTGGTCTTCGGTCATGCCCACCATCCTGGTGGGTGCCGGACCCCCGCCCAACCGGTCCCGCCCCTGCTCGGACCCTGACTTGTCCCTGAGAAGCGTCAGGGCCCCACCCTGATGCGTCCGGGTCCGCCCGCGTGGAACCATCGGTGCCGTGGCAGCACCCGGTTCCGACTCCCGCCCCCTCGCCCCCGAGCCCGCCCCGCCCGGGGGCGGCGACCCGTCCGCGCCCGCCGACGGGAAGCCGCCGTACCGCCGGCTCTACCGCAGCCCGCAGGGACGGATGCTCGGCGGCGTCGCGCACGGCCTCGCCGTGCACCTCGGACTCCCCGTCAGCTGGGTGCGGATCGCCTTCGTGGTGCTGTTCTTCGCCCAGGGCCTCGGCGGGCTGCTCTACGCGGCGTTCTGGTTCGTGGTGCCGATCGGCATCGGCGAGCCGCGGGCCGGCGCGCACTGGGTCTACGTCAACGGCGCCTTCGTCCCGGTCGGTTCCTGGCAGGGGGGCAGCGGGGAGCTGAGCAAGGGCGGCCGCCGGTGCGGCGGGTGGATCGGCCGGCTGCGCGAGGTGCTGCAGCACGCCCTGCGCGGCGAGCCGGTCGAGGCGGGCGAGGGGGCCGCAGCGCCCGGCGCCGCAACCCCCGGCCAGCGGCAGGGCGGGCTGGGCCAGCTGGCCGCGCTGGTGATGCTGGTGATCGGCGTGATCGCCCTGCTCAACGCGCTCAACGTGCAGACCGCCAAGCCGTACACCTGGCCGCTGCTGGCGATCGGCGTCGGTGTGGCGCTGGTTTGGCGGCAGGCCGACGACTCGCGCTGGCAGCGCTGGTTCGGCCTGGAGGAGGGCGAGAAGCGCCGGGGCGCCTTCACCCGGGTCGGCGCCGGCGTGCTGCTGGTGGTGGCCGGCATCATCGCCTTCCTCGCGACCCAGGGCAGCGGCTCGACGATCGGCTCGGTGATCGAGGCCTCGCTCGCGGTGCTGGCCGGGGTGCTGGTGCTGGTCGGCCCGTACGCGCTGCGGATGTGGCAGGACCTCGGCGCCGAGCGCACCGCCCGCATCCGCGCCCAGGAGCGCGCCGAGATCGCCGCCCACGTCCACGACTCGGTGTTGCACACGCTGACCCTCATCCAGCGCCGTGCCGAGGACCCGAAGGAGGTGCTGCGGCTCGCCCGCGCCCAGGAGCGCGAGCTGCGGCTGTGGCTCTACCGCCCGGAGGCGGTCGCCGAGCAGGCCCCGGACACCATGGCGGAGAGCCTGCGGGCGGTGGTCGCCGAGGTCGAGGACCGGCACGGCGTCCCGGTCGAGGTCGTGATCGTCGGCGACTGCCCGATGGACGAGCGGATCGCGGCCCAGATGCAGGCCGCGAGGGAGGCGACCGTCAACGCGGCCAAGTACGGTGGCGGGGGACCGGTCCAGGTCTACGCCGAGGTCGAGGGGAGGACCGTGATGGTGTTCGTCCGCGACCACGGCCCGGGCTTCGACCCGGACACGGTGCCCGAGGACCGGATGGGCGTACGCGAGTCGATCCTCGGCCGCATGAAGCGCAACGGCGGCACCGCACGGGTGCGGCCGGCGCCGGACGGCGGGACCGAGGTCGAGCTGGAGATGGAGAGAGCTGATGACTGAGGCAGCGCCGGAGCGCCGCGCGAGGGTCGTGCTGGTCGACGACCACCGGATGTTCCGGACGGGGGTACGGGCGGAGATCGGGCGCACCGAGACGACCGGCATCGACGTGGTCGGCGAGGCCGACGACGTGGAGTCCGCGGTCCGGGTGGTCGCCGAGACGCGGCCCGACGTGGTGCTGCTGGACGTCCACCTGCCCGGCGGCGGCGGCGTCGAGGTGCTGCGCCGCTCGGCCGGGCTGATGGGGGAGCAGGGGGGAGTGAAGTTCCTGGCGCTCTCGGTGTCGGACGCGGCGGAGGACGTGATCGGCGTGATCCGCGGCGGCGCCCGCGGCTACGTCACCAAGACCATCACCGGGACCGACCTGGTCGACGCGATCTTCCGGATCGGCGACGGGGACGCCGTCTTCTCGCCCCGGCTGGCCGGGTTCGTGCTGGACGCCTTCGCCGCCACCGACACCCCGCCGGTGGACGAGGACCTGGACCGGCTGACCCAGCGCGAGCGCGAGGTGCTGCGGCTGATCGCCCGCGGCTACGCGTACAAGGAGATCGCCAAGCAGCTGTTCATCTCGGTCAAGACGGTGGAGAGCCACGTCTCGGCGGTGCTGCGCAAGCTCCAGCTCAGCAACCGGCACGAGCTGACCCGCTGGGCGACCGCGCGCCGTCTGGTCTGAGCCCCGGTCCGCCCCGCCCGGCCCCGCGGTCCGGGCGGGGCGGACCGTGCGGGACGCCGTGGGGACCGTACTTTCGTATTCTCCGGATGTCCCGATATTCTCCGCGGGACCGTTCCGTCGTGCCCGCACCAGTCTCGCGGTGGGGCCGCTAGCCCCCGGTGAGTCCGATGTCCGCGTATGTGACGGAACCCTCCAGACCGCTGCCCGGCGACGGAGCGGGGCCGCCGAAGGAGGAAGCGCCCCGTCCGGCCCCCCGCAGGCCCCGGCTCTACGCCCTGGACGGCCTGCGGCTGGTGGCCGCGCTCAGCGTGCTGTCCTTCCACTGGACGGCGGACAGCGAGGTCCCGGAGATCTGGGGAGGGCGCGTCCCCGCCGACTTCATGCCGGAGATAGCCCGCTTCACCTCGTACGGCTGGCTCGGCGTGCAGCTGTTCTTCATCATCAGCGGTTTCGTCATCTGCATGAGCTGCTGGGGCAGGAAGCCCGGGGACTTCTTCGTCTCGCGGGTGGTGCGGCTGATGCCGGCCTACTGGGCGGGGGTGCTGCTCACCACCGCGGTGCTGGTCCTGGTCCCCACGCTCGGGCGGGCGGCGGCCAGGGACGGCATCGACCTGCGGACCGTCCTCTCCAACCTCACGATGTTCCAGGGGCCGCTGGGCACCAAGTACGTGGACGGCGTCTACTGGACGCTCTGGATGGAGCTGCAGTTCTACCTGATGTTCGCCGTGGTCGTCCGGATGGGCCTCAGCTACCGCCGGGTGACGGCGTTCTGCGGCATCTGGCTGGTGGCGTCGCTGCTGGTGCCCCAGGCCGGGAACCCGCTGCTGACCTCCTTCGTGATGCCGCTGGAGGCCCCGTACTTCATCGCGGGCGTGGCGATCTACCTGATGTACCGCTTCGGTCCGAACCTGATGCTCTGGGGGATCGTCGGCTTCACCTGGCTGATCTCGGTGACCCGCGCCGGCGAGCTGAAGAAGGGCTTCGAGGCCGCGGCCGGGCACCCGCTCTCGTGGAACGTGGTGGTCGCGGTGATCACCCTGTCGTACGTGCTGATCATCGCGGTGGCCCTCGGGTACTTCGGCTGGGCCCGGTGGAAGTGGCTGACCGTCGCCGGCGCCCTGACCTACCCGCTCTACCTGATCCACCAGGAGGCGGGCTGGACCATGATCCACTGGCTCCGCTCGCTGGGTGCGCGGAGCTCGGTGGCGCTCGGGGTGTCGCTCGTCGCGGCGCTGGTCGCGGCCTGGCTGCTGCACCGGCTGGTGGAGCGGCCGCTCGGCGACCTGCTGAAGCGCCGGCTGTCGGGGTCGATCGAGGCGATGCGCGCGGCCTCCGGCCCCTCCGGCCGCCGCCGGGCGGAGCCGGACCGGACGTCCTAGCGCGCGCTCCGGGCGCGTCCGGGGTGCGTCCCGGCGCCCCGGTCCGGCGGACGCCCGGGGGGGGGCTCCGCCGGACCGGACCGGGTTGTCGGCGCGGGGCCATAGACTCGTCAGTGCCATGAGTAGCCTCTTTGACGACCTCCCGCTCCCCGGTTTCGAGGCCCCCGCCGCCGGGTCGAAGCAGCCCGCGCCGCCGATCGGCGAGGAGCCGCCGTACGAGGACGACGTCCCGTACGACGCCTACGAGGAGGCGATCCCGGACGGGCTGTTCCACACCGACCACGCCGCCGAGGCGGAGCGGGACGCCTGGTACCGCAACGGCACCGCCCGCCCGGTCATCGACCCGGCCGCCCTGCTGGAGGGCATGAACGACCCGCAGCGCGAGGCCGTGCTGCACGCCGGCTCGCCGCTGCTGATCGTGGCCGGCGCCGGCTCCGGCAAGACCCGGGTGCTCACCCACCGGATCGCGTACCTGCTGGCCGCCCGCGGCGCGCAGCCCGGCGAGATCCTGGCGATCACCTTCACCAACAAGGCCGCCGGCGAGATGCGCGAGCGCGTCGAGCAGCTGGTCGGCCCGCGCGCCCGGGCGATGTGGGTCTCCACCTTCCACAGCGCCTGCGTGCGGATCCTGCGCCGCGAGTCCAAGCTGCTCGGCTTCACCTCGTCGTTCTCGATCTACGACGCGGCCGACTCGCAGCGGCTGATGGCCCTGGTCTGCCGCGACCTCGACCTGGACCCGAAGCAGTTCCCGCCGAAGTCCTTCACCGCCAAGGTCAGCAACCTCAAGAACGAGCTGATCGACGAGGAGACCTACGCCGACCAGGCCGCCAACCCGATGGAGAAGAAGCTCGCCGAGGCGTACTTCCTCTACCAGCGGCGGCTGCGCGAGGCCAACGCCCTCGACTTCGACGACATCATCATGACGACGGTGAACCTGCTCCAGGCCTTCCCCGACGTCGCGGAGCACTACCGGCGGCGGTTCCGGCACATCCTGGTCGACGAGTACCAGGACACCAACCACGCCCAGTACACGCTGGTCCGCGAGCTGACCGGCGGCGCGGTCGCCGACGCCCCGAAGCGCACCGTCGACGGCGACTGGGTGGACCCGGCGGCCGGCCGGCTGGCCGAGGTGCCGCCCGCCGAGCTGTGCGTGGTCGGTGACGCGGACCAGTCGATCTACGCCTTCCGCGGCGCGACGATCCGCAACATCCTCCAGTTCGAGGAGGACTACCCGAACGCCACCACGATCCTGCTGGAGCAGAACTACCGCTCCACCCAGACCATCCTGAGCGCGGCCAACGCCGTCATCGAGCGCAACGCCAACCGGCGCGAGAAGAAGCTCTGGACGGCCGGCGAGGACGGCGAGAAGGTCGTCGGCTACGTCGCGGACGACGAGCACGGCGAGGCCCAGTTCATCGCCGACGAGATCGACCGGCTCACCGACGCGGGCGCGGCCAAGCCCGGCGACGTCGCGATCTTCTACCGCACCAACGCGCAGTCCCGCGTCTTCGAGGAGGTGTTCATCCGGGTCGGCCTGCCGTACAAGGTGGTCGGCGGGGTGCGCTTCTACGAGCGCAAGGAGGTCAAGGACGTCCTCGCCTACCTGCGGGTGCTGTCCAACCCCGAGGACACCGTGCCGCTGCGCCGGATCCTCAACGTGCCCAAGCGCGGCATCGGCGAGCGGGCCGAGGCGATGGTCGACGCGCTGGCGGCCCGCGAGCGGATCTCCTTCGCGCAGGCGCTCCAGCGGGTCGACGAGGCGTACGGGATGGCCGCGCGCTCGGCGAACGCGGTGAAGAAGTTCAACGCGCTGATGGCCGGGCTGCGCCAGGTCGTCGCGTCCGGAGCGGGCCCGGCGGCGGTGCTGGAGGCGGTGCTGGAGGAGACCGGCTACCTGGCCGAACTACAGGCCTCCACCGACCCGCAGGACGAGACCCGGGTGGAGAACCTCCAGGAGCTGGCCTCGGTCGCCCTGGAGTACGAGCAGGACCCGGGCGAGCGCCCGGACGCGGGCGAGGACGGCGCGCCGCCGGTCGGCTCGCTGGCGGACTTCCTGGAGCGGGTGGCGCTGGTCGCCGACTCGGACCAGATCCCGGACGAGGACGAGGAGGGGCAGGGCGTCATCACGATGATGACCCTGCACACCGCCAAGGGCCTGGAGTTCCCGGTGGTCTTCCTGACCGGCATGGAGGACGGCATCTTCCCGCACATGCGGGCGCTCAACCAGGTCAAGGAGCTGGAGGAGGAGCGGCGCCTCGCGTACGTCGGGCTGACCCGGGCGCGGCAGCGGCTCTACCTGACCAGGTCGGTGCTGCGCAGCGCCTGGGGGCAGCCGTCGTACAACCCCGCCTCGCGGTTCCTGGAGGAGATCCCGGAGACGCTGGTCGAGTGGAAGCGCACGGGGGCGGCGTCGGCGCCGGCCTCGCGGGGCTTCTCGTCGGGGTCGTCCTGGGGCGGGAGGTCCTCGGGCGGGTCGGGCGGGTCGTCGCGCGGCGGCTCCTCGCGCGGTGCGTCGGCCGCGGCCTCGCCGAAGGCGGGCTGGGGGCAGTCGGCGCGGCGCTCGGGCGCGGCGGCGGAGCGCGAGGTGGTCGCGCTGGCGGTCGGCGACCGGGTCACCCACGACACCTTCGGGCTGGGCACGGTGGTGGCCACCACCGGGGTCGGCGACAAGGCGCAGGCCACGGTGGACTTCGGCACGGAGGGGCGCAAGCAGCTGCTGCTGCGCTACGCGCCGGTGGAGAAGCTGTAGCGGACCGGGGGCGCCGCGGCCCGCGCCGTGCTCAGCGCGGGTCGAGGCCCTGGGCGAGGAACCAGGGCAGCGGGTCGACGGGGGCGCCGCCGCCGGCCGGGCGGATCTCGAAATGCAGGTGCGGGCCGGTGCTGTTGCCGCTGCTGCCGACGAAGGCGATGACGTCGCCGGCCTTCACCGTGCCCTTGCGGATCTTGTACGAGCGCAGGTGGCAGTACCAGGCCTCGGTGCCGTCGGCCGTCTTGAGGATCGTCATGTAGCCGTACGACGGGTTCCACTGGGTGCGGATGGTGCCGTCGGTGACGGCCATCACCGGGGTGCCGCCGTCGACCGGGAAGTCGATGCCGGTGTGTCGCTTGGCCCAGTGGGTGCCGGCCGCGCCGAAGGCCTCGCCGATGCCGTGCTCGGCGACCGGCATCGAGATCGTGGGGCGCGCCGGTGCGGGCGGCGCCTGGTCGGTGGCGGCGGCCTGCGCGGCCGCCGGCCCGGCCTGGGCGGCCTGGGCGGCCTGTCCGGTGGCGTCGGGGGCACCCTGGGTGGCCGAGAGCGCCTGGCGGGCGTCGCCGCGGGAGGCCTGGTCGGCCGCGCCGGCGGCCAGCGCCTGCTGGGCGGCCTGCGCGGCCTCGGCGTGCGCGGTGTCGGGCGCGTCGACGGCGCCGGCCTGCTCGGGGACCCGGCCGGCGGCCTGGGCGCGCTGCTGGTCGGCCTCGCCCTGGACGGTGACGGCCGCCGCGGCGGCGACGCCGAGCGCGGCCACCGAGGGCAGCGCGACCCGCAGCAGCGCCGTGCGGGTGGCAGCCCTGGCGGCGTCGCGGCGCTGGGACCGGGACTGCTCGCGGGCGGCGAGACGCAGTTCCGCACGGGTCGGGCGGGCGGCTGCTTCGGGAGCCATCGCGGCTGCCTCCTCGGTGGGCCTCGGGCGCGTCGTCGGGCGGGGAGCAGGGCTAAACGACCGAGACTGTAGCCGGAAGCCCGACATCCGGACAAAAGTCCGGATGTCAAGGGGCTGCGGGTGTGCGGTTGCGGGGTAGAACACGGACGGGTGGTGGGCGGTCTGTGATTTTCCCCTCGTCTTGAGGGGTGGCGCCGCCAACCCGGGCGGGTGGCGCTACCCTCCCCTCAGGTTGGTTATTGATCGTTAACCTCGCCCGAGCCCACGAGGTCCGGTGGGGATGGACGACGAGGTCCGGGAGGCAGTGATGGGTGTGTCAGGCCCGATCCGCGTGGTGGTCGCCAAGCCGGGGCTGGACGGCCACGACCGCGGCGCCAAGGTCATCGCGCGCGCCCTGCGCGATGCCGGCATGGAGGTCATCTACACCGGTCTGCACCAGACGCCGGAGCAGGTCGTCGACACCGCGATCCAGGAGGACGCGGACGGCATCGGCCTGTCGATCCTGTCGGGGGCGCACATGACGCTCTGCGCGCGGGTGCTGGAGCTGCTGAAGGAGCGCGACGCCGAGGACATCAAGGTCTTCTGCGGCGGGATCATCCCGGACGAGGACATCGTCGAGCTGAAGGCGATGGGCGTCGCCGACATCTTCACCCCGGGCACGCCGACCAGCGACGTGGTCGCCTGGGTCGAGGCCAATCTGCGGGCCGCGGGCTGACGGCCGCCGACGGGGCCGGTGCCGGGACGCCTCGTCCGGCACCGGCCCCGTCGCGTTGCTCCGCCCGCCCGGTCGGGCCGGGCCGCCCGGTCAGACCGCCAGTTCGGCGAGCATCGCCTCGCGGAAGCGCAGCGTCCCGGCCAGCCGGGCGAAGGTCTCGCCCCACGCGGTGGCGGGCGCGGCCCCGGCGGCCAGTGCCTCGACCGCCGCGGCGCTCCGCGGGGAGAGCGCGCGCTCGGTCATGCCGAGCACCCCGCTGTGGCTCCACGGGTAGGCGCCGGAGGCGGCGGCCCGGGCCAGCGCCTCGACCACCGCGGTGGACAGCGGCGGCGTCCACGGGGTGGCGCAGGCGCCGAGCAGCTGGAAGGCGTCGCCGAGGCCGTGCGCCTCGATGAAGGCGGCCGTCCAGGCGGCCCGTTCGGCGGTCGGGAGCACCGCGAGCAGTTTGGCGGGGGCGCCCGTCGCGCGGGCGGGGCGCCCGGGGCCGGGGACGGGCGCGGGGCCCAGCAGCGCGCGCGCCCAGGCGGCGTCCTGCTGGCGGACGGCGGCCCGGGCCCAGGCCTCGCGCAGGTCGTCGGCCCAGGTGCTGCTGGTCTCGTCGATGGCGTCGCCGACCCGCAGGGCCAGCAGCCGCTCGGGCGTCAGACCGGTGTGCCCGGACCACAGGGAGAGCGGCGCGGCGGCGATCACCTCGCCGAACCACCAGGCCCGTTCGCCCCGCCCGGTGGGCGACTTGGGCGGTATGCCGTCGCGCTGCATCGCCGGGTCGCAGGCGGTCGGCGGGGTGACCAGCAGATGCGTGCCGTGCTCGGACAGGCGCACGGCGCTGCGCGCGCGCTCGGCCATCCGGGCGGCCAGCGCCGAGCCCGGCAGGGTGGAGAGCAACTCGGCGGCGGTGGCCCGGACGTTCTTGCTGCGGTCGCCGAGCGCGGCCTCCAGGAAGGGTTCGTCGGCGAGCGACAGACCCTCCTGGAGGGCGTCCAGGAACAGCAGCCGGTCCTCGGCGCGCTCGGTGGACCAGGTGCCGTGCAGCAGCGCGAGGCCGGCCGCCGGGTCGCGGCGGCGGAGCAGCGTGAGGTGGGTGACCCGTTCGGCGAACAGGCCCTCGTGCCACAGGTGGTCGCCCTCGGCGGGGGCGGCGTCCGGGCCGGGCGGGGGCTCCGGGGCGGCACGCTGCACGAACCGCCAGTCCGCGTTGCGCTCGGCGAGCCAGCGGCCGAGCGGACCGGCCAGCGCGACCGCGTCGGGGCGCAGTTCGCTGCGGGCGCGGGCGGCGTCCAGCAGTGCCGGGACGCTGGCGGCCGGCGCGCGGTAGCCCTGTTCGCGGGCGGTCGCCAGCCACTGCGGGAGCAGTTCGCCGACGTTGGCGAGCACGCCGCTGCCGCCGCCGCGGGTGGAGAGCAGCAGCGAGAGCCGGCGGGCGGCGGCGGCCGGCAGCTCGGGGCGGTGGTCCTCGGCGGCGGGCGGGCCCACCGGGGCGGCGGCCGGGACGGGCAGCGCGCCGGCCCGGCGGCGGACCGTCTCCAGGGCGGCGAGTTCGAGCAGCGCGGTGGCCGGGTCGGTGCGGTCGACGGCGCCGTCGTACGGGGCGGCCGGGCCGGGCGCGGGGAGCGGGCGGCGGTCGGTGCCCAGCAGGGCGGTGGTCTGCAGGGACTCCCAGGGGTCGGACACGGGGCCTCCTCCTCCGGTGGAACGGGTGCGGGTGGGTCGGGGACGGCGGGCGCGCGGGGTGCGGCGGGGCCCGCTCAGGGCGTGGTGAGGCCGATCGGGCGGCCGTCCCGCCCCCAGGCGGTGACCGGCGCGAAGCCGCGGTGGCCGTACTCGCCGAAGACGGTGAGCGGGCGGCCGGTGGAGACGGCGGCGAGCCGCCAGAGCGCGGCCTCCGGGACGGCGGCGCGGTGCACCGGGACGGTGTGCCGGCCGTCGGTGAGGTGCCAGCCCTCCTCGGAGAGCACCGGGACGACGTCGGCGAGCACCGTCGGCCAGGCGTCCAGCCACGGGTCGTCGGCCAGCGCGGTGCCGTAGCCGGCCACCGCCTCGGCGACGGCCAGGCCGGGCGGCGGGCCGTCGGGCCCGGCCGCGGGGGCGCCGTAGCGGGTGCCGAGCACGGCCCGCAGCGGTCGCACGCCGGGGTGGAAGGCGACCTCCGCCTCGACCACCTGGCCGGTGGGCAGGGCGAGTTCGGGGGCCTGCCCGGGGCGGCCGAAGGCGAGCAGCAGGGCCGGGCGGCCGGTCTTGGCGCCGCGCAGCCAGAGCCGGCGGGTGGTCAGCCGATCGTCCGAGGTGTCGCGGCTGCCGAGGACCTGCCAGCGGTCCCGGACGGTCGGGCCGGCCAGCAGCTCGGCGGTCTCGGTGGTGTAGCCGACCCGGCCGCGGACGGTCGCGGCGAGCGGCGCGGGCAGCTCGTCGAGGCGGGTCGCGGCGGTGGCGAGCAGGTGGAGCATGGCGTACTCCGCCAGCAGCCCCTGCTGCGGCAGCGCGTCGAGCTCGCGGACCCGGGTGGCCAGGCCGGGGGCCTGGGCGTCGACCATGCGGGCCGCGACCTCCTCCCAGGGGCCGGCGGTGGACTGGTCGGCGAGGCCGTGGCGGACCCGGTCGGCGAGCCGCAGCCGCAGTTCGGCGGCGCCCGCCGCGACCCGGGCGGAGCGCTTCTCGGCGCGGCGGCGGGCGGCGGCCGGGTCCGCCGGGGCCTCCGCCCGCACGGCCCGCTGCTCGGCGCGCTCCTGGCGGCCCTTCAGCCACTCGGCGGCCCAGTCGGCGGGCTCGGCGCCGTCCGGCACCGCGGCGGGCGAGCCGCTCCAGAGCAGCAGCAGGCCGAGGGCGTGCTTGCAGGGGAACTTCCGGCTCGGGCAACTGCACTGGTAGGCGGGCGTGGCGAGCTCGACGACCGTGCGGTACGGCGTGCTGCCGCTGCCCTTGCACTCGCCCCAGACCGCACCGCCGTCGGTGCCCGTGGCGGACCAGGGGGCGGGTGCGGAGAGTTTGCCCGCGGCCTTCCGCGAGGCGGCGTCGGGCGCCAGGGACAGGACGTGTTCGGTGCTCCAGCGTTCCTCCATGCCGACGACGTTAGGCGGCGGCACTGACATCCGACCCGACGCCCGGACGGGCCGAACTGAGGTCCGGTCAGGATTGTCAGTGGTCGGGTGCATGGTGGTTTCCGCAGGCCGGGACGCCGACCTGGCTCCCCCCGATCACCCCGCCGCCCGGGCATCCGTGTGCCCGGCGGCCGACCCGAAGGAGCCCCGATGACCGACGTCGTGACCGAGGTCCTGCGGCAGCACGCGGAGGACGCCTTCGCCGCCGAGCTGTCCGCGCTGGCCGCCCAGGACGACCGTCCGCGCCCGGAGCGCTGGAACCTCTCCCCGTGGGCCGTCGCCACCTACCTGCTGGGCGGCGAGCTGCCCGACGGCACCGTCGTCACCCCCAAGTACATCGGCCCGCGCCGGGTGGTGGAGGTCGCCGTCACCACGCTCGCCACCGACCGGGCGCTGCTGCTGCTCGGTGTGCCGGGCACCGCGAAGACCTGGGTCTCCGAGCACCTCGCCGCGGCGATCAGCGGCGACTCCACCCTGCTGGTGCAGGGCACCGCCGGCACCCCGGAGGAGGCCGTCCGGTACGGCTGGAACTACGCGCAGCTGCTCACCAACGGCCCCAGCCGGGAGGCGCTCGTGCCCTCGCCGCTGATGCGGGCGATGGCGGAGGGCCGGATCGCCCGGGTCGAGGAACTGACCCGCATTCCGGCCGACGTGCAGGACAGTCTGATCACCATCCTGTCCGAGAAGACCCTCCCGGTCCCGGAGCTGGGCACCGAGACCCAGGCCGTGCGCGGCTTCAACCTCATCGCCACCGCCAACGACCGCGACCGGGGCGTCAACGAGCTGTCCAGCGCGCTGCGCCGGCGCTTCAACACCGTGGTGCTGCCGCTGCCGGGCTCGCTGGAGGAGGAGGTCGAGATCGTCAGCCGCCGGGTCGAGCAGCTCGGCCGCTCCCTCCAACTGCCCGAACTGCCCGGCGGCGCCGAGGAGATCAGGCGCGTGGTGACCGTCTTCCGGGAGCTGCGGTCCGGGATCACCACGGACGGCCGGACCAAGGTGAAGACCCCCAGCGGCACCCTCTCCACCGCCGAGGCCATCTCGGTGGTCACCAACGGCATGGCGCTCGCCGCCCACTTCGGCGACGGCGTGCTGCGGGCCGGCGACGTCGCGGCCGGCGTGATCGGCGCGGTGGTCCGCGACCCGGCCGCCGACCAGCAGGTCTGGCGCGAGTACGTCGAGGGCGTGGTGCGCGAGCGGGACGGCTGGAAGGACTTCTACCGCGCCGCCCGTGAGAACGCCCGCTGAACGGCACCGCCGGGCACCGCCGCACGGTGCCCCGCACGACCGTGCACCGTACGACCGCAACCTCGGAAGACCTAGGGAGGCAGAGCGCGATGAGCGCAGAGGTGACGCTGCTCGGCGTCCGGCACCACGGCCCCGGCTCGGCCCGCTCGGTGGCCGCCGCCCTGGAGCAGCTGCGACCGGACGCGGTCCTGGTGGAGGGCCCGCCGGAGGCCGACCCGATCCTCGGGCTGGCCGCCGGGAAGGACATGGTGCCGCCGGTCGCGCTGCTGGCCCACGCGGCCGACGACCCGGCCCGTGCCGCGTTCTGGCCGTACGCCGAGTTCTCGCCGGAGTGGGTGGCCATCCGCTATGCCACCGGGCTCGGCGTCCCGCTGCGCTTCATCGACCTGCCGGCCGGCTACGCGTTCGCGGACACCGCCGACCAGGACGGCGACGGCGACGGTGACGGGGCCGGCGAGGAGGACGCGGAGCTGCCGCGCGACCCGATCGCCCGGCTCGCCGAGGCGGCCGGCCACGACGACCCGGAACGCTGGTGGGAGGACGTCGTCGAGCACCGCCGCCCCGGCGACGGCGAGGACGCCCTCGCGCCCTTCGCGGCCGTCGCCGAGGCGATGACCGCGCTGCGCGAGGACGGCGGCGCGGGCCTGCGCGACGAGCGGCGCGAGGCGTACATGCGCCAGCAGATCCGCGCCGCCCGCCGCGCCGGCCACCAGCGGATCGCGGTGGTCTGCGGGGCCTTCCACGTCCCCGCCCTGGCCGCCATGCCCACCGTCGCGCACGACAGGGCCCTGCTCGCCGGGCTGCCGAAGAAGGTGCGCACCGAGGTCACCTGGGTGCCCTGGACGCACCGCCGGCTCTCCCAGCTCACCGGCTACGGCGCCGGGATCGTCTCCCCGGGCTGGTACCGCCACCTGCACCGCACGGACGGCGACCCGCTGCCCGGCTGGCTCACCCGGGCTGCCGACCTGCTGCGCGCCGAGGACCACCCGGTCTCCTCCGCGCACGTCATCGAGGCCGTCCGGCTGGCCCGCGCCCTCGCCGTGCTGCGCGGCCGCCCGCTCGCCGGGCTCACCGAGACGCTGGACGCCGTCCGCGCGGTGATGTGCGACGGCTCGGACGTCCCCCTCGCGCTCGTCCAGGACCGGCTGGTGATCGGGGACGCGCTCGGCGAGGTGCCCGAGGCCGCGCCCGCCGTCCCGCTCCAGCGCGACCTCGCCCGCCTCCAGCGCACCCTGCGCCTCAAGCCCGACCCCGCCCCGCGCGACCTCGACCTCGACCTGCGCAAGGAGAACGACGCGGCCCGCTCCCGGCTGCTGCACCGGCTGCGCCTGCTCGGCGTCGACTGGGGTGTGCCGGCCCGCTCCTCGGTCACCTCCACCGGCACCTTCCGGGAGAGCTGGCGGCTGTGCTGGCAGCCCGAGTTCGCCGTCCGGATCGCCGAGGCCGCCCAGTGGGGCACCACGGTCGAGCGGGCCGCCGTCGGCAAGGCGGTCGGCACCGCCCGCGCCGCTGCCGAACTCGCCGAGCTCACCGGGCTGGTGGAGACCTGCCTGGTGGCCGGGCTCGCCGAGGCGCTGCCCGCCGTGATGCGGGTGCTGGCCGACTGCGCCGCGCTGGACACCGACGTCGCGCACCTGGCCGGCGCGCTGCCCGCCCTGGTGCGCGCGCTGCGCTACGGCGACGTCCGGGGCACCGACCACGGCGCCCTCGGCGAGGTCGCCGCCGGCCTCGCCGACCGGATCTGCGTCGGCCTGCCGCCCGCCTGCACCGGCCTGGACGCCGCCGGAGCCGCCGCGATGCGCGGCCACCTCGACGAGGTCCACGGCGCGATCGGCCTGCTGGACGGGGCCGACGGCCCCGCCGCCGGACTCGCCGACCGCTGGGCCGCCACCCTGCGGGCGCTCGCCCGGCGCGAACCGTCCGGCGGACCGGCCACCGGCGTCCCCGGACTGCTGCGCGGGCGCGCCGTCCGGCTGCTGCTGGACGACGGCCGGCTCGACTCCGCGGAGGCCGGGCGGCGGCTCGGCCTGGTGCTGTCGGCCGCCAACAGCCCGGCGGACGCCACCGGTTGGATCGAGGGCTTCCTGACCGGGGGCGGTGCGCTGCTGCTCCACGACCCCCGGCTGCTCGGCCTGCTCGACGGCTGGCTGACCACCGTCCCGGCGGAGGTCTTCACGGATGTGCTGCCGCTGCTGCGGCGGACCTTCGCCACCCTGGAGGCCGGGGTCCGGCAGACTGTCGGGAGCCGGGTGGCGGCCGGACCGCTCGATGCCGGGAGCACCGAACCCGTCGTGCAGGACGCCGAGTTGGACCGCGCGCGGGCCGATGCCGCGCTGCCCGTGGTCGCCCTGCTGCTCGGGCTGCCGGGCGTCGCCGGGGAGTCCGGTGACCACCCGCGGATCCCCCGTCAGGCCGAGGGCCGCGACACCTGACGACCCCGCCGCCCCCGTTCCCCGCCCCCGTCCCGACCGCCGCCCGCACGCCGCCCGCAGAGGAGCCCCCGATGGCCGTCACCACCCCCGGCACCGCCTCCGCCGCCCTCCCCGCCCCCTCCGACGAGCGGCTGCGCCGCTGGCGGCTGGTCCTCGGCGGCGAGGCGGACGGCACCGGCCGCACCCTGAGCGGCCGCGACGCCGCGATGGACGGCGCGCTCGCCGCGCTCTACCGGGGCGCCGCCGAGGACGGCCGGGCCGGGCAGCCGCGCTCCGGCCGCCGCAGCGCCGGACTCGGCGGCTCGGCCCCGCAGGTGGCCCGCTGGCTGGGTGACATCCGGGAGTACTTCCCGGCCACCGTCGTCCAGCTGATGCAGCAGGACGCCATCACCCGGCTCGGGCTGGAACAGCTGCTGCTGGAACCCGAGATGCTGGAGGCCGTCGAGCCGGACGTCCACCTGGTCGGCACCCTCCTCTCGCTCAAGCACGCGCTGCCCGAGACCACCCGGGAGACCGCCCGCGCGGTCGTCGGCCGGGTGGTCGCCGATCTGGAGCGCCGGCTCGCCGACCGCACCCGGGCCACCCTGGGCGGCGCGCTGGACCGCAGCGCCCGGGTCAACCGCCCGCGCCACCGCGACATCGACTGGGACCGCACCATCCGGGCCAACCTGAAGAACTACCTGCCCGAGCACGGCACGGTCGTCCCCGAGCGGCTGGTCGGCTACGCCCGCGCCCAGCGCGCGGTGAAGAAGGACGTCATCCTCTGCATCGACCAGTCCGGCTCGATGGCGCCGTCCGTGGTGCACTCGGCGGTGTTCGGCGCGGTGCTCGCCTCGATGAAGAGCCTGGACACCCGGCTGGTGGTCTTCGACACCTCGGTGGTCGACCTCACCGAGCAGCTCACCGACCCGGTCGACGTGCTCTTCGCGACCCAGCTCGGCGGCGGCACCGACATCAACCGGGCGCTCGCCTACTGCCAGTCCCGGATCACCCGGCCGGCCGAGACGATCGTGGTCCTGATCAGCGACCTCTACGAGGGCGGCATCCGCGACGAGATGCTCAAGCGGGTGGCCGCGATGAAGGCGGCCGGCGTCCAGTTCATCGCCCTGCTGGCGCTCTCCGACGAGGGCGCGCCGGCCTACGACCACGCGCACGCCGCCGCGCTGGCGGCCCTCGGCGCCCCGGCCTTCGCCTGCACCCCCGACGTCTTCCCGGAGATCATGGCGGCGGCGATCGAGAAGCGCCCGATCCCGGTCCCGGAGCAGGGGGTGTGAACGGAGCTGTCGGCCCGCCCGTCCACCCGGAACCCCCCGGCTCACCCGAACGGCGGAACCCGGGGCACGGCCGAGCAGGCCCGCCGGTCCGGGCGCCCGGCGTACGCCCCCTAAGCTGTCTGTGACGGTTCTCACCAAAGACGGGCAGGCCCCGGGCGAAACACGCCCGTCGTCCGGGGATAACCTGCCAGACGGACGTGACGCGCGTGTTGATTGACGTGTGCGCCCGTGGCTGTGTGGGCCGCAAGGCCGTACTTCTGCGTACCCGCACCGCCCCGACGACCCGCAGCGAAGATCCTGCCGTGGCACGCTCGTAGAGACACAATCCGCGACCACGAACAAGGACAAACACGTGGACCTGTTCGAGTACCAGGCGAGGGACCTCTTCGCCAAGCACGGTGTTCCCGTGCTTGACGGCGATGTCATCGAGACCGCCGCAGACGCTGCCGCCATCGCGGAGCGCTTCGGCGGCCGCGCCGTCGTCAAGGCTCAGGTGAAGGTGGGTGGCCGAGGCAAGGCCGGCGGCGTGAAGCTCGCCGCCGACCCGGCGGACGCCGTCGCCAAGGCCGGGCAGATCCTCGGCATGGACATCAAGGGCCACACCGTGCACAAGGTGATGCTGGCCCAGACCGCGGACATCAAGGAGGAGTACTACGTCTCCTACCTGCTCGACCGCGCCAACCGCACCTTCCTGGCCATGGCCAGCGTCGAGGGCGGCATGGACATCGAGGAGGTCGCGGCCACCAAGCCCGAGGCCCTCGCGAAGATCGCGGTCGACGCGAACGAGGGCGTGACCGAGGCCAAGGCCCGCGAGATCGTCGAGGCGGCGAAGTTCCCGGCCGAGGTCGCCGACCAGATCGCCGACGTCCTGCAGACCCTGTGGACCGTCTTCATCAAGGAGGACGCCCTCCTGGTCGAGGTCAACCCGCTGGTCAAGACCGGCGAGGGCAAGATCGTCGCGCTCGACGGCAAGGTCTCCCTGGACGAGAACGCCGACTTCCGCCAGCCGGAGCACGAGGCGCTGGAGGACAAGGCCGCCGCCAACCCGCTGGAGGCCGCCGCCAAGGCCAAGGGCCTCAACTACGTCAAGCTCGACGGTGAGGTCGGCATCATCGGCAACGGCGCGGGTCTCGTCATGAGCACCCTCGACGTGGTCGCCTACGCCGGTGAGAAGCACGGCAACGTCAAGCCCGCCAACTTCCTCGACATCGGTGGCGGCGCCTCCGCCGAGGTCATGGCGAACGGCCTGGAGATCATCCTCGGCGACACCGACGTCAAGTCGGTCTTCGTCAACGTCTTCGGCGGCATCACCGCGTGCGACGCGGTCGCCAACGGCATCGTGCAGGCCCTCGCGCTGCTGGAGGAGAAGGGCGAGGCGGTCACCAAGCCGCTGGTCGTCCGCCTCGACGGCAACAACGCCGAGCTGGGCCGGCAGATCCTGACCGACGCCAACCACCCGCTCGTCGAGCAGGTGGACACCATGGACGGTGCGGCCGACCGCGCCGCCGAGCTGGCCAACAAGTAAGGAAGGGGACTTTCACACCATGGCTATCTTCCTTACCAAGGACAGCAAGGTCATCGTCCAGGGCATGACCGGTTCCGAGGGCATGAAGCACACCCGCCGCATGCTCGCCTCCGGCACCCAGATCGTCGGCGGTGTCAACCCGCGCAAGGCCGGCACCACCGTGGACGTCGACGGCACCGAGGTGCCCGTCTTCGGCTCCGTCGCCGAGGCCATCGAGAAGACCGGTGCCGACGTCACCGTCATCTTCGTCCCGCCGGCGCACACCAAGAGCGCCGTCGTCGAGGCCATCGACGCCGAGATCGGCCTGGCCGTCGTCATCACCGAGGGCGTCCCGGTGCACGACACCGCCGCCTTCTGGGCCTACGCCGGCTCGAAGGGCAACAAGACCCGGATCATCGGCCCGAACTGCCCCGGCCTGATCAGCCCCGGACAGTCGAACGCCGGCATCATCCCGGCCGACATCACCAAGGCCGGCAAGATCGGCCTGGTCTCGAAGTCCGGCACCCTGACCTACCAGCTCATGTACGAGCTGCGGGACATCGGCTTCACCTCGGCCGTGGGCATCGGCGGTGACCCGGTCATCGGCACCACCCACATCGACGCCCTCAAGGCGTTCCAGGAGGACCCGGAGACCGAGCTCATCGTCATGATCGGTGAGATCGGCGGCGACGCCGAGGAGCGGGCCGCGGCCTTCATCAAGGAGCACGTGACCAAGCCGGTCGTCGGCTACGTCGCGGGCTTCACCGCCCCCGAGGGCAAGACCATGGGCCACGCCGGCGCCATCGTCTCCGGCTCCTCGGGCACCGCGCAGGCCAAGAAGGAGGCCCTTGAGGCCGCCGGCGTCAAGGTCGGCAAGACGCCGTCCGAGACCGCCCGCCTGGCCCGTGAGCTGATCAAGGGCTGACGCCCTCCCCGCTCGCAGCAGCAGCACCGCGCCCCCGCCCGGACCTCCGGGACGGGGGCGCGGTGCTGCGGCCTCAGCGGTCCGCCGCACACGGGTGCAGGGCCCAGGCCGGGCCGCAGCCGCGCGGCGGTGCGGCGGCCACCGCACCGGGCGGGGGCAGCGCCTCGGCGGCCCGCCCGCCCGCCGGCGGCCGGTACGGCCCGTCCGCGCGCGGCGGCGGCGGATCCACCACGACCGGCTCCAGCCCCGGCGTCGGCGAGCACCAGAGGCTCTCGATCCCCGACGGCGGCCCGTCCGCCAGCAGCGGCAGCAGCGCGTCCGGCCCCGTCGCCGAGGTCGGGACCGGCGCGCAGAGCGAGGGCGGCGGCGGCCCCGGAGGCCGGAACAGCTCGCCCGGCCCGCCACCCGCCAGCGTCGCCACCACCGCACCGCCGACCGCCGCCGTCAGCAGCGCCGCCGCCCCGGTCCGGCCCGCGTTCACCAGCCCGTGCCGGGCCCGCAGCACCGGCACCGGCGCCCGGTGCGGCTCCGGCGCCCCGCGCACCGCCGCCCGGTGCATCAGCACACACAGCCGGTCGGCGAACCCGTCCGCCGCCGGATCCGGCCCGACCAGCTCCGGCACCCAGTGCGCCAGCGCCGCCCGCGCCGCCCATACCCGCCCCTCGGCTCCCGCCACCGTCGCCTCCACCTCCAGCGCCACCGCGGCGGCCGGCATCCCCAGGCCGTCGTGCAGCACCAGCGCCCGGCGCTGCGGCCGGGACAGCCGCCGCAGCGCCTTGAGCAGCGCGCGGTCCCGGTCGGTGAGCCGGTCGTGGTCCGGCAGCACCGCCTGGGCCTCGTCCGCCGGCCGCACCTTGATCCGGCGGTACGGCAGCCGCCACACATGCGTGCGCCGCGGGCCGCCCCGGTGCCACGGCGACAGCGCCGACTCGAACGCCCGCGCCCGCACCCACGCCTCCGGCTCGCCCCCGGCGGCCACCTCCGCCCAGCACAGCCGGGCCTCCGCGAACGCCCGCCCCACACAGTGCACGGCCCGGTGCTTGCACGCCGTGAGCAGGAACACCTGCTGCACCAACCGGGTGTACGCCGCCTCGTACACCTCCTCGAACCCCGCCTCCGCCCCGCCACCGTGCCCCGGAGCCGCCGACGCCTGCCCGGTGGGTCGGTCGCCGTTGCGCTCCGCAGCGGCTGCCCCTGGTGCCTGTCCCCGCTCGCCCGGTGTGGCTGCTGTGGGTTTGTTGTCGGCTGGCAGGTTGGTGCGTTCGGTTGGCCCCTGTTCGGTGTTGGTTGGGGTGGTGTGGCCGGCTCGTGCGGTGCGGTTCTCGGCGGGCCGCCCGGCCGCGTGGTCGCCGTTGCGCTCCGCAGCGGCTGCCCCTGGTGCCTGTCCCCGCTCGCCCGGTGTGGCTGCTGTGGGTTTGTTGTCGGCTGGCAGGTTGGTGC
>NZ_JBHVTL010000004.1:200418-319451 GCF_042884635.1 Kitasatospora sp. NPDC058115
GCGTTCGGTTGGCCCCTGTTCGGTGTTGCTTCGGGCGGCATGGCCAGCCCGTGCGGTGCGGTTCTCAGCGGGCTGCTCGGCTTCCGACCGGTCACCGGCTCGTTGGTCGTCGCGTCCGGCGGCTTGAGCGGCGGTCCCGGCTGATGGCCCCGCCGTCGACCGGCCGAGGTGGGCCGTCGTCTCGGTGGCGGCCCGTCGGTCGTCGCGTTCGGCCGGCTCCCGCCCGGGGGCCTGATCGGCTGCCTTCCGTGCGGCAGGTTGCTTCGCCGCCGCCCGGTCACGGCGCGCTGCCGCCGGTCGGTCGCCGTGGCCGGACGGCCCCCGCCCGACGGCGTGAGCGGCTGCCGTTCGCGCGACGGGCCTTTGCTCGGCGTTGCTTCCGGCCGCATGGCCCGCGCGTGCGCCGACGCTTTCGGCGGGCTGCTTCGCCGCTGGTCGGTCGCCGGGTTCGGCCGGCTCTCGCCCGGCGGCGGTCCGCACGGCGACGCTGTGGGCGGGCCGCTTCGCCGTGGGCCGGTCGCGGTGTGCCGTTGTCATCGTGTCGGCTGCCGCCCGGTCGGGGGACGGAGCTCCGGCCGGCGGCTGCCGTGGCGACGACGGCTCGGCCCGCTCTGACTGCGGCGGCGTCCCTGCTCCCGCATCCGCGTCCGCGTCCCGCCCGGGGCGCACGCCCTGCGGACGGTTCGCGCCGGCGGCGTTCGCCACCGGGCGGCGGACGGCCGCCTGCCGGGACGGCGGGGCCGCGGTGTTCGTGTGATCGGCGCACGGGTCGCTCGGGGCCTGTTCGCTCGCGGCCGTGCTCGCCTGCTGCGGGGCTCCGGCGGTCGTGGCGGGCAGCAGGGCGGCGAGGGCGGTGATCTCGTCCTGGGTGCGGGTGCCGAGTTTGCGCAGGGCCCGGTGCTGGTAGCCGCGGGCGGTGGCGGTGGTGACGCCGAGGGCTGCGGCGGTCTCGGCGAGGTCCCGGCCGGCCGCGAGGTGGGCGAAGGCCTGCGCCTCACGTGCCGTCAGGCGGCGCAGCAGTTCGGCGGCCTCGTCCTTCCCGGCGACGGAAGCCTCGGGAGCGGCCCGGCCGCGGCCGGTCCCGGCCTTGGCGGGGCGTCCCTTCCCGTTGCGGCGCTGCGTCGCGGGCGCGGGCTGGTCGCCGGGGTGTTCGGCGGTCCGGGGCCTGGTCATCAGACGCTCCTGGCCGGGTCGGTCGCGGCGGCGAGAGGACATGGTCCGAAAATGCGCATAAGCCAATAATCTGGGACACCCCGGCGGTTTGCCGCTTCATGGAGCATGGCGAGTCGCCTTGGCACGATGTGGGCCATGACGCAGCTGACGGGTCGTCCGATTCTGGGAGCGCCGGGCGAACCGGGGGCCAGGCCCGTCCTGTCCGCCCTGCTCGCCGGGGCCCGGGCGGCGCTGCTCGGACTCTGCGTCATCACCGTTCCGGTGCTCGGGCTCTGGGTGGTGACGCCGTACGCGGACGGGGGCGCCGCCGGGGCGCTGCGGCTGGTGGCGGCGCTGTGGCTGCTCGGGCACGGCGCGCCGGTGCTGCGCGGGGCGGCGGAGGCGCCGTTGTCGGTCACGCCGCTGCTGCTCGGTCTGCTGGCGGTGGGCCAGCTGTCGCGGGCCGCCGCCCGGGTGACGGCGCGCGGGGCGGGACGAGGCCTCGGCCGGCCGGGGCAGGGCGGTGCGGCGGCGGTGTGGGCGGGGTACTGCGCGGTGGCGTGCGGGGTGGTGGCGCAGTGCGCGGGGGCGGGGGAGTTCCGGGCCCGGGTGCTGCCGGACCTCGTCGTGGTCGCCCTGGTGGCCGGTGCGGCGGTGGCGGCCGGGGCCCGGGGGCGCGGGGCGGTCCCGGTGGTGACGGGTCTGCTGGAACGGGCGTTGGCGCGGCTGCCGGGGGCGTTGCGGCCGGCGGGGGGCGCGGTGGTGGTCCGGGCGGCGGGGCTGGCGGCCGGGGCCGGGCTGCTGGCGGCCGGCGGGCTGGTGGTGGCGGGGGCGGCGGTGCTGGCCGCGGTGTCCACGAGCGGGGCGTCGCAGGTGTTCGCGGGCGGACCGGCGGCGGTGGCGGGGGTGCTGCTGGTGAGCCTGGTGCTGTTGCCGAACGCGGTGCTGTGGGGAGCGGCGTACGCGCTCGGACCGGGGTTCGCGGCGGGGGAGGGGGCGGTGGTGTCGCCGGTGCGGACGGTGCTGGGGCCGGTGCCGGAGTTCCCCCTGTTCGCGCTGTTCCCGGAGCCGGGGGAGGGCGGCTGGCGGTTGGTGGTGTGTGTGCTGCCGGCCCTGGCGGGCGTGGTGCCGGGGCTGTTGCTGGGCCGGGCGGCGGCCGTCGGCGGCGGGCGGGCGGCGGGGCGGCCGGGTCCGCGCGGCCCCTGGCCGGTGACGGCGACCGCGGCGGCGGGTCTGGTGGCCGCGCTGCTGGTCGGGCTCGCGGCGGCGGTGCTCGGCGGCCTCTCCGGCGGGGCGCTGGCGGCGGGGCGGATGGCCTGGCTGGGGCCGGTGCCGTGGTGGACGGGCCTGGCCGCGGCGGCCTGGGTGGCGGCGGTGGCCACCCCGACCGCGGTGCTGGCCCGCTTCCGGTTCCTGCGTGCGGCCGGAGGGCGGGGGCGGGTGCCGCCGGTGCCCGGGGCGCTCGCCGTGACCGCGCGCCGGGGCGTACTCCTGCTGCGCGCCCGCGCGCATCGAGCGGTCACCCTGCTCTCGGGCGCCCCGGGCAGCACCGACGGCACCACCGGTAGCGGCACCGGCGCCACCACCGGCGGCACGACCGGCTGACCGCGCCTACTCGCTCTGCTTGGTGATGTCCACGTACCACTGCGGCGCGAGCCGCTCGCAGCCGTCGGCGCCGCTGGCGGTGAGCGAGTCCTGCACGCAGGTGACGTAGTCGTTGTAGTACACCGCCAGGCCGAGGACGGCGGACACGAAGACCACCGTCATGGCGCCGGTGAGGATGCCGGCCAGGGCGGCCGGGGTGAGCGGGTTCGGCGCGGGCGGCGCGGCGGCCGCCGGGGTGCCGGTGCCGGTGCCGGTGGCGGCGTCGGCGGCCGGCTTGGGGGCGCGCATGGCCGAGACGCCCCAGGCGATGGCGAGCGCGCCGACGAACAGGGCGACGTAGTGCAGCGAGGCGAAGGCGCAGACCAGTGCGCCCATGCCGGCCAGCGCGGCGTTGCGGGCCTTGCGCTGGGCGGGGTCGGCCGGGTCGAGCCGGGGCGGCTGCGGCGCGGGCGGCCGGGGCTGCCAGCCGCTGCCCCGGTAGCCGGGGCTCCAGGGGTGCGGCGGCGGGACGAGCGGGCGCTCGTCCGGGTCGCCGTCCTGGCCCTCGGGGCGGTCGGAGCCGTCGGAGGGGTGGGGAGCGCGCGGTCGCCACGGCTGGTCGGGGGCATCCGCCGGCGGCGGCGCGAAGGGGTTGCGCTCGCCGGTGTCGTCACCGCTGCTCATGGTTCAGCCATTCCTTCTCGGTCGGTGGGGCGGGTGCCCGCGCCACCCTATGATCCCGCAGGCCCCTGTGGGGGCTCCGGGCGCGTCCGGGGTTGCCGGCGGCGGCCGCCGCCGCGGCCCGGTCGGGGACCGGCGGCGGCGGGCGGACGGCCCGGCGAGATCCCCGTCTCAGCTACGCGCGTAGCCCGCGACGGTGTTTCGGAGGCCGTCCGACCAGCCGTTATGGTGGTGACGGTCAGCAGCTCCCACGGGTTCCCCGGGCGCCCGCGTCGCGGCGGGTTCTCCAGGAGTTCCCCCTCGCTCGACCTGCCGTTCGTAGTGGCCCCACCGCCGGTGGACGTACCAGCGCACGGCGCCCGACCTACGGAGAATCGCGCAGTGGCCGCCGCCCCCGCCCAGCTCTTCCCGCCCCGTACGCCCGGACCGGCCCGTCTGGTGGTGCTGGTCTCCGGCTCCGGCACCAACCTCCAGGCGCTGATCGAGGCCGCCGCCGACCCCGCCTACGGCGCGCAGATCCTCGCCGTCGGCGCGGACCGCGAGGCCATCGCCGGCCTGGAGCGCGCCGAGCGCGCCGGCCTGCCGGTGTTCGTGCACCGGGTGAAGGACCACCCGGACCGCGCGGACTGGGACCGCGCGCTGACCGCCTCCGTGGCCGGGTACCAGCCGGACCTGGTCGTCACGGCCGGCTTCATGAAGATCCTCGGCCCCGAGTTCATCGCGGCCTTCGCCGGACGGATCGTCAACACCCATCCCGCGCTGCTGCCCTCCTTCCCCGGCGCCCACGGCGTCACCGACGCGCTGGCGTACGGGGTGCGGGTCACCGGCTGCACCGTCCACCTGGTCGACGCCGGCGTCGACACCGGGCCGATCATCGCGCAGGGCGTCGTGGAGGTCCTCGACGCCGATCACGCCGATGGCGGCGAGGCGCTGCATAAGCGCATCAAGACAGTCGAGCGCAAGCTGCTCGTCGACGTCGTGGGCCGGCTGGCCCGCGAGGGTCACCGCATCGAGGACCGAAAGGTATGGATTCCGGCATGAGCGCCGCCCCCACCACCACCCCTCCCGTCTCCGAGAACGTCCGGCCGGTGCGCCGCGCCCTGATCAGCGTGTACGACAAGACCGGCCTGGAGGAGCTGGCCCAGGGCCTGCACGCCGCCGGGGTCGCCATCGTCTCCACCGGCTCCACCGCCGGCCGGATCGCCGCCGCGGGCGTCCCGGTGACCGAGGTCTCCGAGCTCACCGGCTTCCCCGAGTGCCTGGACGGGCGCGTCAAGACGCTGCACCCCCGCGTGCACGCCGGCGTGCTGGCCGACCTGCGCCTGGAGTCGCACCGCGCGCAGCTGGCCGAGCTGGGTGTCGAGCCCTTCGACCTGGTCGTGGTGAACCTCTACCCGTTCAAGGCGACCGTCGCCTCCGGCGCCACCCCGGACGAGTGCGTCGAGCAGATCGACATCGGCGGCCCGAGCATGGTCCGCGCCGCCGCCAAGAACCACCCCTCGGTGGCCGTGGTGGTCGACCCGGCCCGCTACCAGGACGTGCTCGCCGCCGTCCGGCAGGGCGGCTTCGACCTGCTGACCCGCAAGCGGCTGGCCGCCCAGGCCTTCGCGCACACCGCCGCCTACGACGTCGCGGTGGCCAACTGGTTCGACGAGTCCGGCTACACCGGGACCGAGGACGCCTTCCCGGCGTTCCTGGGCTCGGCCTTCGAGCGCCAGAACGTGCTGCGCTACGGCGAGAACCCGCACCAGGGCGCCGCGCTGTACACCGACGGCAGCGGTGGCCTGGCCGGTGCGCAGCAGCTGCACGGCAAGGAGATGTCGTACAACAACTACGTCGACACCGACGCCGCCCGCCGCGCCGCCTACGACCACGCCGGCCCGGCCGTCGCGATCATCAAGCACGCCAACCCGTGCGGCATCGCGACCGGCGCCGACGTCGCCGAGGCGCACCGCAAGGCCCACGAGTGCGACCCGGTCTCCGCGTACGGCGGCGTGATCGCCGTCAACCGCCCGGTCACCGTGGAGCTGGCCGAGCAGATCGCCCCGATCTTCACCGAGGTCGTGGTGGCCCCCGGTTACGAGGACGGCGCCGTCGAGGTGCTGGCCCGCAAGAAGAACCTGCGGGTGCTGCTCGCCGCCGACGCCCCGGCCAACCGCCAGGAGGTGCGCCCGATCTCCGGCGGCGTGCTGCTCCAGGACGCCGACCGGGTGCACGCCGAGGGCGACGACCCGGCGACCTGGACGCTCGCCACCGGCGAGGCGCTGTCCGAGGCCGAGCTGGCCGAGCTGGCCTTCGCCTGGCGGGCCTGCCGGGCCGTCAAGTCCAACGCGATCCTGCTGGCCAAGGACGGCGCCTCGGTGGGCGTCGGCATGGGCCAGGTCAACCGGGTGGACTCCTGCAAGCTCGCGGTCGAGCGGGCCGGCGAGCGGGCCAAGGGCGCGTACGCGGCCTCCGACGCCTTCTTCCCGTTCGCGGACGGCCCGGCGATCCTGATCGCCGCCGGTGTCCGGGCGATCGTCCAGCCGGGCGGCTCGATCCGCGACGAAGAGGTGATCGCGGCCGCCGCCGAGGCCGGGGTGACCATGTACTTCACCGGCACCCGGCACTTCTTCCACTGACCGGCCGCCGGGCCGGTCGAACGACCGGCTGACGGGGCGACGGAACGACGGAGCGGCCCGGCTCCCTCCACCGAGGGGGCCGGGCCGCTCCGTCGTCGCGGACCGCCCGCGTTACTTCTTGATCACCAGAGTGCCGGCGGCACGGTCGTGCCAGCCCTGCAGCTTCCCGGAGTTGTCGAAGAACGGCGACAGGTAGACCAGCAGCGCGCCGATGTAGCAGAGGAAGACGCCGACGATCGGGATGATGAAGCGGATGAAGCCGCCGCCCAGGCCCGGGGTCTGGCCGTTGCTCTCCTTGACCACGCGCAGGCCCATGGCCATCTTGCCCAGGGTGGCGCCGGCGAAGGAGACCATCAGCCACTCGTAGAGCAGGTTGAACAGCGACAGCACGCCCATCATGATCATCATGGTGGCGAACACGCCGGCCGCGGCGTCGTTCTGCTGCTGGATGCAGTCGCTGTAGCTGAGGCTCCCGTAGGAGTACTGGGAACAGTCGTCGGTGTCCTTGACGATGCCGAGCGTGCCGGCCAGGCCCAGCGCCATGACCAGGGCGATGACCGCGCCGACCGCCAGACCGTCGATCAGCCGCGCCAGGAAGCGCTGGCCCATCGAGGCGATCTTCACGGTGCCGAGGTGGGCGATGTTGATGTAGCCGTTGTTCGCCTGGATGGTGCCCGGCATCGGCTGGTACCCGTACGCCTGCTGCGGCGGCACGCCGTAGGCCGGCGGCTGCTGCTGCGGGTAGCCGTAGCCGGGGGCGGCCGGCGGCTGCTGGGGGTAGCCGTACCCGGCGGCCGGCGGGGCCTGCTGGGGGTAGCCGTAGGCCTGCTGCGGCGGCTGCTGGGGCTGCTGCGGGTTGTTCGGGTCGGGCGGGTAGCTCATCGATGCCTCCGGGCAGATGGGGACGGGTGGGGACGGGACAGCGGACCCGGAACGGACCGGCGGGTCGGGTGGCCGGTCGGACGGGACGTTAGCGGGGCGCACTGACACCGGGGGCGTGAGCAGCCGGGTGCGCGCCCCCGCTCAGGACCGTGGGAAGCGGGCGGACGGGAGCCGGGACGCTCTGCCGGTGAGGGGCGTGCCGCGGCGGCGGTCGGTCGTCGGCGCGGTGCGGTCTGGTCGGCTCACTTCGTTCTTTCCCCCGGGTACGCCCCCGCCGGGTCTGTCCGTCGGCCCGTCACCGGGCCGGATGCGGCGGGGAATGCCCGCATATCGTCGACCGCCCGGCCCGGCCCTGTCCAGCCGCCTCCGCGCGTCGGGCCGGACTGTGGCGCAACCGCAATACGACCCGGACGTTCCGTACCCGTTCGTCCACCCCCCGTTCCGCCCGGCCCCGCTCCCGGGCCGGCCTCCTCCGGCCCGGGGACCGGTGGCGCACGAGCCGGTCCGGATCCGGGAGAATGGGGTCATGACTGCCCAGATTCTCGATGGCAAGGCCACCGCGGCCGCGATCAAGTCCGAACTCGCCGCCCGCGTGGCGGCCCTCCAGGCGAAGGGCGTCGTGCCCGGCCTCGGCACCGTCCTGGTCGGCGACGACCCGGGCAGCCGCTGGTACGTCAACGGCAAGCACCGGGACTGCGCCGAGATCGGCATCGCCTCGATCCAGCGCGAGCTGCCCGCCACCGCCACCCAGGAGGACGTCGAGAACGTCGTCCGGGAGCTCAACGCCGACCCCGCCTGCACCGGCTACATCGTCCAGCTGCCGCTGCCCAAGGGCCTCGACCAGAACCCGGTCCTGGAGCTGATGGACCCGGACAAGGACGCGGACGGCCTGCACCCGACCTCGCTCGGCCGCCTCGCGCTGGGCATCGAGGGCCCGCTGCCCTGCACCCCGCTCGGCATCGTCGAGCTGCTGCGCCGCCACGACGTGCCGATCGACGGCGCCGAGGTGGTCGTGGTCGGCCGCGGCGTCACCGTCGGCCGCTCGATCGGCCTGCTGCTCACCCGCCGCAGCGAGAACGCCACCGTCACCCTCTGCCACACCGGCACCCGCGACCTCGCCCACCACCTGCGCCAGGCCGACATCATCGTGGCCGCCGCCGGCGTGCCGCACCTGGTCAAGCCGGAGGACGTCAAGCCCGGCGCGGCCGTGCTGGACGTCGGCGTCAGCCGCAGCGAGGGCAAGATCGTCGGCGACGTCCACCCGGGCGTGGCCGAGGTGGCCGGCTGGATCTCCCCGAACCCCGGCGGCGTCGGCCCGATGACCCGCGCCATGCTGCTGAACAACATCGTGGTGGCGGCCGAGCGCCAGGCCGGCGTCTGATCCCGCCCGCCCGACGAACGACGATCCCGCGAACGACGATCCCGAAGGACGGGAAGCCATGACCGAACCGCGGCGGACCCGGCGCAGGCCGGTGAGGACCACCGGCACCCTGCCCCCCGAGGGCTCGTCGGCCGCGCTCGGGCGCGACCACGCGCTGCCGGTGCGGCAGTGGCCGATAACGGTGGTCCTGCTGGTGGTCGGCGCCGGTCTCGCGATCACCTGGTTCGCCGACTTCCAGGACGGCTTCAAGTACGGGTTGCTGGTCGTCGGCGGCGGGGTGCTGCTCGGCGCGCTGTTGCGGCTGGTGCTGCCGGAGGTCGGCATGCTGGCGGTCCGCAGCCGGTTCACCGACGTGATCGTGCTGACCTTCCTCGGCGTGTCGATCGTGCTGCTGACCCTGATGGCCCAGCCCAACCCGTGGCTGGAGTTCCCGCTGCTGGACAACATCGGCCAGCTGATCGGCCGTCCGCGCCGTTAGCGCACCACCGCCGCCGGCGCGCCGCCGCCCGGCCGGTCGTGCACGGCCCCCGCCCGGAGCCCGGGCGGGGGCCGTCATCGTCTGTGACCAACCAGTCACGACCTCGCCCGAGGCGTACGCTTCCCTTTGCGATACCCTGACGCCGGTTCTCTCGATGTCGAGAGACCGTCCGCGGCTCCGGCGCGCCGAACGTGCCTGGGGCACCTGGCGATTTGCTGGAGAAGGTAGAAATGACCCGCACCCCCGTCAACGTCACCATCACCGGAGCCGCCGGCCAGATCGGCTACGCGCTGCTCTTCCGCATCGCCTCGGGCCACCTGCTCGGCGCCGACGTCCCGGTGAACCTGCGCCTCCTGGAGATCCCGCAGGGCCTCAAGGCCGCCGAGGGCACCGCCATGGAGCTCGTCGACTGCGCCTTCCCGCTGCTGCGCGACATCACCATCACCGACCAGCCGAACGTGGCCTTCGACGGCGCCAACGTCGCCCTGCTGGTCGGCGCCCGTCCGCGCACCGCCGGCATGGAGCGCGGCGACCTGCTGTCGGCCAACGGCGGCATCTTCGGCCCGCAGGGCAAGGCCATCAACGCCCACGCCGCGGACGACATCAAGGTCCTGGTCGTCGGCAACCCGGCCAACACCAACGCCCTGATCGCCCAGCGCAACGCCCCGGACGTCCCGGCCGAGCGCTTCACCGCGATGACCCGCCTGGACCACAACCGCGCCGTCGGCCAGCTCTCCGCCAAGACCGGCGCCCTGGTCTCCGACATCAAGCGCGTCACCATCTGGGGCAACCACTCCGCCACCCAGTACCCGGACATCTTCCAGGCCGAGGTCGCCGGCAAGCCGGCCTTCGAGGCCGTCGGCAGCGACCAGGCCTGGCTGGAGAACGACTTCATCCCGACCGTCGCCAAGCGCGGCGCCGCCATCATCGAGGCCCGCGGCGCCTCCTCGGCCGCCTCGGCCGCCAACGCCGCCATCGACCACGTGCACACCTGGGTCAACGGCACCGCCGAGGGCGACTGGACCTCCATGGGCGTCGTCTCCGACGGCTCCTACGGCGTCCCGGCCGGCCTGATCTCCTCCTTCCCGGTCACCACCAAGGACGGCAGGTTCGAGATCGTCCAGGGCCTGGAGATCTCCGACTTCTCCCGCGCCCGCATCGACGCCTCGGTCAAGGAGCTGACCGAGGAGCGCGACGCGGTCCAGGAGCTCGGCCTCATCTGAGCCACCGCGCCCCCGGCGCCCCGCGACGGCCCGTCGTCCCCTCCCCGGGGACGGCGGGCCGTCGCCCTACACTCCCGCTGTGACCGAAACCTTCGAGGACGCCGCGCTCGTCCTCGTCTTCATCGTCCTGGGCGGCCTGTTCAACGTCGCCGAGATCTCGCTGATCTCGCTGCGCGAGGGCCAGATCCGGACGCTGGAGGCCCGCGGCACCCGGCGGGCGGCCCGGGCCGCGCACCTCGCGGCCGACCCCAACCGCTTCCTGGCGGCCGTCCAGGTCGGCGTCACCTGCATGGGGTTCCTCTCCGCGGCCTTCGGCGCCGACACGCTGGCCGGCAAGGTCGCCCCGCTGTTCGTGCGGGCCGGGCTCTCCGAGGGCGTCGCCGACGCCACCGCGCTGGTCGGCCTCACCCTGGTGATCAGCTACGTCTCGCTGGTGCTCGGCGAGCTCACCCCCAAGCGGATCGGCCTCCAGCGGGCCGACTCCATCGCCGTGCTGGCCGCGCCGGTGGTCGACGTCATGTCGGTGGTGCTGCGCCCGGCGATCTGGCTGCTCGGCCGCTCCACCGACCTGATGGTCCGGCTGTTCGGCGGCGACCCGGCCGCCGGGCGCGGCTCGATGAGCTCCGAGGAACTCCGCGGCCTGGTCGCCGCCAACACCGAACTCGGCAGCGACCAGCGGACGTTGATCGCTGATGTGTTCGCCGCCGGGGAGCGCCAGCTGCGCGAGGTGATGGTCCCGCGCACCGAGGTGACCTTCCTGGACGCCGAGCGCCCGCTCGCCGAGGTCCGCGCCCAGGCGGACTCCTCGCCGCACTCCCGCTACCCGGTGGTCGAGGGCAGCTACGACGCGGTGACCGGCTTCGTGCACGTCCGCGACCTCTACGGCGCGCGCGGCGAACGCGCGGTCAAGGTCCGCGACCTCGCCCGCCCGGTCAAGCTGCTGCCCGGCACCAAACGGGTGCTGGAGGCGATGGGCGAGATGCGCCGTGAGGGCCATCACCTGGCGATCGTGGTCGACGAGTACGGCGGCACCGCCGGCATCGTCACCCTGGAGGACCTCGTGGAGGAGGTGATCGGTGAGATCCGCGACGAGTACGACACGCCCGAGCCCGCCCCCACCCGGCGGCTGGCCGGCGGCGGCATGGAGCTCGACGGCCTGCTCAACCTGGCCGACTTCGCCGGGGAGACCGGCGTCACCCTCCCCGAGGGGCCGTACGAGACGGTGGCCGGCTGCCTGGTCGCCGCGCTCGGCCGGCTGCCCGCCGACGGCGACCGGGTGCGGATCCCGGCCGGCCCCGGCGTGGAGGTGCTGCTGACGGTGGCCAAGCTGGAGGGCAGGCGGATCGCCCGGGTCGGGGTGAGTGCGGTCACACTGGCCGGGCCGCCGGGGCCGGAGGTTTCCTGACCGGTCGGTGGAGCTGGAACAATGGCCCGCATGGTCAACGCAGCGGTCACTGGTCCGGTCAAGGACCGTCCCCGGGTGCTCTCCGGCATCCAGCCCACCTCCGGCTCGTTCCACCTCGGCAACTACCTGGGCGCGGTGCGCCAGTGGGTCGACCTGCAGAAGGAGAACGACGCCTTCTACATGGTCGTCGACCTGCACGCGATCACCATCGAGCAGGATCCGGCGACGCTGCGCCAGAACACCCGGATCTCCGCCGCCCAGCTGCTCGGCGCGGGCCTGGAGCCGGAGCACTGCACCCTGTTCGTCCAGTCGCACGTGCCCGAGCACGCGCAGCTGGGCTGGGTGATGAACTGCCTCACCGGCTTCGGCGAGGCCTCCCGGATGACCCAGTTCAAGGACAAGTCGGCCAAGCAGGGCGCCGCCGGGACGTCGGTGGGCCTGTTCACCTACCCGATCCTCCAGGTGGCCGACATCCTGCTCTACCAGGCGGACGCCGTCCCGGTGGGCGAGGACCAGCGCCAGCACGTGGAGCTCACCCGCGACCTCGCGGAGCGCTTCAACACCCGCTACAGCCCGACCTTCACGGTCCCGAAGCCGTACATCCTCAAGGAGACGGCCAAGATCCAGGACCTCCAGGACCCGGCGATCAAGATGAGCAAGTCGGCGTCCTCCGCCAAGGGCCTGGTGAGCCTGCTCGACGAGCCGAAGGCCAGCGCCAAGAAGTTCAGGAGCGCCGTCACCGACACCGGCACCGTGGTCTCCTACGACGAGCAGGAGAAGGCCGGCGTCTCCAACCTGCTGCGGATCCACTCCGCCCTCAGCGGGCAGTCGATCGAGCAGCTGGTGGCGCACTTCGAGGGCAAGATGTACGGGGCCCTGAAGACCGAACTGGCCGACCTGTTCTCCGCGTGGGTGACGCCGTTCCAGGAGCGCACCCGGACCTTCCTGGACGACCCGGCCGAGCTGGACCGCGTCCTCGCGCTCGGCGCCGAGAAGGCCCGCGCGGTGGCGTCCGAGACGCTGGCCCAGGTGTACGACCGGATCGGCTTCCTCCCGGCCGCCAAGCGGTGACTCCGCTGACGCGCCTGCCCGGTGGTGAGGGTCTCCCGGAGACCCTCACCATCGGCGTGTCCGTCGGCGTCCCGGATCCGTACGGCACCGCGATCCAGGACGCGCGGGCCGGGCACGGCGATCCGCTGGCCCGGTCGATACCCACGCACGTCACGCTGCTGCCGCCCACCGACGTCCCGGCCGAGGCGCTGCCGAAGATCGAGGAGCACCTGGCCGCGGTGGCCGCCGCGCACCGGCCGTTCCGGATGGTGCTGCGCGGCAGCGGCAGCTTCCGCCCGGTCTCCCCGGTGGTGTTCGTCCGGGTCGAGGAGGGCGAGCAGGAGTGCCGGCTGCTGGAGGCGGACATCCGCTCCGGCCCGCTGGCCCGGGAGCTGGCCTTCCCGTACCACCCGCACGTGACGGTGGCGCACGGTCTCACGGACGACGTGCTGGACCAGGCCCACGAACAGGCCCGGTCCTTCCACGCGGCCTTCCCGGTGCCCGGGTTCGGCCTGTCCCGGTTCGACGCCGACGAGGTCTGGCGTCCCTGGCGGGCCTACGGCTTCGGCTGACCGGCGCGCCCGGCGGGACCGCCGAGCTCCAGCATCCGGTCGACCACCCGGCGGGCGGCGGCGCCGTCGTCCAGCGCGCAGTGCACCTCCTGGAAGCGCCGGTAGCGCTCGGCGTACCCGGCGGGCACGGCGCCCCCGGTGTCGGCGAGTTCGCGCAGCGCCGCGACCAGCGCGGCCGAGTCCTCCAGCAGCGGGCCGGGGGCCTGCGCCTCGAAGTCGAAGGCGAAGCCCCGCAGGGTGTCCCGGTAGTGCGCCAGGTCGTAGGTGAAGAACAGCACCGGGCGGCCGGTGATGGCGAAGTCGAAGAGGATCGACGAGTAGTCGGTCACCAGGACGTCGGCGATCAGCAGCAGCTCCTGCACGTCCGGGTAGTCGGCGCAGTCCACGGCGAAGCCGTCCCCGGTGCCGGTCAGCGGCTCGCGGACGTGGGTGTGCGGCCGCAGCAGCAGGACGTGGTCGTCGCCGAGCGCCCGCCGGGCCCGGTCGAGGTCCAGCCGCAGGTCGAGCCGGAAGCCGTCGCCGTCCGGACGCGGCCGGTCCTCCCGCCAGGTCGGCGCGTAGAGCACCACCCGCCGGCCCTCGGGGATGCCGAGCCGCGCGCGGACGGCGGCCGCCCGCCGCCGGTCGGGGCGGGCCAGCACGTCGTTGCGCGGGTAGCCGGACTCCAGGATCTCGCCGCGGTAGCGGAAGGCCCGGCGCAGGATCGGGGTGGCGAAGGGGCTGGGGGAGAGCAGCAGACTCCAGTGCGGGGTCTCCCGGTCGAGGGCGGCGAGGTAGCCGTGGTCGGCGAGCCAGGTGTTCTCGACGTCGTGGGCGATCCGCTTGAGCAGCGCGCCGTGCCAGGTCTGGACGACGACCTGGCCGGGGCGGCGGCGCAGGAAGTCCGGGAAGTGGGTGTTGCCGACGAGGTAGCGGCTGGTGCCCAGCGCCCGGTACCACTCGGGGCTCCAGACCCGTACCGCGCGGACCCCGGGCGGCAGCTCGGCCTGGGCGTCGTCGACCACCCACAGGTGCTCCAGCGGCGTGCCGCGGCGGGCGAGTTCGGCGTGCACGGCGCGCGGCGAGTCGGCGTAGCCGCGGCCGCCGAAGACGTCGTACAGCACGGCCTCGCGCAGCGGCTCGCGGCGGGCGGCGGGGTAGCCGGCGGTGCGCTGGCGGGCCTGCGTCCAGGCGCTGCGCTCGGTGGCGCTGAGGACGGGCGTGGAGTCCAGCAGCAGGGTGTCGTGCCAGCGGCGCTCCAGCACGATCCGCTTGCCGCCGGCCTGGGTGGCGGCGGGCAGCGCGGCCAGGACGGCGGGCGCGGCGGTCAGCGGACGGGCCGGGCCGGTCCCGCCGACGGGGTGCAGGGCGGCCTCCCACAGGCCCTTGCGCAGCGGCAGCGCGGTGCCGTCGGAGCCGGTGCGGGTGACCGGCAGCCGGACCGTGAACCGCGCGTCGGGGCCGAGCTCGACCGGGTGGCGGACCTCGGTGCCGCTGCCGCCGTGCCGCAGCACGAGTTCCAGCGGGCCGGGGGCGGGGCAGTGGCCGGAGAGCTCGAAGCCGCCGGGCCGGGCGGCGAGCCGCTCGACCCAGCCGGCGGCGGGCCGCACGCACAGCTGGAGCCGGCCGTCGGCGAGGTGCTTGAGGTGCAGCACCCGGTCCTCCGCGCCGGGCAGCGGGTGCTGACCGGCGATCGGACCGCCGCGCTCGTCCAGGACGAGCTGCTCGACCGCACCGTCGGGGTCGACCAGGTCGGCGTCCCAGTGCTCCAGCTCGCCGGTGCCGCGGCCCTCCGCGGTGAACAGCGCGTACGGCAGGCGCACGGTGACGGTCCGTCCGGTGCGGTGGGCCGGCTCGGTGAGCACGGTGGCGCTCTCGCGGTGGCGCAGCCGCAGCACGGTGCGGGCCTGGCCGGGGTCGGCGGTGGTGAGGTGCAGGCCGATCCCGTCGGGGCCGGGCTCGGCCCCGTCGAGGCGGACGGCGGGGCGTTCGAGCCGCAGGACGAGCCGGCCGTCGGCGAAGTGCGGCTGGAGGCGGATGTCGTGGTCCACCCAGCGTGCGGGCGGGTACTCGCCGGAGCCGCACCAGTAGGGGGCGAGGCCGCCGTACTGGCGGCGCAGCCGGGTGGGGCGGCCGAGGGTGAACAGGGTGGCCTCGACGCTCCAGTCGCCGAGCAGCCAGCCGTCGGCGCCGCGCAGCCGGCGGGGTTCGACCAGGGCGGTGAAGCCGGCCCAGTCGTGGTTGTGCTCGGGCTGGGCGCTGTCGTCGGTGATCTCGGGGAAGCGGCGGGGCCGGGTGGGGACGTGGACCGGCTCGTCCTGGTGGTGGCGGCGCAGGGTGAGCCAGGTCCAGGCGGAGCCGGGGTGGGCGGTGGACCGGTCGTCGGGGCGGGCGAAGCCGGTGAGTTCGAGGCCGCGGCCACTCCAGCGGGCGCGCAGCAGCCCGAGGGAGGCGTTCTCCTCCTCGCTCGGCAGCGGGGCGCCGAAGCGGGCGTCGCCGAAGCGCGGCGCGGCGTGCGGGAGGACGAAGCGGGTGAGGACAGCCATTTCCACGAACCTTTCTCGGCGAGAATTTCCATCTCACCCGGAAAAGCATCCGAGGTCAATTTGAGAATGGCGTTGTAATTAGCTGAAAAGTTCCTCGGGGAAACGCGAGTTCGAAATTCCGGAATATCGTGCGAGGTCGTGCCGGAAAACGCCGGAGGCGCCCGGCGCGGTGTTCGCGTCGGGCGCCTCCGGCACCGGTGGAAGGCCGGTCAGGCCTCGCGGCTCAGCATCGCGTCCACGGCCCGGGCGGCGGCGTGGCCGTCGTCGAGGTCGCAGTACTTCGCGCGGAACGCCGCGTACTTCCCGGCGTACTCGGCGGTGATCCGGTCCACCTGGCCGAGCGCCGTGACCAGCTCCTCGGAGGTGGCCAGCAGCGGGCCGGGCGCCTCCGCCTCGAAGTCCAGCGAGAAGCCGCGCAGGTTGTCGCGGTAGTGCGCCAGGTCGTAGGTGAAGAACAGCACCGGCTTGCCGGTCGCGGCGAAGTCGAAGGTCGACGCCGCGTAGTCGGTCACCAGGACGTCGGCGACCAGCAGCAGCTCGGCCATGTCGGGGTAGCTGCTGACGTCCCAGACGTAGCCGTTGCCGGCCTCGGCGATCTGCTCGCGGACGTTGGCGTGCCGGCGGACCAGCAGCACCTGGTCGTCGGCGAGCGCGGCCCGCGCCGCCTCCAGGTCCAGCTGGAGGTTCAGCTGGTAGCCGCCGTAGTGACGGCGCCGGTCCTCGCGCCAGGTCGGCGCGTACAGCACGACCTTCTTGCCCTCGGGCAGGCCGAGCCGCTCGCGCACCCGCTCCGCGGTCTTCTCCTTGTCGGCGGAGAAGAACAGGTCGTTGCGCGGCAGGCCGCTCTCCAGGATCTCGCCCTTGAAGTCGAAGGCCCGGCGCAGCACCGGGGCCGCCCAGGTGCTGCCGGCCAGCAGGATGCTCCAGTTCGGAACCTCCTTGGCGAGGCCCTTCAGGTAGTGCGCGTCGGTGAACCAGACCTTCTCGAAGTCGTGGCCGACCTGCTTCAGCGGCGAGCCGTGCCAGGTCTGCAGGACGATCTGGCCGGGCCGGCGGACGAAGAAGTCCGGCAGGTGCGCGCTGGTGACGACGTACTTCGCGGTGGCCAGCGCCTCGAACCACTCCGGGCTCCAGAGCCGGACGGCGCCCGCCGACTGCGGCAGGTCCGCCTGGAGGTCGTCGGTGCCCCACAGGTGCTCCAGCGGCAGGCCGCGGCGCACCAGCTCCTCGTGGATCGCCCGCGGCGAGTCCGCGTAGAGACCGCCGAGCGCGACGTTGTAGAGCACCGTGTCGCGCAGCGGCAGCCGGCGGGCGGCCGGGTAGTCGGCCGTCCGCAGCTGGCGCTGGCGCCAGCCGCTGCGCTCCTCCGGAAGCAGTATGTTCTCCGACTCCAGCTGCAGGCCGTCGTGGTGGCGGCGCTCCAGCACGATCCGCTTGCCGCGGGCCTCCACCTCCAGCGGCAGCGCGTCCCAGCAGGTGGGCGCGATCAGCGCGTAGGAGGCCATGTCCGGGTGGAAGGTGGCGCCGACCGGGCGGAACGAGATGTTCCAGCCGCCCTGGGCCAGCGGCACGTTGCCCGCGAAGGACGCGGTCGGCACGGCGGGCAGCGCGGTGCGGAACCGGCCGTCGGAGATCTCCACCGGGTAGACGTGCTGCTCCTCGCCCCAGTGGTGGCGGGCCACCAGCTCCCAGCGGTGGGTGCCGGGCAGCGGGAAGGTGCCGCTGAGCAGGAAGCCGTCCGCGCCGCGCGCGGTGACCTCGTGCACTATCGGCTGCAGCAGCTGGTCCAGGAACTGCAGGTAGCCGCCCGGGGAGGGCTTGGTGTACAGGGCGCGCCGCTGCTCGGGCGCGGCGTCCGCGTTGAGCACCAGGTTGAGCTGCTCCGGGGCGTTGCGGTCGTCCCAGGCGAGCGGCGTGGTGGTGCCGTCGGCCAGCACCAGGGTGGTGTCCCAGCGGTCGCGGGCGCGCTCCTCGGCCAGCGGGTCCAGCTCGGCCCAGCTCTCGCGGACCTCGGTCAGCTCGGCGACCGGGAAGGAGGCGCGGAACTGCTGCAGGCTGCCGACCGGGGTGCCCGCGGACACCGGGAAGAACAGCTCGCGCTCGGACTCCACGTGGGTGAGCCGCAGCTTGGCCCCGGCCAGCCGGACGCCGGAGCGGGCCGCGCCGGCCACCTCGACGGTGCCGTCCTGCGCGGTGAGCCCGGTCACCCGGATCCGCACGTTCTCCACCCGCAGGTAGACGCTGCCGTCGCGGACGAACGGCACGATCCGCACGTCCGGCTCGACCCAGTGCGAGGGCAGGTAGAGCGCGGTGTCCGCCCAGCCGGCCCAGATCCGGCCCTTGTAGACGCCGCCCTTGCCGGCGCCGGCGACCAGGACGCGCCAGTTGCCGTCCTTCCACTGGCCGCGGTGCTTGAGCTTCTCCGGGTCGACGGCGACGGTGAAGCCGGCCCAGTCGCAGTTGTAGAGGTCGTGGTGGTTGGTGGCGGTGGCCTCGGGGCTGTACTGGGTCTTCATCGGCACCGCGATGACCCGGCGGCCCTTGGCCTCGCGCAGCACCAGCGTGCGGACCATGTCGTGCTTGTTGGCCGCGCCCAGCTGCTCCGGGTACGCGTGGCCGGTCAGCCGCAGCCGGCCGCCCTCCCAGCGCGACTCGTAGAGCCGGCTGCGGATGACGGTGGAGTTGCGCAGGCTGAGCAGGCCCGGCGGCACGCTCTTGCGGCCGCCGCGCAGGAACGGGTAGTCGGCGTACGGGCGCAGCAGGCCCTTGGCGATGACGCCGCCGTTGCTCTCGCCCTCGTACTTGATCTGCTCGACGAACTCGTCGATCCGGCCCTGCAGGGTCAGGTGGTACTTCAGGCGCAGCGGCGCGCGCAGCTTCTTGACCTGCTCCGGGCCGATCGAGCGCAGCAGCCGGCTGACGCAGCGGATGTAGGCCTCCCGGTACTCCTTGTCGCCGTCGACGACGGACCAGAAGAACATCGGGATCTCTTCGACGAGGGTGTTCTCGTCGTAGGTCTTCAGGTACTCCGCGAAGCGCGGCTCGGTCTGCTTCTTCAGCCAGCCGCGGACCAGCTCGACCGAGGTGACGCGGTCGATCAGGCCCTTGGGGTTGGTGCGCATCTGGGTGATCGACATCTCGCCGACCTCGCGCTCGCGCCAGTGGTAGATCGGCTCGGAGAGCACGTCCACGCTCTTGGCGAGGTAGTGGTGCGGCACGCTGACCGGGGCGTCCTCGTACAGGATGCCCTCGGGGTAGAGGATGCCGGCCGCGTCGAAGAACGAGCGGCGGTACACCTTGTTCCACGCCGTGCGGTCGGTGACCAGCGACGGGATCTCGGTGATGTGCGTCTTGAGCACGGTCTTGGCGAACGGGCGGCTGTGGCCGCCGGACTGGTAGTAGCCGATCGCGCGGAACCGCAGCACGTTGCCGGTGGCGAAGTCCGAGCCGGTCTCGTCCAGCGTGTTGATCATCAGCTCGTACGCGCTGGGCGGCATCGAGTCGTCGCTGTCGACGAAGCAGAGGAACTCGGCGTCCGGGTCGATGTGCCGGATGCCGGTGTTGCGGGCCGCGCCGAGGCCCTTGTTGACCTGGCGCACCAGCCGGAAGCGGGAGTCCTTGGCGGCGTACGCCTCGGCGAGGGCGGCGCTGTTGTCCTTCGAACCGTCGTCGACCATGACGCACTCGAAGTCCGTGAACGTCTGGGCGGCGATCGAGTCGAGGCACTCCACGAGGTAGCGCTCGACGTTGTAGATCGGGACGACGATGGAGAGGCGGGGAGCCATCGGCTACGCAGGCCTTTCTCGGGAAGGAGCGTGGCAGCCCGTTCGGGGTCTGACCGCACTTTGATCGGTGCGTACGTGCCCGTCGATCCTACCGTCCGGCCCGCGGACCCCCGGGGCCCCCGGTCGTCCCGCCCCACTACCCTGGGGCCCATGCCCCGCTTCAGCGTGATCGTCCCGGTATACGGCGTCGAGGAGTACCTCCCCGAGTGCCTCGCCTCGGTGCTCGGCCAGGACGGCCCGGACTTCGAGCTGATCGCGGTGGACGACCGCTCCCCGGACGGCTGCGGCGCCCTGCTCGACGGGGCCGCCGCCCGCGACGCCCGGGTGCGGGTGCTGCACCTGCCGGAGAACGTCGGCCTCGGCCGGGCCCGCAACGCCGGCCTGGAGGTCGCCACCGGCGACTACGTGCTCTTCCTGGACAGCGACGACACCCTGACGCCCGGTCTGCTCGCGGCGGTGGACGACCGGCTCGCGGCCGGCGGCGACCCGGACGTCCTGGTCTACGACTACGCCCGCACCTACGCCGACGGCCGGGTCGTGCGGGCCGCCTCCGCGAAGGTCTTCGGCGCCCCGTCCCGGGACGTCTTCGGCCTCACCGACCGCCCCGACCTGCTCGAACTGCTCCAGGTGGTCTGGAACAAGGCCTACCGCCGCGACTTCGTCACCGCCCAGGGCCTGACCTTCCCGGCCG
Source organism: Kitasatospora sp. NPDC058115 (assembly GCF_042884635.1). Classification (NCBI taxonomy): domain Bacteria; kingdom Bacillati; phylum Actinomycetota; class Actinomycetes; order Kitasatosporales; family Streptomycetaceae; genus Kitasatospora; species Kitasatospora sp. NPDC058115. Next base: position 220,449 of record NZ_JBHVTL010000004.1, read on the forward strand.
GTTACTACGAGGACACCCCCTGGACGTACCCGGCGCTGCTCGCGGCCCGGAGCATCACCCTGCTCGACCGGGTCGGCGTCCACTACCGCCAGCGCCAGGAGGGCGGCAACATCCTGGCCACGGCCAGCCGCAAGCACTTCGACGTCTTCGGCCAGTACGACCTGGTCTTCGCGTTCCTCGACGGCCGCCCCGACCTGGAGCGCTGGCGCCCGGTGGTCTACGGCCGGATGCTGCACCACCTCAACACCGTGGTCTCCCGGCCGGGCCGGGTCCCGCCCGGCGACCGCCGGGAGTTCTTCCGCCGCGCCGCCGAGCACTGCGCCCGGCTGCGCCCGGCCGGCTACCGGCCGTCCGGCGGGGTGGCGGGGCTGCGCACCGAACTGCTCGGCCACGGCCGGTACACCGCCTACCAGGCGGTCCGGGCGCTGGCCCGGGCCCGGCGGATGGTCCGCCGCCCCTGAGGGGGAGGGCCCGTCGGGCCGGCCCGGCCGAGCCTGACGGCTGTTCGGGGGATGCCCGGGTATAACCGGACGGTGGACTTCCTGACCCGTCTTCCGGTGATCGGCCCGCTCGTCGCGCGGGTGCTGCGCAGCCGCCCGTACCGCGCCTACGAGCACTTCACCGCGCTGCGCGGCAACCGGCTGGCCGGCGCGGTCACCTTCTTCGGCTTCCTCGCGCTCTTCCCGCTGCTGACGGTCGCGCTGGCGATCGCCGTCGCGACCCTCAGCGACAGCCGGGTCGAGGACATCCAGCACCGCATCTCCGATCAGCTGCCCGGCATCTCGGACGCCCTCAACCTGCCCTCGCTGGTGGCCAACGCGGGTGCGGTCGGGCTGGTCAGCGGGGTGCTGCTGGTGCTGTCCGGGCTCGGCTGGGTGGACACCATGCGGACCTCGATCCGGGACCTGTGGCAGTTGCCCGACGAGGAGGGCAACCCGCTGCTGCGCAAGGCCTGGGACTTCGTGGTGCTCGGCGGCCTGGGCGCGGTCTCGCTGGTCTCGCTCGGCGCCTCGGCGGCCGGGACGACGCTGGCGGGCCGGATCGCCGACTGGGCGGGCCTGGGCTCCGCCGGTCACCTGCTCACCGCGGCCGGCCTGCTGATCGCGGTGGCCTCGGACATGCTGCTCTTCGCCTACCTGCTGGCACCGTTCCCGCGGATCGGCCACCAGCACCGGCGGGACGTCCTCCAGGCGGCGCTGATCGGCGCGGTCGGCTTCGAGCTGCTGAAGATCCTGCTCTCCTCGTACCTCGGCTCGGTCGCCGGGCGCAGCCTCTACGGCGCCTTCGGCGTGCCGGTGGCGCTGCTGCTCTGGATCAACTTCGTCTGCCGGCTGCTGATGTTCTGCGTGGCCTGGACCGCGACCGCGGACCCGGAGACCGCCCGGGAGCGGGCCCGGGAGCGCGCCCGGGCCATGGTCGAGGCCGCCGACCGGGAGGCCGGCGAGGCGGACGACGCGCCCGGGGCCCGGGACACGACGCGGGCCCGGCCCCAGGAGGACTGAGACCGGGCCCCCGGGGTCAGCGGGCGGCGCGTCGGCGGCCGAGCAGCAGCAGGGCGCCCGCGCCGCCCGCCGCCAGGGCCAGCCCGACGGCGACCCAGCCGGCCGGCCCGGGCCCGCCGTCGTCCCCGTCCGCGGTGTCGGTGGTGGCCGGGGCGGCGTCGGTGGTGGCCGTGGGCGTGGGGTGCGGCGGCGGGGCGGGCGCCCCGGCGGTGCCGCCGGCCTGGCCGGTCGGCGCCGAGGTGACGCTCTCGCCCTCCTCGACCAGCTTGCCGACCGGGGTGACCTTGCCGGCTGCCGCGAAGCCCCAGTCCAGCAGCGCGGCCGTCTCGTCGTACACCTTCTGGTAGCTGGACGGGTGCATGACCGTCACCAGCAGGGTGCGCCCGCCGCGTTCGGCGGCGCCGACGAAGGTGGAGCCGGCGTTGGTGGTGAAACCGTTCTTCACGCCGATCAGGCCGGGGTACTTGCCGAGCAGGCGGTCGGTGTTGGCGATCCCGAAGCTGCCGCGCTGCCCGGTGTTCTTGTCCACCGCGCCGGGGAACATCGCGTCGCGGGTCGCGCAGTACGCCCGGAAGTCCGGGTTGCGCAGCCCCGCCCGGGCGAACAGCGTGAGGTCGTAGGCCGAGGAGACCTGGCCGTCGGAGTCGTAACCGTCCGGCGAGACCACCTTGGTGTCCCGGGCCTGGAGCGCCTCGGCCCGCGCCTGCATCTCGGTGACGGTCTGCTGCACCCCGCCGTTCATGTGCGCGAGGACGTGCACCGCGTCGTTCCCCGAGCTCAGGAAGACCCCGCGCCAGAGGTCCTCGACCTTGTAGTCGAGGTCCTCCTTGATGCCGACCAGGCTGCTGCCCGCACCGATTCCCTGGATCTCCTCGGGCGCCACCCGGTGCACGGTGTTGCGGTCGAACTTGGGCAGCACGGTGTCCGCGAAGAGGATCTTCAGGGTGGACGCGGGGGCGAGCCGCAGGTGCGGATTGCCGGCCGCCAGCACCTCTCCCGACGTCGCGTCGGCCACGATCCAGGACTGTCCGGTGAGGTCGCCCGGCAGCGCCGGGGCGCCCGCCAGCGGATTGACCTGGACCCCGGGCAGTCCCAGCCGCTCCCCGCCGATCACGGCCGGCGGGGGCGGCGGCTCGAACGGGGCCGCGACGGCCGCCGGGGCGGCGATCAGGAGCGGGAGCGCCGCGGCGGGCGCGGCGAGCAGACGTGCGAGCTTCGAGCAAGTGGGCACCAGCAGACGGTACCCAGTCCGGGCCCCCGCCGTCCGCCCGGTTGCCCCGCCGGACCGCAAGGAGGGCCCCACCGTACGCCGAACGGACGCCCCGCATACTGGGAGGGCACACCGTCTTCACCTCCCCGCCGCACCGAGGACCCCCCATGAAGCTCAGCCGCCGCACCTCCTGGTTCCTGACCGCCTTCGGCGTCTGGTCCATGATCATCTGGACCACCTTCGTCAAGAACCTCTGGAAGGACTCCGGCGGCCAGGCCTTCACCGGCGGCGACCACTCCCAGCCGACCGCCTTCTTCTGGGTCCACCTCCTGCTCGCCGTGACCTCCTTCGTCCTCGGCGTCGCGATCGGCGGCATCGGCGTCCGCGGCCTGCGCGCGACCCGGCGGGAGACCGCCGCCGGCTGACGCGCCCGCCCCGGCGGCCCGCGCCGGACAGCCCGAAGGCCCCCGTCCGCAGCGGACGGGGGCCTTCGTCGTACGGGGCTGCTCCGGGATCAGAAGCGGCGGGTCACCAGGGCCCGCTTCACTTCCTGGATCGCCTTGGTGACCTCGATGCCACGCGGGCAGGCCTCCGAGCAGTTGAAGGTGGTCCGGCAGCGCCAGACGCCCTCACGGTCGTTCAGGATCTCCAGACGCTGCTCCGCACCCTCGTCGCGCGAGTCGAAGATGAAGCGGTGGGCGTTGACGATCGCGGCCGGGCCGAAGTACTGGCCGTCGTTCCAGAACACCGGGCAGGACGACGTGCACGCGGCGCACAGGATGCACTTGGTGGTGTCGTCGAACCGCTCGCGGTCCTCGGCGGACTGCAGGCGCTCGCGGGTCGGGTCGTTCCCCTTGGTGATGAGGAACGGCATGACGTCCTTGTACGCCTGGAAGAACGGGTCCATGTCCACGACCAGGTCCTTGAGGACCGTCAGGCCCTTGATGGCCTCGATCGTGATCGGCTTCTCCGGGTTGACGTCCTTGATCAGGGTCTTGCACGCCAGCCGGTTGCGGCCGTTGATCCGCATCGCGTCGGAGCCGCAGATGCCGTGGGCGCAGGAACGGCGGTAGGTGAGGGTGCCGTCCTGCTCCCACTTGATCGTGTTGAGCGCGTCCAGGACGCGCTCCTTCGGGTCCATCTCCAGCTGGTAGTCGACCCACACCGGCTCCGGGTGCTCCTCCGGGTTGAACCGGCGGATCCGGAAGGTGACGGTGATCAGCTTGGTGCCACCGGCCTCGACCGCGTCCAGAGCGGCCGAGTGCTTCTCCACGGTCGGAGTGCTCATCAGTACTTACGCTCCATCGGCTGGTAGCGGGTCTGCACGACCGGCTTGTAGTCAAGGCGGATGGAGGTGCTGCCGTCCTCGGCGACCTCCTGGTACGCCATGGTGTGCTGCATGAACTTCACGTCGTCACGGGTCGGGAAGTCCTCGCGGTAGTGACCGCCGCGCGACTCCTCGCGGGCGAGCGCGGAGACCGCCAGGACCTCGGCCAGGTCGAGCAGGTTGCCGAGCTCGATGGCCTCCAGCAGGTCCGTGTTGTAACGGAAGCCCTTGTCCTGGATCGAGACGTTCTTGTAGCGCTCCTTCAGCGCGGCGACGTCCTCGACGGCCTGCTTCAGGGTGGCGCCGGTGCGGTACACCATCGCGTTGGTGTCCATGGTCTCCTGCAGCTCCTTGCGGATCTGCGCCACGGACTCGGTGCCGGTGGCCTCGCGCAGGCCGTCGACCATGTTCTGGACCAGCTGCTCGGCGTTCTCCGGCAGCGGCACGAACTCGTTCGCCTCGGCGAACCCGGCGGCGGCGATGCCGGCGCGGCGGCCGAACACGTTGATGTCCAGCAGCGAGTTGGTGCCCAGGCGGTTGGCACCGTGCACGGACACGCAGGCGACCTCGCCGGCCGCGTACAGGCCCGGGACGACGTCGGTGTTGTTGCGCAGCACCTCACCCTCGACGTTGGTCGGGATGCCGCCCATGGCGTAGTGCGCGGTGGGCTGGATCGGGATCGGGTCCGTGTAGGGCTCGATGCCGAGGTAGGTGCGGGCGAACTCGGTGATGTCCGGGAGCTTGGCGTCCAGCTGCTCCGGCGGCAGGTGGGTGAGGTCCAGGTAGACGTGGTCGCCGTCCGGACCGCAGCCGCGGCCTTCGCGGATCTCGGTGTAGATCGCGCGGGAGCAGACGTCACGGGACGCGAGGTCCTTCATGACGGGGGCGTAGCGCTCCATGAAGCGCTCGCCGTCCTTGTTGCGCAGGATGCCGCCCTCGCCGCGGGCGCCCTCGGTGAGCAGGATGCCCATCCGCCAGATGCCCGTCGGGTGGAACTGGAAGAACTCCATGTCCTCCAGCGGCAGGCCGCGGCGGTAGGCCACCGCCTGGCCGTCACCGGTGAGGGTGTGGGCGTTCGAGGAGACCTTGAACATCTTGCCGGTGCCGCCGGAGGCGAACACGACGGCCTTGGCCTGGAAGACGTGGATCTCGCCGGTGGCCAGCTCGTAGGCGACGACGCCGGCCGTGCGGCCCTCGTTGATGAGCAGGTCGAGGACGTAGAACTCGTTGAAGAACTCGACGCCGTGCTTGACGCAGTTCTGGAACAGCGTCTGCAGGATCATGTGGCCGGTGCGGTCGGCCGCGTAGCAGGAACGGCGGACCGGGGCCTCGCCGTGGTTGCGGGAGTGGCCGCCGAAGCGGCGCTGGTCGATCCGGCCCTGCTCGGTCCGGGAGAAGGGCAGGCCCATCTTCTCCAGGTCGAGGACGGCGTCGATGGCCTCCTTGCACATGATCTCGGCGGCGTCCTGGTCGACCAGGTAGTCACCACCCTTGACCGTGTCGAAGGTGTGCCACTCCCAGTTGTCCTCCTCGACGTTGGCGAGGGCGGCGCACATGCCGCCCTGGGCCGCGCCGGTGTGGGACCGGGTGGGGTAGAGCTTGGTCAGGACGGCGGTGCGGCTGCGCTGCGTCGACTCGATGGCGGCGCGCATGCCGGCGCCGCCGGCGCCGACGATGACGGTGTCGTACTGGTGAATCTGCATGGGGGTTCTAACTCGCCTCTGGCCTCTGTCGATGTCCGATTAGATGTTCGGGTCGAAGGTGAAGATCACCAGGGTTCCGAGCAGCACGGTGAAGACCGTGGCGGTACCCATGAGGCCCTTCAGCCAGAGCCGGGTGGAGTCCTTCTCGGCGTAGTCGTTGATGACCTGGCGCATGCCGTTGGCGCCGTGCAGCATGGCCAGCCAGAGCATGGTGAGGTCCCAGACCTGCCAGAACGGCGAGGCCCAGCGGCCGGCCACGAAGGCGAAGCCGATCTTGGAGACGCCGCCGTCGAGCACCAGCATGATCAGCAGGTGGCCGAGGATCAGCACCACCAGGACGATGCCGGACAGGCGCATGAACAGCCACGCCAGCATCTCGAAGTTGGTGCGGGTGCGGCGCGGGGTCTTCTTGGTCCGCTGGCGGGCCGGCTCGATCACGAAGGCGTCGGCCGGGTTCCCGGTGCCGAGGCCCTTGCCGGTGTGCGCCTGCGCGGAGGGGACCACCACAGCGTCGGAGATTTCCGTGGACATGTCTCAGATCACTTCCCGAACCAGGAGGTCAGCGTGTGCTGCAGGATCGGGTAGAAGGCGCCGGCCATCAGGACGACCCAGACTCCGACCACGGACCAGAGCATCTGCTTCTGGTACTTCGGGCCCTTCGACCAGAAGTCGACGGCGACGACGCGCAGGCCGTTGAGGGCGTGGAACAGGATGGCGGCCACCAGGCCGTACTCCATCAGGTTCACGAGCGGCGTCTTGTACGTCTGGATGACGGTGTCGTACGCCTCGGGCGACACCCGCACCAGGGCGGTGTCCAGGACATGGGCGAACAGGAAGAAGAAGATGAGGACGCCGGTGACTCGATGAGCCACCCAGCTCCACATGCCTTCCCGGCCGCGGTACAGCGTTCCAGCCGGCACGGAAAAACCCTCCGGAAGCGATTGGGGGCTCGGCCGGCTTCGGTGTCGGTCAGCCCGGCCGGGTACGGTCCACCGGCCGCGAGCATCCTATCGACGCGCTGTCGGGAACCGCCTCCGGGGGCCCGAGGTGTGATCAAACAGGCACTTCTGGCCTAGCTGACCGGGAACCGCCGTGCGATTTGCGACACGGAGTGACGAATAGGTGGCGGAAAGTCGCGCTACGGTGGGCGACCCCCGTCCGCGCCGACACCCCCGCCGAGGCCCCCGTGCCGCATCCCGCTCCGCGCCCGCCCCGCCCCCTGCTGCTGTCCGCCGTCCTGCTCCTCGCCGCCGGCTGCGCCGCCCCCGCGGGCGGCTCGGCCGACCTGGCGTCCCCCGCCGCCGCGCCCCGCGAGCTCTCCGCCGCCGAGCTGCGGGCCGCCGCGGTGACCGACGCCGAGCTCGGGACCGGCTTCACCGTGACGGTGATCACCCCCGGCCACGGCGAGACCGGCCCGGACGGCGGCCGGGAGGCCGCCGACAAGCCGGTCTGCCAGCCGCTGCTGGACGCGGTGGCCCCGGCGGCCGCCGCCGCCCGGGCGGGCGCGTCGGCCTCCGCCGCGCCGGTGCCGGCGGTGCCCTACGCGGAGACCGATCTGAGCGTGGCACTGGCCGCCGACCCGGCGGGCAGCCTCTACGGGGGGCTGCTCGGCTACCGGGGCGACCGGGCGGCCCGGCTGCAGGAGGAGCTGGAGGGGCTTTTCGGCCCGTGCGCGGAGTTCCTCTCCACGGCCCCGCCGCCCCCGGCGGAGAAGGGCCGGGGCGTGACCCGCACCGCGCACCGGCTGAACCGCAACGACACGCCCACGCCCGAGGGAGCCGACGCGGCGACGGGTTTCACCCTGACGAATGAATCGGGCTCGGTGGTGCTCGCGCAGCGCGCCGTCCTGGCGAGGGTCGGCCCGGCCCTGGTGGTGTTCAGCACGGTGGGCGTCGGCGCCGAGCCGGCCCCCGCGCCGGACGAGCGGGTCGTCCGGCGGCAGGTGGCCAAGCTGCGTGCGGCCCAGCGGGGCTGAGCGCTCCCGGTTCAGCGGGCCGCGGCCCGCGAATGGGTGGCGACCAGGTGCTCCAGGCGGGTGAGGGCGATCCGGCGCAGCTCGTCGGCGGCGACCAGGCGCTCCTCGTCGGGATCGTTGGCGAGACGGGTGCGGATCGAACCGAGGACGGCGTCGAGCATCTCCTCGGGGTCGATGCCCTCCAGGCAGACCACGAAGACGTGGCCGTACCGGGCCTCGTACGCGGCGTGCGCCGCCCGCAGGGCGGTGTGCGCCGCCTGGCTGCCGGGTGCGCGCATGCCGAGGAGCGGCTGCGGCATCCAGCTCTCGTCCGCCAGCGCCTCGGCCAGGTCGGCCGGACGCAGGTCGTACGAGGCCTCGCTGGCGGCGGCGAGCAGGGACTCTATGTCGGGGTAGGGCCGGTGCGCGGTGAGCCGCAGGGCCCAGCGGTGGCTGCCGCAGCAGGCCAGGAGGGCTTCCTCGGCGGCTCCGGCGTCGGCCTCGTTGAACCGGTGCAGCCCGAGGAGGGTCGGCTCGTCCCGGGGATCGAGCCTCGGTGACGGGATGTCGCTGGCCAGCGGGTCCTCCTCGTGAGGGCGGGAAGGTGCCGGTGATGGGGGCGGTGGGAGTGGTGGATGACGCGGCGGTGAAGCCCGGTGAAGTACGAGGCTGCGGAACGGCATCCAATGCCCGTCCGGCTGTGGCTCAAAGGTAGTTGAGCGCTCATCAGTTGGGGAGGGCGCGCGCGGATTTCATCCGAACGAGCTATCAAGTTGTGACGTTGACACCCCGGTGTCAGCGCCCTCCCCGTCGTCACCGGCTACGCCGCGCGACGCGTCACTCGCACTTCGTCCCGGCGGCCGGCAGCGTGCCCTCGGTGAGGTACGCGGCGTAGGCGGCGTCGATGCAGCCGTTGCCCGAGCCGAAGGCGCCGTGGCCCTCGCCGACCCGGGTGAGCAAGGTGGCGTTGGCGAAGCCCTTGGCCAGCGACTCGGCGGCCGCGTACGGGGTGGCCGGGTCACCGGTGGTGCCGACCACCAGGATCGGGGCGGCGCCCTCGGCCCGGACGGTGTGCGGCTTCTCGGGGGTCTTGAACGGCCAGTTGACGCAGGAGCCCTCGCTGAAGTCCTCGACGGTGACGTCCTTGGCGAGCAGCGGCGCCTCCTGCTGGAGCTTCTGCACCGCCTGCTGCGCCGCCTCGGCGGACGGCGCGGGGGAGGCGCCGTCGGCGCAGCGGATCGCGACCAGGGCCTCCGACTCGGGGGAGTAGTGGCCCTTCTCGTCCCGGCCGTTGTACATGTCGGCGAAGCCGAGCAGGCCGTCGCCCTGGCCGGCCTTCATCGCCAGCGCCAGCGACATCCGCAGGTACTGCCACATGGTCTTCTCGTCGCCGTAGAGCAGGGCGGTGACGCCGGTCCAGCCCGTTCCGCTGCCGACCTTGCGGCCGTCCTTGGTGGGCAGGGGCTTGTCGCGCAGCCCGTCGAGGAAGTCGGCGGCCTTCTTGGCGGCCTTGTCCTTGCTCTTGCCGAGCGGGCACTCGTCGGCGTGGTTCTCGACGCAGTCCACGGCGAAGCGCTCGAAGGACTTCTCGAAGCCGATGATCTGGTTGACGCTCTTGTCCAGCCCCTGCTCGGCGGGGTCGACGGCGCCGTCGAGGATCAGCCGGCCGACGTTCTTCGGGAACTCCTCGGCGTAGAGCGCGCCGAGGTAGGTGCCGTAGGAGATGCCGAGGTAGTTGAGCTTCTGGTCGCCGACGGCGGCGCGCAGCACGTCCAGGTCGCGGGCGGTGCTGCGGGTGCCGACGAAGGGCAGCAGCTTGCCGGACCTGGCCTGGCAGGCGGCGATGAAATCGGCGGCGTTCTTCTCCGCCCGGGCCTTGGCCGCAGCCGGGTCGAGCGGGCTGTCCTCGGCGTTGAGCGCGTCGCGCTGCTTGTCGTCCAGGCAGGTGACCGGGGAGCTCTCCCCGGTGCCGCGCGGGTCGAAGCCGATCACGTCGAAGCGGTTGTGCAGGGTGCCCTCGAACTGCGTCTCGCCGTACTTGACGGTCTCCACGCCGGAGGCGCCGGGACCGCCGGGGTTGATCACCAGCGAGCCGAGCTTCTGGTCCTGCTTGGCGGCCGGGTTCTTGATCAGCGCGAGGTCGATCGCCTCGCCCGCCGGGTCGGCGTAGTCGAGCGGGACGTGCAGCTTGCCGCACTTCATCAGGGAGAGGTCGATCTTCTGCTCGGCGGCCTTGGCGTCCGGCGGGCAGGCGGCCCAGGCGATCTGCTGGCCGTAGAACGGCTTGAGCGCCGGGTCGTCGGCGCCGGTGGGCTTCACCGTCGGGGTGGGCGTGGGCGTCGCGGTCGGGGTCGCGGCGGCGGTCTCGGCGGCGGCGCTCGACGGTGCGGGGGCGGCCTGCTCCTGAGCCGGCTTCTCGTCTCCTCCGCAGGCGGTCGCGAGGAGCAGGCTGCCGGCCGCGAAGGCGGCCAGCAGAAGGCGCGGGCGGGTGGCCCGGTGAGTGTTCATCGCACGTATGTACCACTCGCGGGTGACAGTTCGGATGCTGACCCCCCTGTCGCCCCACCGCCCGCGCCCTCCCGGACCGCGGTCCGGGCCTGGCGGCGCGTCAGAGCTCGCGGTGCACCTTGTGGTTGGCGGCCTGGGCGCGCGGGCGGACCACCAGCAGGTCGACGTTGACGTGCGACGGCCGGGTGACCGCCCAGGCGACGGTGTCGGCGATGTCCTCGGAGGTGAGCGGCTCGGCGACGCCCGCGTACACCGCGGCGGCCTTCTCCTCGTCGCCGCGGAACCGGGTCACCGCGAAGCCCTCGGACTTCACCATGCCCGGGGCGATCTCGATCACCCGGATCGGCTCCCCGCACAGCTCCAGGCGCAGCGTCGCGGCGATGGTGTGCGCCGCGTGCTTGGCCGCCACGTAACCGCCGCCGCCCTCGTACGCGGCCAGCGCGGCGGTCGAGGAGAGCACCAGGACGGTGCCGTCGCCGCTCGCCCGCAGGGCCGGCAGCAGCGCCTGGGTCATGTGCAGCACGCCGAGCACGTTGACCTGGTACATGGCCAGCCAGTCCGCCGGGTCCCCGGTCTCCACGCTCTCCGCGCCGATCGCCCCGCCGGCGTTGTTCACCAGCACGTCCACCCGGCCGATCGCCGCGGCGAAGGCGTCCACGGCGGCCCGGTCGGTGACGTCCAGGGTGTACGCCCGGCCGCCGGTCTCCTTCGCCAGCGCCTCGATCCGCTCGGTGCGGCGGGCGGTCAGCACCACCTCGAAGCCCTCGGCGGCCAGGCGGCGGGCCGTCGCCGCGCCGATCCCGCTGCTCGCACCGGTGACGACGGCCACCTTCTGCTCGGTCATTGCCACTCCTGAGATATCCCGGTCGGTTCGACCGATCATCTCAAGGCCTTCGGCGCTACATTGCGAGAGGAGTGGACCCGCCCGCCGACCCCGCGGAGGACCCCATGACCGCCGACCCGCCCGCCGGGCCGCCCCCCGGCCCGCGCCGCACCGAGTCCGGCTTCCCGTTCGCGCCGGTGTACGGCCCCGAGGCCCTGGCCGGCCGGACCCCGCAGGAGCGGCTGGGCCGCCCGGGGGAGTACCCGTTCACCCGGGGGATCCACCCGACCATGTACACCGGCCGGCCGTGGACGATGCGCCAGTACGCGGGCTTCGGCACCGCCGCCGAGTCCAACGCCCGCTACCGGCGGCTGATCGCCGGCGGCTCGACCGGCCTCTCGGTCGCCTTCGACCTGCCCACCCAGATGGGCTACGACTCGGACGCCCCGCTCGCCGCCGGCGAGGTCGGCCGGGTCGGCGTGGCGGTCGACAGCGTGGAGGACATGGCCGAGCTGTTCGCGGGCATCCCGCTCGGCGAGGTCTCCACCTCGATGACCATCAACGCCCCGGCCGCCGTGCTGCTGCTCCTCTACCAGCTGGTCGGCGAGGCCCAGGGGGTCGCGCCGGCCGGGCTCACCGGCACGGTGCAGAACGACGTGCTGAAGGAGTACATCGCCCGCGGGACGTACATCTTCCCGCCGCAGCCCTCGCTGCGGCTGGTCGCCGACCTCTTCCGGTACTGCCGGGCCGAGATCCCGCGCTGGAACACCATCTCGATCTCCGGCTACCACATGGCCGAGGCCGGGGCCACGCCCGCGCAGGAGATCGCCTTCACCCTGGCCGACGGCATCGCGTACGTGCGCGCCGCGCTGGCCGCCGGTCTGGCGGTGGACGACTTCGCGCCCCGCCTCTCCTTCTTCTTCGTGGCCCGCGCCACCCTGCTGGAGGAGGTCGCCAAGTTCCGCGCCGCCCGCCGGATCTGGGCCCGGGTGATGCGCGAGGAGTTCGGCGCCCGGGATCCGCGCTCGCAGCGGCTGCGCTTCCACACCCAGACCGCGGGCGTCCAACTGACCGCCCAGCAGCCCGAGGTGAACCTGGTCCGGGTCACGGTGCAGGCGCTCGCGGCGGTGCTCGGCGGCACCCAGTCGCTGCACACCAACTCCTTCGACGAGGCGCTGGCGCTGCCCACCGAGAAGGCCGCCCGGCTCGCCCTGCGCACCCAGCAGGTGCTCGCCCACGAGACCGACGTGACCGCCACCGTCGACCCGTTCGCCGGCTCCTACGCGGTGGAGGCGCTGACCGACGAGGTGGAGGCCGCGGCGCTCGGGCTGATGGCGCGGGTCGAGGACCTGGGCGGGGCGGTGGCGGCGATCGAGGCCGGCTACCAGAAGGCGGAGATCGAGCGCAGCGCCTACCGGATCCAGCGGGAGACCGAGGCGGGCACCCGCACCGTGGTCGGGGTCAACCGGTTCCGGCTCGGGCCGGGGGAGTTGGCGGCCGAGGAGCCGTACCGGCCGCTGCGGGTGGACCCGGCGATCGAGGCCCGGCAGGCCGGGCGGCTGGCCCGGCTGAGGGCGGCCCGGGACGGCGCCGCGGTGGGCCGGGCGCTGGACGCGCTGCGCCGGGTCGCCGGGGGGCGGGAGAACGTGTTGTACCCGATGCGCGAGGCGCTGGCCGCGCGGGCCACCGTCGGCGAGGTCTGCGACGCGCTGCGCGAGGTGTGGGGCCGGCACGTCCCGGTCGAACGCTTTTGAGCCAATGTGCGGGGCGCGCGGGGCCCGTGCGGAGCCGTCCGGGAGGCCGTCAACCGGCCGGTGGAGCCTGCCGTGACCTTGATCGTCGATGGTCGTTGCACAGAGCAGGCACCATGGGGAAGGCGGCTGAAACAAGATGTCATACCCACCAACGCGGCCGGTATGCGCCCATCCGGGGACTTCTTTGCGGGAAGTCGGGCCAAATCCCCCCAACAGGCCTACCCTTGTTGAGATGAACCGTCGTGAGTCCGCCCAGTCGGCCGTCACCCTCACCGCTGCCCGCCCCGCCGCCGGTCTCCGCGACCGGGTACGGGAGCTGGAGCCCGAGCTGATCGCCTTCCGGCGGGACCTGCACCGGCACCCGGAGCTGGGCCGCCAGGAGTTCCGAACCACCGGCCTGCTGCGCGACCGCCTGATCGCCGTAGGCCTCGCCCCCCGGATCCTTCCGGGCGGCACCGGAATGCTCGTCGACATCGTTCCCGAGTCCGCCCCGCGCGGCGCGGAGTTCCTCGCCTTCCGCGCCGACATCGACGCCCTGCCGATCGACGACGCCAAGACCGACGTCCCCTACCGTTCGAGCGTCCCCGGCCGGGCCCACGCCTGCGGTCACGACGTGCACACCTCGGTGGCGCTCGGCACCGCGCTGGTGCTCGCCGGGGCGGCCCGCTCCGGCGAGCTGCGGCGCCCGGTCCGGATGGTCTTCCAGCCCGCCGAGGAGGTCATGCCCGGCGGCGCGCTGGACGTGATCGCGGCCGGCGGGATGGAGGGCGTCGGCCGGATCTTCGCCGTGCACTGCGACCCCAAGGTGGAGGTGGGCCGGATCGGCCTGCGGGTCGGGGCGATCACCTCCGCCTGCGACCGCCTGGTGCTCCACCTGGACGGCCCCGGCGGCCACACCGCGCGCCCGCACCTGACCACCGACCTGGTCACCGCGGTCGCCCGCACCGCCGCCGAGCTGCCGGCCGCGCTGGCCCGCCGGATGGACCCGCGCTGGGGCGTCTCGCTGGTCTGGGGCCGGATCGCCGCGGGCTCCGCGCCCAACGTCATCCCGCAGCACGGGGAACTGGAGGGCACCGTCCGCTGCCTGGAGCTGGCCGGCTGGCGGGAGGCACCGGACCTGCTGCATGAGCTGATCGCCCGGCTCGCCGAGACCTACCGCGCGAAGTGGACGCTCGACTATCACCGGGGCGTGCCGCCGGTGGTCAACGAGGCGGTCTCGGTGGGGCTGCTGGAGGCCGGCATGACCGCGCGCTTCGGCCAGGACGGCGCGGAGGTGGTCGAGGACACCGAGCAGTCGCTCGGCGGGGAGGACTTCTCCTGGTACCTGGAGCACGCCCCCGGCGCGCTCGCCCGGCTCGGGGTGCGGGCCCCCGGCGACACCACCGTCCGCGACCTGCACCAGGGCCGCTTCGACGTGGACGAGCGCGCGATCGCGATCGGCGTCGAGCTCTTCACCGCGCTGGCCCTGGAGCCCGGCACGCTCTGACACCGGCACCGCCGCCGACCGGAAACCGGACACCTGTCGAAGGTGTCCGGTTTCGTCGTCGATGTCCTGATAATTCAGGTTCCGTACACGGGGGCGGACCGGCCCAAAGCACCCTTCGCGCAAGGGAAAGGGGCGTCGGGGCGGCCGTCAGACCACGGTTTGATAACAACCCGAATGCTCCGGCGGCCTGTAACACAACCGTGTTCTACGCGCGTTACGGTGGCGTCCGACCACGCTAAATCGGTTGCGTGTGAGAAGGAGAAACTCCCTTGCGCCGTTCCACTAAGCTCGCCGCGGTTGTGCTCTCGGGTTCCCTGGGCATCGCCTCGCTCGCCGCTTGCGGCGCAAAGAGCAACGACACCACCGCCTCCTCCGGCTCGTCCGAGGGCGGCCTGAAGGTCGGCATGGCCTACGACATCGGCGGCCGTGGCGACCAGTCCTTCAACGACTCCGCCGCCCGCGGCCTCGACGAGGCCAAGAGCAAGCTGGGTGTCGCGGTCACCGAGGCCGACGCCAAGACCGGCGAGGCGGAGGCCGACAAGGAGACCCGCCTCAAGAACCTGGTCTCCGCGGGTTACAACCCGATCATCGCGGTCGGCTTCGTCTACCAGCCGGCGGTCAACAAGATCGCCAAGGAGAACCCGAACGTCAAGTTCGCGATCATCGACTCCACCGACGCCGAGCAGCCCTCGAACGTCACCTCGCTGCTCTTCGCCGAGCAGGAGGGCTCCTACCTGGCCGGTGTCGCCGCCGCCAACAAGTCGAAGTCCAAGCACGTCGGCTTCATCGGTGGTGTGCAGTCCGAGCTGATCAAGAAGTTCGAGGCCGGCTACCGGGCGGGCGTCAAGTCCGTCGACCCGCAGATGCCGGTCGAGGTCACCTACCTGACCACCCCGCCGGACTTCACCGGCTTCGCCGCCCCCGACAAGGGCAAGGAAGCCGCGCAGGGCCAGCTCGACAAGGGCGCGGACGTCATCTACACGGCCGCCGGCTCCTCCGGCAACGGCGCCATCGAGGCCGTCGCCAACAAGCAGGGCGCGCTGGCCATCGGCGTCGACTCCGACCAGGCCTCCCAGCCGGCCCTGGCGAAGTACAAGAACAGCATCATGACCTCGATGGTCAAGAACGTCGACAAGGCGGTCTTCTCCTACATCGAGTCGGTCAAGAACGGCCAGCCCTTCACCGGTGTGAAGAACTTCGACCTCAAGGTCGACGGTGTCTCGCTCGCCACCACCGGCGGCAAGATCGACGACATCAAGGGCAAGCTCGACGAGGCCGCCAACGCCATCAAGAGCGGCCAGACCACCATCCCGACCGACCCGTCGAAGCTGTAAGGCTCCCGGGCTCGACCGGACGTCACTGCCGCTGCCGCCTGCCCGGCAACGCCATGATGGACGCAACTCAGGGAGGGGCCCGGAAGGGTGCGCTCAGTGCGTACCCCCCGGGCCCCGTCCCGTCTCTCCCCCCTTCCCGCTTTGGCCCTCCAGCGCAACGACGCGCCTCCAGACCACCAGGAGACCGCCATCACCGCATCCGACCCCGCCCCGATGACGGGCGGTAACCCCAGCGCGGGGACGGCGACACCGGCCGTCGAACTGCGCGGCATCACCAAGCGCTTCCCCGGCGTCGTGGCCAACCACGACATCAACCTCACCGTCCGCACCGGCACCGTGCACGCCCTCATGGGCGAGAACGGCGCCGGGAAGTCGACGCTGATGAAGATCCTCTACGGCATGCAGAAGCCGGACGAGGGCACCATCGCGATCAACGGCGACCTGTGCGAGTTCAACACTCCGGGCGACGCCATCGCGCGCGGCATCGGCATGGTGCACCAGCACTTCATGCTCGCCGACAACCTCACCGTCCTGGAGAACGTCGTCCTCGGCGGCGAGCACCTGTACGGCATCGGGGCCAGGGCCAAGGAGAAGATCGCGCAGCTCTCCGAGCAGTACGGCCTGGGCGTGCGCCCGGACGCGCTGGTCGAGGACCTCGGGGTGGCCGACCGCCAGCGCGTCGAGATCCTCAAGGTGCTCTACCGCGGCGCCAAGATCCTCATCCTCGACGAGCCCACGGCCGTGCTCGTCCCGCAGGAGGTCGACGCCCTGTTCGACAACCTGCGGGAGCTGAAGTCCGAGGGCGTCACCGTCATCTTCATCTCGCACAAGCTGCACGAGGTGCTCTCGGTGGCCGACGCGATCAGCGTCATCCGCCGCGGCACCACCGTCGGCGACGCCGACCCGAAGCAGGTCACCGCCCCCCAGCTCGCCGAGCTGATGGTCGGCAGCGAACTGCCCTCCCCGGAGAGCCGCGAGTCGACCGTCACCACCACCGAGATGCTGCGCGTGGACGGCCTGCGGATCGCCAAGACCGACGCCGAGGGCATCGAGCGCGTCGTCCTGGACGACATCTCGCTGCGCATCCACAAGGGCGAGATCCTCGGCATCGCCGGTGTCGAGGGCAACGGCCAGGCCGAACTGGTCGAGGCCGTCATGGGCATGCTCCCGCTGGACGCCGGCAGCGTCACGCTGGACGGCAAGGACCTCTCCGGCACCCTCACCCGGGCCCGCCGCGAGGCCGGCATCGGCTACATCCCCGAGGACCGCCACCGGCACGGCCTGCTGCTGGAGGCCCCGCTCTGGGAGAACCGGATCCTCGGCCACGTCACCGAGCGCCCGAACTCCAACGGCGTGCTGCTCGACCCGGCCGCCGCCCGCAGGGACACCCAGCGGATCGTCGAGGAGTACGACGTCCGCACCCCCGGCATCGAGGTCACCGCGGCCTCCCTCTCCGGCGGCAACCAGCAGAAGCTGATCATCGGCCGCGAGATGAGCCACGACCCCAAGCTGCTGATCGCCGCCCACCCCACCCGCGGTGTGGACGTCGGCGCCCAGGCGCAGATCTGGGAGCACATCAAGAACGCCCAGCGGGCCGGCCTCGCCGTGCTGCTGATCTCCGCCGACCTGGACGAGCTGATCGGCCTCTCCGACACCATCCGGGTGATCTACCGCGGCCGGCTGGTCGCCGACGCCGATCCGGAGACCGTGACCGCCGAGGACCTCGGCACCGCGATGACCGGTGCCGCCAGCGGCCACATCGAGTCCGAGCCGGAGGCGGTCGCCCAGGCGCAGGCCCTCGCGGCCGAGGGCACCGCGGCCGCGCCGTCCGACACCCCCACCGACACCGCCGACGACCAGCAGGCGGGGGAGTAGCCACATGACCAGTCCCAAGCCCGCTCCCGCCGCGCCCGCGGCCGCCGCCAAGGGCGGCCTGGCACAGCGGTTCAGCGGCGAGAAGATCGTGCTCGCCCTCGCGGCGCCGGTGCTCGCCGTCGTGCTGTCCGTCGTCATCTGCTCGCTGCTGCTGGCGACCTCCGGCAAGAACCCGTTCGACGCCTGGAACGTGATGATCACGTACGGCACCAAGTCGGACGGCCAGGTGGCCATCATCAACCGGTCCACCACGTACTACCTCGCCGCCGCGGCCGCCGCCTTCGGCTTCCGCATGAACCTCTTCAACATCGGTGTCGAGGGCCAGTACAAGCTCGCCGCGCTGTTCGCCGCGTTCGTCGGCAGCCAGGTCGACCTCCCGGCGGTCATCCAGATCCCGCTGCTGCTGCTGACCGCGATGCTGGTCGGTGGCATGTGGGCGGCCGTGGCCGGCCTGCTGAAGGTCTACCGCGGCGTCAGCGAGGTCATCTCGACCATCATGCTGAACTCGATCGCCACCGCGGTGGTCGGTCTGCTGCTCGTCCCCGGCATCTTCGCGCCGGAGAAGGGCACCACCAGCAACTCGATCCAGACCGACCCGATCTCGGAGTCCAGTCGGTTCTTCTCGATCGACACCGACGGCGGCCCGCTCTGGGGCTTCGTCGTCATCGCGGTCCTGGTCGGCGTGGCCTTCCAGTTCACCCTGAACCGCACCCGCTTCGGCTTCGACCTGCGCGCCACCGGCCGCTCGGAGAGCGCGGCCACCGCGTCCGGCGTCAACGTCAAGCGCATGGTGGTCACCTCGATGGTGGTCTCCGGCGCGCTGGCCGGCCTCATCGGCCTGCCGGAGCTGATGCAGAACTCCTACAACTTCGGCCAGAGCTTCCAGGCCGGCCTCGGCTTCCTGGGCATCTCGGTCGCCCTGCTCGGTCGCAACAGCCCGATCGGCATGGTCTTCGCCGCCCTGCTCTTCGCCTTCCTCGACGCCACCGGCTCGCAGCTCCCGCTGCCGCAGAACGGTGAGTTCCCGTTCGAGATCGTCGACGTCATGAAGGGCACCATCGTCATCTGCGTCGTCGTCGCCTACGAGCTGGTCCGCCGCTACGGCCTGAAGCGCCAGCAGCAGAAGGTCGGCGCCGAGCTCGCCGCCCAGGCTGCCGCCGCGGCCGCCCAGAAGAAGGAGGTGTCGGCGTGAGTACGGCCACCGCTGTTCGCGCGAAGACGCCCGGCGGCGCGCCCGCCAAGAAGCGCAAGATGTCCTGGCCGGTGGTGCTGCTGCTGGTCGCGGGCGCCCTCGTCCTGTTCTCCGCCGTCGGCATGATCACCGACAACCACGCGCTGACCTCCTCCGGCCAGATCACCGCGGCGCTGGGCGCGGCGGTCCCGATCGGCATGGCCGGTCTCGGCGGTCTCTGGTCCGAGCGGGCCGGCGTCGTCAACATCGGTCTCGAAGGCATGATGGTCGCCGGCACCTTCGCCGGGGCCTGGGGCGGCTACCTGGTCAACCCCTGGTTCGGCCTGGTGGCCGGCATGCTCGGCGGTGCGCTCGGCGGTCTGCTGCATGCGGTCATCACGGTGACCTTCGGCGTCGACCACATCGTCTCCGGCGTCGGCATCAACCTGCTGATCCCCGGCATCTGCGCGTACGTCAACCGGATCTACTACAAGGACTACATCGCGTTCGGCGCCGGTGCGAACCAGTCCCCGCCGGCCGATCCGCTGCCGTACCTGACCGTGCCCGGCCTGTCCTCCTGGCTGAAGGACATCGAGTCCCACCACTGGTTCCTGGTCTCCGACGTCGCCGGCGTGCTCGGCGGTCTGGTCACCAACCTGTCGGTCGTCGTCATCCTGGCCGGCGTGCTGATCGTCGCCAGCTACTTCGCGCTCTGGCGGACCGTCTTCGGCCTGCGGCTGCGCTCCTGCGGCGAGAACCCGACGGCCGCCGAGTCGCTGGGCGTCAACGTCTACAAGTACAAGTACCTGGCGGTCATCGCCTCGGGCGCCTTCGCGGGCCTCGGCGGCGCGTACCTCTCGCTGGTCGCCGCGCACTTCTACAAGGACGGCCAGACCCTGGGCCGGGGCTTCATCGGCCTCGCCGCGATGATCTTCGGCAACTGGATGCCGGGCGGCCTCGCCGTCGGCGCGGGCCTGTTCGGCTTCACCGACAGCCTCCAGCTGCGCGACCCGGAGTCGGTCCACGTGCTGATCCTGGTGGTCGCCATCGCGATGGTGCTGCTGGCGGCGTGGCAGGCGTACCGCCGCAAGCCGACGCCGGCGCTGATCTCCCTGGTGGTCTCCGGCGGCCTGTTCGTCTGGTACTTCACCACCGACGAGGTGCAGCGTCCGCTGATCGTCGCCACGCCGTACGTGATCACCCTGGTGGTGCTCTCGCTGGCCTCGCAGCGGCTGCGGCCGCCGAAGGCCGACGGCCAGATCTACCGCAAGGGGCAGGGCAAGTGACGGCCCCCGCCGAGGCGGTGGACTGGGCCGCGCTGCGGACGGCGGCGCGCGAGGCGATGAGCCACGCGTACGCGCCGTACAGCAGGTTCCCGGTCGGTGCCGCCGCGCTGGTGGACGACGGCCGGGTGGTCACCGGGTGCAATGTGGAGAACGCCTCGTACGGGCTCGGGCTGTGCGCCGAGTGCGGCCTGGTCTCCGCGCTGCACGCGAGCGGCGGCGGCCGGCTGACCGCGTTCACCTGCGTGGACGGTGCCGGGGCGCTGCTGATGCCGTGCGGCCGCTGCCGCCAGCTGCTGTACGAGCACGGCGGGCCCGATCTGCTGATCGAGCTGCCGTCCGGTGTGCGTCCGATGAGTGACGTGCTGCCCGACGCGTTCGGGCCCGAGCGGCTCTAGCACTCGCGTTTGTTACGCGCGTAGAGTGTCGCGAGCGGGGCTTTCCGCCCCTGCCTCGCGACACTCTTCGCTTTTTCCGAAACCCATCCGGGAGCAATGGAGCAACCATGGACGCCATCTCCGTCATCAGGACCAAGCGCGACCGCGGAGAGCTGAGCGACGCTCAGATCGACTGGGTCATCGACGCCTACACCCGCGGCGAGGTCGCCGACGAGCAGATGTCCGCCCTGGCCATGGCGATCCTGCTGAACGGCATGAACCCGCACGAGATCAGCCGCTGGACGGACGCCATGATCCGCTCCGGCGTCCGGATGGACTTCTCCTCGCTGGCGCAGCCCACCAGCGACAAGCACTCCACCGGCGGCGTCGGCGACAAGATCACCCTGCCGCTCGCCCCGCTGGTCGCCGCCTGCGGCGCGGCCGTCCCGCAGCTGTCCGGCCGCGGCCTCGGCCACACCGGCGGCACCCTCGACAAGCTGGAGTCCATCCCCGGCTGGCGCGCCCTGCTCTCCAACGAGGAGATGCTGCAGGTGCTCCGGGACACCGGTGCGGTCATCTGCGCGGCCGGCGACGGCCTCGCCCCGGCCGACAAGAAGCTCTACGCGCTGCGCGACGTCACCGGCACCGTCGAGGCGATCCCGCTGATCGCCTCCTCGATCATGTCCAAGAAGATCGCCGAGGGCACCGGCGCGCTCGTCCTCGACGTGAAGGTCGGCTCCGGCGCCTTCATGAAGAACATCGAGGACGCCCGCGAACTGGCCCGCACCATGGTCGGCCTCGGCACCTCGGCGGGCGTCAACACCGTCGCCCTGCTCACCGGCATGTCCACCCCGCTCGGCCTCACCGCCGGCAACGCGCTGGAGGTCCGCGAGTCGGTCGAGGTGCTGGCCGGGGGCGGCCCGGCCGACGTCGTCGAGCTCACCCTCGCGCTGGCCCGCGAGATGCTGGCCGCCGCGGGCGTGCACGGCAAGGACCCGGCCGACGCGCTGCGCGACGGCTCCGCGATGGACCACTGGCGCCGCATGATCGCCGCCCAGGGCGGCGACGTCGACGCCCCGCTGCCGGTCGCCCGCGAGCAGCACGTCGTTGCGGCCCCCGCCTCCGGTGTCCTCACCACCCTCGACGCCTACGCGGTGGGCGTCTGCGCCTGGCGCCTCGGCGCCGGCCGCGCCCGCAAGGAGGACCCGGTGCAGGCCGGCGCGGGGGTCGAGATGCACGCCAAGCCGGGCGACACCGTGATCGCCGGCCAGCCCCTGCTGACCCTGCACACCGACACCCCCGAGCGCTTCGACTACGCGATCGAGGCGCTCGCCGGCGGCATCGAGGTCGCCCCGGCCGGCACGGCGTTCACCCCGGCCCCGATCGTCCTGGACCGCATCGCCTGACGGTCTTCGGGGGCCTGCTCACGTACGCCGGATCAGGCGTACGTGAGCAGCCCGCCGGTGTCGATCGTCCAGGGGCCGACGGCGACGGTGTGGGCGTTGAGCTGCCGAGCGATGCGGATCACGGCGAGTTCGTGCCTCCTGACCGGCGGCATCAGCATGACGATCTCGCCATCGGCGATCTCGATCTTCCCTGTCCCGGGGATCTGCGGCAGCTGATCGGCGATCTCGCGCAACCGGTCGTACGCAGCAGGATCGGTGCTCATATTCCGGAGTCCAGCGACGGCAGCCGCCGGCCGGGCGTTCCTCGGCCGGCTGCGGTGAGGGTGAGCCTCAGGAACTCCTCGGGGGCCTCGCGGACGAGGTCGTGGCCGGTGGGGAGGGCGTGGACGGTCCAGGCGGGGTCGGTGCGCAGGCGGGCGTACGTCTCCAGGAACGGGGAGTCCGCGAAGTTCTGTGCGTGCAGGTAGACGCGGGGGACGTCCAGGGCGTCGGCGGCGCCGGTGAGGGTGACCGGCTGGAGCAGGCTGGCCAGCGGGTGGACGGTGGCGGGCGGGTCGAGGGCGGGGTTCCGGCCGACCAGGGTGTGGCCGCCGCCCGCTGCGGCGCCGGCCAGGTAGCGCTGCTTCCACACGTCGTTGGCGATCGCGTACGCGGACTCGCCGTCGCGCGGCACGAAGGCGTCCGCGTGGACCAGCCCGGCGATCCGCTCCGGCGCGCGGTCGGCCACCGCGGAGGCGACCATCCCCCCGTAGCTGTGCGCGACCAGCACGGCGTCGGTGACCCGCTCCGCCTCCAGCAGCGCCAGCACGTCCTGGACGTGGACGTCCAGGTTGACCCCGCCCACCGCCCCGACGTGCCCCCGCTCGCTCACCCCGGTCAGGGTCAGCGGGTGCGCCTCGTGCCCGGCGGCCCGCAGCCCCTCGGTGAGCGGCCGGTACCACCAGCCGCCGTGCAGCGCGCCGGGGATGAGGATGAAGGTGGCCATGGTGCGTTCCTCCGTTCGCCGTACTGGTGGGACGGGGGGAAGCTACGGCGGATACCTGACAGCGAACGTCAGGTATCCGCCGGAGCCCCGGACCACCGGACCCCCGGGTCGGCGGACCCCCGGATTGGCGGACCCCCGGATTGGCGGGTCGGCGGACCCCCGGGTCAGCGGGTCGTGGGGAGAGCGGCCCGGCGGGTGGCGGTGTGGGCCCGGCGGGTGGCGTAGAGGGTGACGGCGGCGGCGAGGGCCATGGCGGTGAGGCCGATGGTGGCCGCGCCGGGCCAGCCGGTGGCGTGGTAGGCGTCGGCGCCGATGGTGCCGCCGAGGCTGTTGCCCAGGTAGTAGGCGATCAGGTAGAGCGCGGAGGCCTGGGCGCGGCCCTCGGTGGCGGTGCGGCCGACGGCCGAGGAGGCGGTGGCGTGGCCGGCGAAGAAGCCGGCGGTGATCAGCACCAGCCCGAGCAGGGCGAGGACCAGGGAGTCGGCGAGGGAGAGCAGCAGCCCGAGGGCGGTGGTGCCGATCGCGACGTACAGGGCGCCCCGGCGGCCGAGCCGGCCGGCCAGCCGGCCCGCGGCGGCGGAGGTGCCGGTGCCGACCAGGTAGACCACGAAGATCGAGGCGGCGACCGACTCCGGCAGGTGGAAGGGCGCGGCGATCAGCCGGTAGCCGACGGTGTTGTAGACCGCGCCGAACACGGCCATGAACAGCAGCCCCAGCGCGTACAGCCGCAGCAGCAGCGGGTTGCGCAGGTGCCGGCCGACGGTGCGGGCGAGGGCGCGGGCGTCCACCGGGGCGGGGGTGAAGTGCCGGGCGGCGGGGATCAGCAGCCGGAACGCGAGGGTGGCGAGCAGGGCGAGGGCGGCGGAGGCGGCGAGCCCCCAGCGCCAGCCGAGGCCGGCCGCGACCCAGCCGGAGAGCAGCCGTCCGCCCATGCCGCCGATGCTGTTGCCCGCCACGTACAGGCCCATCGCGGAGGCGAGCGCGGAGGGGTGGACCTCCTCGGCGAGGTAGGCCATCGCGGTGGCGGGGAGCCCGGCGAGCACGGCGCCCTGGAGGACCCTGAGCACGACCAGGGTGGTGAGGTCCGGTGCGAACGGCAGGGCGAGCGCGAGGGCGGAGGCGCCGAGCGTGGAGGCCGTCATCACGGCGGTGCGGCCGTACCGGTCGGAGAGCGCGCTGGCGGGGAGCAGGGCGAGGGCGAGGCCGAGGGTGGCGGCGGAGGCCGTCCAGCTGGCCTGGCCGGGGGTGAGGCCGAGGTCGTCGGAGAGGACCGGCAGCAGGCCCTGGGTGGAGTAGAGGAGGACGAAGGTCGCGATGCCGGCCGCGAACAGGGCGAGGTTGGCGCGGCGGAAGGAGCGCTGCCCGGGGCGGTGGCGGTCGTCGCGGTGCGGCATCGGCGGGGTGAGGGCGTCCGGCGTGGGCGCGGACGCCCTGGTACTGGAGGGCTGCATGACGTCGACGTTAGGACGGCCGGGCTGATGCGTCCAATGCATCAACCGTCCATAATCCATGCACGGGCGTATGAGCCGAGCGTGTGGCGATGACAGGAGGGCAGGATGGACGCGGGTGCGGAGCCGGTCCGGCTCGCGGAGCTGGGGCCGGAGCTTCCCGCCGTGCAACTCGCGCCGCTGCTGGCGCAGTTCGCCGCGGTGGCTCGGCTGGAGCACGTGACGCAGGCGGCGGCGCTGCTGGCGATGCCGCAGCCGACGCTGTCCCGGGCGGTGGCCCGGCTGGAGGCGGAGCTGGGTGTCGACCTGCTGGCCCGTCAGGGCCGGACGGTCCGGCTGACCCGGGCCGGCCGGCTGCTGCTGGCTTCGGTGGAACGGGCGCTGGCCGAGGTCGAGCGCGGCGCCGAGGCGGCGCGCGCGGAGGCCGATCCGGAGGCGGGCCGGGTGGCGTTCGGCTTCCTGCACACCATGGGGACGGACGCGGTGCCGGCCCTGCTGCGGGACTTCCGGGCGGCGTACCCGCTGGTGCGGTTCCAGCTGGTGCAGGACTACGTGGGCGCGATGCTGGACCGGCTGCGCGCGGGGGAGCTGGACCTGTGCCTGGTCGCGCCGGTCCCGGACGACGACCCGGCGCTGGCCGCCCGGCGGCTGGACGAGCAGCGGCTGCACCTGGTGGTCCCGGCGGACCACCGGCTGGCCGGGCGGCGCCGGATCCGGCTGGCGGAGGTGGCGGAGGAGCCGTTCGTCGGGCTGGAGCCCGGCTACGGGATGCGGGCGATCACGGACGGCTTCTGTGCGGAGGCCGGGTTCGTGCCGCGGATCGCGTTCGAGGGGGAGGAGACGGAGACGCTGCGCGGGCTGGTGGCGGCGGGGCTGGGGGTGGCGCTGCTGCCTCCGGCGCTGGTGCCGCGGCCGGGGGTGGTCGAGCTGGAGGTGACGGCGCCGCGCACCCGGCGGGCGATCGGGCTGGCATGGGCGGCGGGGCGGCCGCTGACCCCTCCGGCGGCGGCGTTCCGGGACTTCGTGCTGTCGCGGCGGGGGCGGCTGCTGGCGCACGACTGACGGTCGCGGGCGGGGGAGCGGCCGAAGAGCGTCGGCGCGCGGGCCCGGTCCGGCCCGGGGCGTGGGGCGGGGAGGTTGCCCGGATCATCCCTTTGGTGGAATTCCCGGTGGACATTGGACGATTCGCCCCGTGGACGGTGGCCTGTCTACGCGCGTAGGAGCTACACTCCCGCAATGGAGAAGCAGATCCCCGTCACCACCGCGGGCACCGGCCCCCGGATCCCCACCCCCGACCAGATCGCCCGCGCGCCGAAGGTGCTCCTGCACGACCACCTCGACGGCGGCCTGCGCCCCGAGACCGTGGTCGAGCTGGCCGCGGCCGTCGGCTACGAGGGCCTCCCCACCACCGACCCCGAGGAGCTCGGCGCCTGGTTCCGCGAGGCCGCCGACTCCGGCTCGCTGGTCCGCTACCTGGAGACCTTCGCCCACACCTGCGCCGTCATGCAGACCCGCGAGGCCCTGATCAAGGTCGCCGCCGACTGCGCCGAGGACCTCGCCGCCGACGGCGTCGTCTACGCCGAGGTCCGCTACGCCCCCGAGCAGCACCTGGAGCGCGGCCTGACCCTGGACGAGGTCGTCGAGGCCGTCCAGGAGGGCTTCCGGCTCGGCGAGGCCAACGCCCGCGCCGCCGGCCGCCGGATCCGGATCGGCACCCTGATCACCGCGATGCGGCACGCCGCGCGCTCCTCCGAGATCGCCGAGCTGGCCAACCGTCACCGGGACGCCGGCGTCGTCGGCTTCGACATCGCCGGTGCCGAGGCGGGCTTCCCGCCCACCCGCCACCAGGCCGCCTTCGACTACCTCAAGGGCGAGAACAACCACTTCACCATCCACGCGGGCGAGGCCTTCGGCCTGCCGTCGATCTGGGAGGCCCTGCAGTGCTGCGGCGCCGACCGCCTCGGCCACGGCGTGCGGATCGTCGACGACATCACGGTCGAGGACGACGGCACCGTCAAGCTGGGCCGCCTGGCCGCGTACGTGCGCGACAAGCGCATCCCGCTGGAGATGTGCCCGACCTCCAACCTGCAGACCGGTGCGGCCACTTCGTACGCCGAGCACCCGATCGGGCTGCTCAGCCGGCTGAAGTTCCGGGTCACCGTGAACACCGACAACCGGCTGATGAGCGGCACCAGCATGAGCCGCGAGTTCGCGCACCTGGTCGAGGCCTTCGGCTACACGCTGGGGGACCTGGAGTGGTTCACCGTGAACGCGATGAAGTCGGCCTTCCTGCCGTTCGACGAGCGGCTCGCGATGATCAACGACGTGATCAAGCCGGGCTACGCCGAGCTCAAGGCCGAGTGGCTGTTCAGCGCCGGCAGCTGAGCGCGTCCGCTCCGGTCGGATGAACGCCACGTGCCGCCAAGGGAGTTGGCGTTCATCCGACTTCTCGCTCGGGCGGGTGAATCGCGTTGAACCCCGACCGGTCCCCTCACTACGGTGTGCGCGTCACTGCTGACAGGCCGTGGCGGCGGGCCCGTCGCGTCGGCCGCGCGTGTCGGCCACCGGACGAGGACCCAAGGGGAACCACATGAAGCAGGCCACTCTCAAGGCCGCCGGCACCGCCGCGCTCGGCATCGCGATCGCCGCGGTCGGCGCCGGAGGCGCGTCCGCCGCTCCGGCCGCCGCCGCCGGCGGTCTCGGGCTTCCGACCGGCCTGCTGACCAACCCGGCCGCCACCAGCGCCCTCACCGACGCCGCGGGCAAGCTGCCGGTCGCCGACAAGGTCAGCTCCACCCTCGGCAGCCTCGCCCCCACCGCGGGCCAGCCGGCCGCCCCGCTCGCCGGTGTCACCAGCAACCGGGCCGCCCTGCCGAACGTGCCGGGCCTGGACAAGACCCCGCTCGGCGGGCTGACCCAGACCCTCCCGCTGCCGGGCCTCACCGGCTGACCGGCCCGCCGCCCGCGGCAGGTCCGCAGCACGGCCGGAGGGGCCGCCCGCTCCCGCAGGGGGAGGGGCGGCCCCTCGGCGCTTCCCGGCGCTTCCCGGCGCTTCCCGGCGCTTCCCGGCTCTTCCCGGTGCCTTCCGTCGCCTTCCGGTGTCACGGCTCCTGGGGCAGCAGCAGCCAGAGCGCCAGGTAGATGAGGAACTGCGGGCCGGGCAGCAGGCAGGAGGCGAGGAAGATCACGCGCATCGTCCACGGCGTGAGCCCGAAGCGCTCGGCGAGCCCGGCGCAGACGCCGGCGATGACGCGGTTGTGGCGGGGGCGGGCGAGGCGGCTCATGGCGAACTCCGTTGCTGTGGTGATGCCGTTGGCCGGTCCCTCCGGCTGGCGTACTTCCATGCTGCGCCGTCGCGGCGCCGAAAGCCTCAGCCCGCAAGCCGATCCCGCCCCCGACCCTGCTCCTGAGCAGGCATGACCGCTCTCAGGGTTCCGCTCAGGGTCGGCCCGGAGATTGCGGGGGTGGTGGCGTGGGAAGTCGGCCGGTCCGACTTCCTGTTCCGCGGTCGTTCGGTGGTCCGTACGCCTCGTGTGGCCTGGGGGCTGGGGTCTCCTTGCCGAGGTGGTGGCGTGGGAAGTCGGCCGGTCCGACTTCCTGTTCCGCGGTCGTTCGGTGGTCCGTACGCCCCGTGTGGCCTGGGGGCTGGGGTCTCCTTGCCGAGGTGGTGGCGTGGGAAGTCGGCCGGTCCGACTTCCTGTTCCGGGGTCGTTCGGTGGTCCGTATGCCCCGTGTGGCTTGGGGGCTGGGGTCTCCTTGCCGAGGTGGTGGCGTGGGAAGTCGGCCGGTCCGACTTCCTGTTCCGGGGTGGTCAGGGGACCAGGACCACCTTGCCGAGGTTGCGGCGCTGCTCGATGAGGGTGTGGGCGCGGGCCGCGTCGGTGAGGGGGAGCTCGGCGTGCACGGCGGTGCGCAAGGTGCCGGCGGCACGGTGGTGCCAGAGGTCGTCGCGCCAGCGGGCGTAGAGATCGGGGCGGCCGGTGGCGATCGCGCGGATCTGGAAGCCGGTCACCGAGGCGCCGCGCAGGAGGAGCTCGTACGCCTCGACGGTGCCGCCGCCGGAGCTGTAGGCGACCAGCCGGCCGCCGGTGGCGAGGGCGCGGACGGCGCTCGGGAGGAGGTCACCGCCGACGCCGTCGAGGATCGCGTCGTACGGGCCGCTCCGGTCGAGGTCCCGGTAGAGCACGACCTCGTCGGCGCCGAGGGAGCGGACGAAGTCGGCCTTGGCGGCGCTGCCGACGGCGGCGACGACGCGGCCCGCGCCGCCGGCCCCGGCGTACTGGAGGGCGAGCGTGCCGACCCCGCTCGCGGCGGCCGTGACCAGGACGGACCCACCTGGTTCGGCGCGTGCCGCCTCGTGGGCGCCGCGTGCGACGAGGCCGCTGCGGACCAGGGCGACGGCCTCGACGGCGGTGGCGTCGTCCGGGATGCGGGAAGCCATCGCGACGGGCAGGACGGCGTACTCGGCGTAGGCGTCGGTGAAGCAGAGCCCGGTGACGCGGTCGCCGGCCGCGAAGCCGCCGGCGCCGGGACCGGTGGCGACGACGCGGCCGGCGATCTCGCCGCCGAGGGGGAGGGGCTCGCGGCTGTCACGGAGCCTGCGGACGGTGGGCAGGGTGACGCCGATCGCCTGCACCCGGACCAGCAGCTCCCCGGTGCGGGCCTCGGGTACCGGCGCCTCCTCGGCGTGCAGCAGCGCGGAAGAGCCGTCGACCTCATGGCGGACGCGCAGCACAGGACCTCCCCGATCCGGCGAATTCATTGGGTGCCCCAACGGTATGGCGAGAACCGTTGGGATGTCCAATGGAAATCGGAGTAGGCTGGGGCCGTGACCACGCCCCTCCAGCACATCCAGACCCTGCCGAGCTGGCTCACCGGCCGGGTCGCGGCGCGTGGCCGGGGCCTGGTCGCCGACGCGATCGCGGTGGAGGGGCTGAAGCTCCTCCAGCACGCCGTGCTCGCCGGTGTCGCCGAGTACGGTCCGGTGGCGCAGGCGGAGTTGGGGCGCCGCCTGGCCGTCGACCCCAAGGACATGGTCGGCGCGCTCAACCACCTCCAGCGGTCCGGCTACGTGCTGCGCGCGCCGGACCCGGTCGACCGGCGCAAGAACGCCGTCACCGTCACCGAGGAGGGCGTGGCCGTGCTCGCCCGCTGCGCGGAGCTGGCGGAGGCGGCCAACGCGGAGCTGCTGGCGCCGCTCAACCCGGACGAGCAGCGGCAGTTGATGGCCCTGCTGGAGAGGTTGCGCCAGGTGGAGGCGTAGGTGCTACGCCGTCGTCGGGCGGGGGCGGAAGGGGACGGTGACGTCCGAGGTGTGCTCGTGCGGAGCGGCGGTCTCGAAGTTCGGGTAGTACACCTCCCGGTTGCCACCGTGGCGCTCGTAGCCCTGCTCCTCGACCCAGGCGGCGACGGCGTAGTGGACGGCGGCCACCGTGGCGAAGTCCCGGTGTTCCTTGGTGAGTTCGGTGTACGCCTCGCGGTGGGCGGGGTGGATCCGCACGGAGATCGCGCCGGTCGGCCCGACGGCGTTCAGCGTCGGGGCGCACACCTCCACCAGGCCGTCCGAGTCCTCGCCGACGTGGCCGTGGAAGATGCTGAAGATCGGCCCGGAGAGACGTGCGCCGGTCGACCCGAGGTGGGCGACGAGCTGCTCGCCGGCCTCGTTCAGGAAGGGGACGAGGGTGGCTCCCGTGACGTGCCGCTGGATGCAGAGCACCTGCTGTTCGGGAACGTCGCGTTCGGCGATCCGGTACATGGTCGAAGTCCTTCCGGTGAGTACGGTGCGGGCGTAGCCCACCGCGTACCGGCGGGCCCTGTGCGTGCGTTCCTGCTCGCGCCAGTGGGCGTCGAGCAGGAGCGCGGACTCGTCGCCGTCCGCGTCGAGCACGGCCGCGATCCGGGCCAGTGGCATGCCGACGGCGCGCAACAGCGCGATCCGGCGGGCCCGTTCGACCTGGGCGAGGCCGTAGCGGCGGACCCCGGTGTGCGGGTCGACGTCGGCGGGGGGCAGTAGGCCGCGTTCCCCGTAGAGGCGCAGGGCCTTGGGGCTGAGCCGGGTGAGGGCGGCGAGCTCGCCGATGGTGATCAGGTCCTCGTGCACGGGGGCTACTCTGCGCCTTGTCCCTGGGGCAGGGGCAAGCGAGGATGTCGGCTGGATTGACTGGTGTGACATCTACCGGTCGGGGGGTTGTTCCGCCGTGGAATCACCGGCAACCTGGGCGCATGACCGAGATTCTTGACGCGACGGACTGGGCGATCCTGGCCGAGCTCCAGGAGGACGGGCGGATCGCTTTCACGGAGCTGGCGCGGCGGGTGAACCTGAGCGCGTCGGCGACGACGGAGCGGGTGCGGCGGCTGGAAGCGGCGGGAGTGATCACGGGGTACCGGGCCGAGGTGGACCTGGAGCGCACGGGGTTCCCGGTGACGGCGGTCGTGCGGTTGAAGTACCCGGGGCCGGCGGTGCGGCACGAGCCGCTGCGGCGGTTGCTGGAGGAGCGGTCGGAGATCCTGGAGTGTCTGCGGACCACGGGGGACGACTGCTATGCGCTGAAGATCGCGACCACGTCGATGGGGCATCTTGAGGAGATCGTCGACGAGCTGGCGCAGTTGGGGAGCACCACGACCCATCTGGTCCTGAGCCGCCCCCTCGCACCCCGGGGCCCCGGGGTTCCCCGGTCGGGGGCGGCCGGACAGGAGTAGCAACACTGCTCCCGTTTCGTTCAGCAGTTGTGCTCGTTCTCCTCGGTGTCGTGGACCTTGAGTGCGGTGATGACGCCGGTGACGACGGTGGCGAGGGCGAGGGCGAGGAGGACGGCGAAGGCTGCGCCGATGAGGAAGTTCACGAGGTCCTGAGCCCCTCGCGGAGGAGGGCGAGCAGGTTGAGCAGGGTGGCCACGGAGGTGTCGCCGAAGTCGACGAGGAGTCGCCCGTCGATGGTGCTGCCGCTGACGGCCGCGGAGCCCCACTGGATGCCGAACGGCTTTCCGCGCTCGTGGAGTTCGCGGAGCAGGGCGGTCACCTCGGGCTCGCTGTAGGTGCGCAGGATCTTGTCGTGGGGTTCGAGAGGGGCGTTCACGCGGTGGCCTCCAGCTCGAACCAGACCACCTTGCCGTGCTTCGCGGGCTCGGCGCCGAAGCGGTCGGTGAGGGCCTGGACGAGGTGGAGGCCGCGGCCCGAGACCGCGTAGGGGTCGGTGCAGGTGCGCAGTTCGGGCAGGTCCGGGCTGTCGTCGCAGACCGAGACCCGCAGCGTGCGCGGGCAGAGGGCGGCGATGACGTGGGGCGCCTGGGTCCCCGTGTGCTTCCAGGCATTCACAAACAGCTCATGAAGGGCGAGTTCGGCGTCGTGGATGGCGTCCGCGCGCCAGCCGGCCGTGGTGAGGAGGGCTCGCAGCTCGTGGCGGACGACGAACCAGTCGGGCGGGGTGGGGGCACGCATGGGGACCTCCGTGAGGTGGGGAGGAGTGACTCACCGACGGAGGGCCGAACAGTGATTGACGATCCGTCGCGTGATCGGTGCACCACTGAGAGTAGGGTGCAGAGTTAAAACGTTGCAACTAGTGCGCCAAGGTTGACCCTTGTGGGTGATGCTTGGCCGGTGGCATCGGGTCGAGCCGATGCGGAACACTCGGGGAGAGGGAAGGAGCGCTGTGGGGCTCAGGGGAGAGATCAGCCAGCGGCAACGCCGCTTCGGCGAGGAGTTGCAGCGCCTGCGGCTGGCGGCGGGCTTGTCTGCACCGGAAGCCGGAGCACTCGTGGGGATGAAGAGTCCGGCCGTCAGCCATACGGAGGCGGGTCGAACAGGCCTCAACCAGGAACGGTTGGGGATCTGGCTCGATGCCTACGGCTGTGAGGACCCGGTCTACCGGGCCAAGCTCGCGGACATGGGGCGGCGGACGGGCAAGGGATGGTGGTCGGAGTTCGCCGACCGGGTGCCGGATCTTGCGCTCGATCTGGCCGAGACCGAGGACAGCGCGGCTCGGATCGACAACTACGAGACGTTCTACGTGCCCGGTCTCCTACAGGTGTCCGCATATGCCGAAGCGATCTACGAAGACGCTCATCGCGACCGCAAGTTGGACGTGGAAGCCGAGATCGACTTCCGGATCAACCGGCAGCGGATCCTGACCGACCTTCCGCGCCGGGAGTTCCGTTTCGTGATTCACGAAACGGCTCTGCGCCTGCGTTTCCCCGGAGACGCCGTGATGAGAGCGCAGCTGGCGCACCTGCTTGAGGTGTCCGAGCTGCCCAACGTGACCATCCAGGTTCTACCGTTCACGGCACTGAAGAAGCCGCCGCACACAGGCCAATTCCTGCTGTTGGACCCGGGGTCGGCGGACCTCTCCACCATTGTTGTGGATCACCCAAGCCACACCGAGTATCTTGGCGACCGGCACTCGATCGAGACGTACCGCAGAACGTTCAACAAGCTGAGCGATCTTGCGCTGCCTCCGGTCGACACCGGCCAGTCGTCCCTCTCGGCGCGCGACTCGTGGGGGCTCATCCGACATCTTCTCTACCTGCTCCAAGCGTGAAGGGCGCCTGATGCCAGAACTGCGTTGGCAGAAGTCATCGTTCAGCGGATCAAACGCGGGCGGTAGCTGTGTTGAACTTGCCACGGGCGCGGCGGGCCTTCGTCATCTGCGGGAGTCCGATGACCCGCAGAGCGTTCTGGTCATCGAGGTAGCGAAGCTCGATTCCCTCCTGCTGGCCGTCAAGGCCGGCGAGTTCGACCATTTCTCCTGATCAGCAGCCCAGTTCCGGAGGATTTCCACCGATGAACGCCAACGCCTGGCGTATCCGGCTCATCGTTCGCACCACCCAGGTCGGCGTCATCGGCGGGGCGCTCTGGGGCGCCCTGGTCGCGCTCGTCGCCTTCCGCTACACCTCGGTACCCCTCGGGGCCATGGTGGGCCTGCTCTTCGGCACCTTCGTCTCCATACCCACCGGCTCCCTGCTCTCCGCCCTCCCCAAGCGGCTCGCCTTCCACCGCTGGGCCGCCCCCGCCCTCGGCGCCGTCCTCACCGCCTCCGCCGGCTACCTCGTGCTCGCCCGCATCCTCCGTGAGCCGCACGCCCTCCTCCACCTCGGCGTCGCGCTCCTCTTCCTCCTCTCCACCACCCTCACCGCCGCCGCCTTCTTCCTCGCCGTCCGCAGCCTCCGCCGGACCGCCTGACCACGCGCCGCGGCCGGGCACGGACAACCGTCCGTGCCCGGCCACAAGTCGGGTCCGCCGACTTCCTGCTCCACCGGCTGCCGGCGCCGGGCGTCGGCCATCGTGATCAGGCCGTGGCGCGGAGGGCTCAGCCGTGCTGCGGGGGAGCCTGCGGGGCCGGGGCCTGGGCCTGGGGTGCCGGGGGGTACTGGCCGCCCTGCTGCGGGTACTGGGCGTCGGGCTGGTACGGCGAGGCCGCCGGGGCCGGCGGGGCGGCCGGCGTCTCGGAGCGCGAGACCAGCGCCTTCACCGCGTTGGCTATCAGCGCCACCGGCAGGATGAACGCCTTGAAGAACAGCGTGTACGTGCCGCCCTCGAAGACGAAGGCCAGGTAGTACGCGTAGCCGGTGAAGCCCAGGCCGGCGAGCACGTTGAGGATGCGCCAGCCGATCTTCAGCCCGCCGAGGTTGACGGCGCCGATGACCAGCAGCGCGATGCCGCTGACGGCGAGCAGCACGACGTACCAGGAGAAGAGCGGTTCGGCGTCGAAGTCGAGATTCACGAAGTGTTCCTGTTGTTCCGTGGGACGGGCGGACGCGCGGGGCGGACCGCCGGGGACGAGTGCGCACAGTACTGGAGCCCGCTGACATCCGTCCTCACGATTTCGTCACGGTGTCATCGCCGAATCCGTCCGGCGAACCTCCCTCCCACCCCTTGAAAACCGCTCAGGAAGCGTCCGCGCGTTCGGATATGATGCGCCCGTCGCTGGTGGTTGGGGGGCGAAGCAGCGACCCGGGTGAGAGTCCCGGAGCGGCCCCCCACCTCGGCGAACCGCCTGCTGCCGGGTTCGTCGGGTTCGCCCGCCTTTCTTCCGTGAGGTCCCCCTTGCGTACTCAGCACCGCAGATCCCTCGCCCTCGCCGCCGCCGCCACCCTGGTCTCGGGCGTGGCCCTGACCGCGGCCGCCCCGGGCGCGTCCGCGCTGCCGCGTTCCGGCGGCGCCACCGGGACGGTGCGGCAGGGCCAGGGCACCCCGGGCCCGGCGCTCGGCCCCCAGAACCAGCGCGGCCCGGTGACGGCCACCCTCACCGGCTTCCCCGCCGCCTTCACCGCCGGCGGCCCGGCCGCCGAGTTCACCGCCACCCTGCGCAACTCCGCCGACCACGCCGTCGACGTCACCACCGGCTTCACCGTTGCCAACGTCGACTCCGGCGTCCGCGAGACCCAGCTCAAGCTGGAGTACCAGGCCCCCGGCGGCGGCCCGTGGAAGCCCGCCGCGCTCAGCCCGGGCGCCACCGTCGGCGCCACCTGGGAGCTCGACACCTTCGCCACCCGGCTGAGCCTGCCCGCCGGCGCCTCCGCGACGTACCGGCTGCGGCTCGCCGTCACCGCCGACGCGCCCGCCGGCCGGGCCACCGCCGGGTTCCGGGCGGTGGTCTCCGACCCGACCCTGCCGCCGGAGAGCCGGATCTCCGAGGCGAACACCCCGCACCAGGAGTTCACCACCGTCGCGGCCGGGCCCACCGGCGCGCCGACGACCGCCCCCGCGCCCGGCGTGCCCTACCTCGGCCTGGACGCGGTGCCCGGCTCCTTCACCGCCGGCGGCGAGGCCAGGCCGTTCCGGCTGACACTCACCAACCGCAGCGGCAAGGACGTCGCCTTCCGGCCCGAACTCACCCTCCGGGGCGCGGGTCTGACCGCCGGGGCGGCCTCGCTGGACTTCCAGACCCCGGACGGCCAGTGGCTCGCGGCCGCCCCCGACGACGGCCGCAGCGCCCCCGGGGCGCTCACCCTGGCGCTGCGCGCACCGGACCGGGACGCCTCCCCGGTCCGGCTGGGCGACGGCGAGTCCCGCACGCTCAACGTCCGGCTGGCGTTCGGTCCGGACGTCCCGGCGGGCGTCGTGTCGGTGCAGTTCGCCGGCAGCAGCCTGCCCCTGGGCGGGGGCGGCGCCGGGGTGCCGGCCACCAGTTCCTCGGTCGACGTCACCGTGGCGGCCGCCGCGCCGGCCACGCCGACCGCCGTGCCGAGCACGCCGCCCTCGGACGGCGACGCCCCGAGCGCCTCCGCCGAGCCGTCGGCCACCGCGCCGAGCGCCGTCGGCTCCGGCGGCCCGGCGGTCGGCCTCGCGGCGGTCACCCCGACGCCGGAGGCGGCCGGCACGCAGGCGGCCGTCCCGGCCGCGCAGACCACCCCGACGCCGACGGGCGAGCCCGCCGCCGCACCGGTGCCCGCCGTCACCGTGACCGTGGCGGCCCCGGCGCCGCCCGTCGACCTCGCCTCCACCGGCGGATCGTCGACCAACACCCCGATGGCGATCACCGGCGCCACCTCGATCGCGATGGGCATCGGCACGCTGGTGGTGGCCCACCGCCGCCAGAAGGCGCGCCCGGCCCTGGCCGTCCGGCCGCCCCGCCCGGCCGCGGGCCCGGGCGCGGCCCCGGGGACGGGCCCGGCGATGCGCCCCGGCCCGCGGCCGAACCCGAACCCGAACCCGAGGCCGAACCCGGCCCCGGGGCCCACCCGCGGCCCGGCGGCGGGCCCCGGCGGCGCGGGGGCGAGCGGGGGATGACCGGCCACGAGGTGCTGCGGGTGTTCTGCGGCCCGGACGGCGGCCACGGCAACGCGCTGGGCGTCGTCCGGGACGGCGCCGCCGTCCCCGGCGAACGCGCCCGGCAGGCGCTCGCCCGGGAACTCGGCTTCAGCGAAACGGTGTTCGTCGACGACCCGGAGCGCGGCGTCATCGACATCTACACCCCCGGCCTGCGCCTGCCCTTCGCCGGCCACCCGTGCGTCGGCGCCGCCTGGCTGCTCGGCGTGGACCGTCTGGTCACCCCGGCGGGTGTGGTCGGCGTGCGGCGCGACGGCGCGTTCACCCGGATCGCCGCCCCGGCCGCCTGGGCCCCGCCGCGCACGCTGCGCCGGTACCCGACGCCCGCCGAGGTGGACGGCCTGGCGGTGCCGCCACCGGGCGAGTGGATCTACGCCTGGGCCTGGCAGGACGAGGCGGCGGGCACCGTCCGCGCCCGGGCCTTCCCGGGCCGCGGCGACGGCATCGACGAGGACGAGGCCACCGGGGCGGCGGCGATCCTGCTGACCGCCGAACGGGGGCGCGGTCTGACGATCACCCAGGGACGCGGCTCGCAGCTCGTCACGGGGATCGGGGCCGACGGCCTGGTCGAGGTCGGCGGCCGGGTCCGCCGCGCGGGCTGAGGGCCTTGGAGGAGCCGCAGTTCGACGCCGTCCTCACCCGCGTGGGGGAGCGCCGGCTCGCTGTCCTCCAGGTGCTCCGGACCAGGGACGGGCTGAGTCTCCGGGAGGTCAGGTGCCTGCTGGACCGGGCTCCGGTGCGGATCGGCCAGGACTGCCTGGGCGACGTCCGCCGGATCGCGGACCGGCTGCGCGCGGCCGGGGCCGAGGTGGCGCTGTCGTGCCGGGAGTGCGGCCGCTCCGCCCCCGGGGAGGGGGAGTTGATCGATCCCGGACCGTGTGCGGCCGCGACCTGGCCGTGGTGCCCGGCGAGCAGCTCCGAGCCTCAGTGCCCGTGGCTGGAGACCGGTTCCGGGTAGACCGCCGGAGCCGCAGGCGCGGGTACGGCGGCGGGCGCGGGCGTGGCAGGGGGAGCGGCCCGCACGGCCCGGGGTGCCGCGGCGCGGCGCAGCAGGAAGGAGCGGCCGGCGGGGACCACGGCGAGGTGGACGGCCGCGACGCCGGTGACGGCGAGCAGGATGTGGTCCACGTTGAGCACATGGCCCGGGGCCCAGGAGGAGAGGAACTCCAGCGCGGTGGCCAGCAGGGCCGAGGCGCCGGTGGTGCGCAGGAAGGACGGGAGCCAGCGGGTGGCCGGGCGGCCCCCGGCGAGCGGGAGGAGGACGCCGAGCGGGCAGAGCAGCACCAGTTCGCCGAGCACCTGGCCCGCGCTGGAGGATCGGAGCGAGGCCAGCGGCGTCAGGTTGGCGTCGTCGACCCAGGCCACCGGCAACGGTCTCAGCACCATCCAGCCCACCAGTGCCAGGTGGACGGTGAGGCCGAGCAGCCCCACCACCCGCAGTGGACGCTGGGCTCGCTGGACGGCCGTCGCCCGTCCGGTCTCGGTCCGCACGCCGGCCCGCTCCTCGCGCGGCCTGGTGCCATCTCGCTGCACGGGGGGTAGGACGTGCACCGGCGGCGCGACGGTTCCATGCCCGGTGTGAACTTCGCCGCGCGCGCCGGGGGGTGGGCGGGGAGCGCGACGAAACCGCCCGGTGGATCCGGCGGTCCCGGCGGTCCCCGCGCCCCCTCGGAAGACCCCTACCGGCAGGGCGGCGTGGTGGCGGCGGTGGGCGAGGGCAGCGCGCCGAACGCGTTGTCCGCCGGCGGCGTCGGCGTCACCACGACGGGCGACGGCGACGCGGACGCCACCCCGGACGGTGCCCCCGGCGCGGCCGCGGACGGCGAGCCGGCCCGCGCCCCGGCGGCGTGCGCCGGGGCCTGCGCGCCTGCGCCCGCGCCCGTACCGGCGGCCGGGGACGGCGTGCTCGGTGCCGTGGGTATCCGCGCCACCGTCGGGCAGGCGGTCCGGCTGGCCGGCGCGCCCGCGTCCACCGGGACGGCGGTCGGACGGATGCCGCAGCCGGCCGCCAGCGCGGCCAGCCCCAGCAGCGCGGCGGCGGCCCACGGGCGGCGCGGTCCACGACCGCGGTTCGGGCGGACACGGCTCACTGGGCACGCTCCTCGGGGGCGGTGTCGGCCGGCGGCGGGGGCGGCGGGGTCCGCGGCAGGGTCAGCGTGAACACCGCGCCCACCTCGCCGTTCGCGGCGGTGATGGTCCCCCCGTGGATCTGCGCGTTGGCCATCGCGATGGACAGGCCGAGTCCGCTGCCCTCCGAACGGGCCCGCCCCTTGTCGGCCTTGTAGAACCGGTCGAAGACGTGCGGCAGCACGTCCTCGGGGATGCCGGGACCGCTGTCCGACACCTCGACGACCACGCTGTCCTCGTCCTCGCGCACCCGCACCCGCACCGGCGAGCCGCCGTGCTTGAGCGCGTTGCCGATGAGGTTGGCGAAGACGACGTCCAGCCGGCGCGGGTCGACCACCGCCCGCACCCCGCGCGGCGCGTCCACCTCGACCGCGTCGTACCAGGCCCGGCCGTCGATGCAGGACATGATCAGGTCCGCGATGTCCACCTCGTCGGCGACCAGCTTGGCCGTGCCGGCGTCGAAGCGGGTCACCTCCATGAGGTTCTCCACCAGGTCGGACAGCCGGCGGGTCTCGCTGACCACCAGCCGCACCGCCGGCTCGATCATCGGGTCCAGCGACTCCGCCTCGTCCTCCAGGATGTCCGTCACGGCGGTCATCGCGGTCAGCGGGGTGCGCAGCTCGTGCGACATGTCGGCGACGAAGCGCCGGCTCTGCGCCTCGCGCGCGCTCAGCTCCTCGACCTGCTCGTGCAGCGACTCCGCGGTCCGGTTGAAGGTCCGCGCCAGGTCGGCGAGCTCGTCCGAGCCGTCGACCTCCAGCCGGGTGTCCAGATGGCCCTCGCCGAGCCGCCGCGCCGCGTCGCCGAGCCGCCGCACCGGCCGCAGCACCGTCGCCGAGGCGGCCTGCGCCAGCAGCGCCGAGCCGATCAGCGCCAGCAGCGTGGCGATCGCCAGCGACCAGCCGAGCGTGTTGAGGTCGGCCCGCTCGTTCTCCAGCGACTTGAACATGTACGCGGTCGGACCGGTCGGCACCACCCTCGTGCCGCCGATCACGAACGGCCGGCCGTCGAGGTTCTGCCGCTGCCAGTACAGGTGGTAGGTGTACGGGTTGGACTCGGTGATCTCGCGCTGCTTGCCGACCGCGGTCTGCAGCGCGGTCGGCACGTTGGCCAGCGTGTACTGGGAGGGGCTGGAGGAGGCGATGCAGTCCGGCAGCGCCGGGTCCGCCACCACCACGTCGTAGCTGAGCCCGGAGCTGGCGACGGTGTTCGCCAGCGTGTCGAGGTCCTCGCAGGTCGCGCTCAGCGGCAGGCTCGACACATTGCGGCTCAGCGAGACCCGGAAGTCGTTGAGCGCGGTGTCCTGCGCGCGCTTGAGCACCGCGTCGCGGTTGAGCCAGTACGCGATGCCCGAGGCCGAGACGGCGGTGAGCAGCGCGACCGCGGCGAACACCGCGATCAGCCGCACGCGCAGCGAGCGCAGCCTTCGCCACGGGCCGGAGGTGAACCGGGCCGGGGTCTGATGGTCAGTCACGGGAGCCTGTCGTTGCGGGGATCCAGGGTGCGCGGCGGGATATCGCCGGCGCCGGACGGGGGACGGCGCTCACGCCGGGGGGTCCAGCCGGTAGCCGACGCCGCGCACCGTGCGGATCAGCGTCGGCGCCGAGGGCACGTCCTCGACCTTGGCCCGCAGCCGCTGGACGCAGGCGTCCACCAGCCGGGAGTCGCCCAGGTAGTCGTGCTCCCAGACCAGCCGCAGCAGCTGCTGGCGCGACAGCGCCTGACCGGGGCGCCGGCTGAGCTCCAGCAGCAGCCGCAGTTCGGTCGGGGTCAGCTGGAGGTCCGCACCGTCCTTGGTGACGGTCATCGCCGCGCGGTCGATCACCACGCTGCCGTACACCGAGGAGTCCGAGTTCTCCCGCTCGCCGCGCCGCAGCACGGCCCGGATCCGGGCGTCCAGCACCCGCGGCTGCACCGGCTTGACCACGTAGTCGTCCGCGCCCGACTCCAGGCCCACCACCACGTCGATGTCGTCGGAGCGGGCGGTCAGCAGGATGATCGGCAGCTGGTCGGTGCGCCGGATCCGGCGGCACACCTCGAAGCCGTCGATGCCGGGCAGCATGACGTCGAGCACGATGAGGTCCGGCCGCTGCTCCTTGAAGAGCCTCAGAC
This sequence comes from Kitasatospora sp. NPDC058115, assembly GCF_042884635.1. NCBI lineage: Bacteria > Bacillati > Actinomycetota > Actinomycetes > Kitasatosporales > Streptomycetaceae > Kitasatospora > Kitasatospora sp. NPDC058115. The sequence goes on from NZ_JBHVTL010000004.1 coordinate 260,597, forward strand.
CGTCCTCGCCGGACGCGGCGGTGGCCACGCGGTGGCCCTGGCGGGTGAGGGCGAGTTCGAGGCCGGTGCGGATGGCGTCGTCGTCCTCGATCAGAAGGAGGAAAGGCACGGCCTCATTCTGGCTCACCCGGAGCGGGTAATCACCCCCAACCGCCCGGCGGGACCCCCCGGGGAACCGCGGCGCCCGTGACCGGCGTCCGTCAACCGGGGAAGGGTGAACGGGCCGAAAGACCCGACCCTGTGACAGCCCTGTGACAGTCGACGGACAGCGCCATCACAACCGGCGGGCAGGATTTTCGATGTCGCCGCAGGACAGCGGGCCAATCGGCCGGCCGACGGCGGCGGCAACGGAACCGCTCGAACCGATCAAGGGGGCGCACGATGAACGCCACGCTTCAGACCCGGACCAACCCGGCTGTCCGTACCGCGCGTTCATCGGCCACCGCGTTCAGGACCCGGCCGGCGGCCGGGACCGAGGAGACCTCCGGTGCCGTGATCGCGCGGGGGTGCGCGCACAGCACCGGTGGAAACACTGTCGTCCGCCGGGTGAGCGGCGGCGGCAGGGCGGGGGAGCTGTACGGGATCGGCCGCCGGGGGAACGCGGCCGACTCCGCCGGCACCCTGACGCTGCGGGGGATCCTCCCCGTGCGCGTCGAGGGCAAGGACGCCCCGGGGGGGAACCGGGGCGTCGGGGGGACCGGCCTGCGGAAGGCCGACTCGGGGGAGTCGGCCGGCCGCGAGGCCGCCGGGGCGACGCTGCTGCGGCTGAGCCCCGCGGCGGCGCCCGACGCCGGACCGGAGCGGCCCGCCGTCGCCGAGGACCACATCACGGAGTTCACCGCGTACGTGCGCGAGCGCCGCGCCTCCCTGTACGCCACCGCCTACCACCTCACCGGTGACCGCTACGAGGCCGAGGACCTGCTGCAGAGCGCGCTCTTCAGCACCTACCGCGCCTGGGGCCGGATCACCGACAAGGCCGCGGTCGGGGGCTACCTGCGCCGCACCATGACCAACCTGCACATCTCCGCCTGGCGGCGCCGCAAGGTCAACGAGTACCCGACCGAGGAACTGCCGGAGACGGTCGGCGACACCGACGCGATGGGCGGCACCGAGCTGCGCGCCGTGCTCTGGCAGGCGCTGGCCAAGCTGCCGGAGAACCAGCGCACCATGCTGGTGCTGCGCTACTACGAGGGCAAGACCGACCCGGAGATCGCCGATGTGCTCAACATCAGCGTCGGCACGGTCAAGAGCAGCATCTGGCGCGCGCTGCGCCGGCTGCGCGACGACGAGCAGCTGAACACCTCGGGTGACACCCTGCGGGCGTTCGGCGAGCTGGTCGCGTAGGACGGCCTGGACGTTCCGGTCCGCCGTGGGGGTGGGACCGGACGGGGCTCCCGTCGGGGGACGGGTAGCAGGACGGACGCGGTACGGGTTGGCGCCGGCTCGGGGGAGCGGCGGCACCGGGGAGGGGACCGCGACCGTCCGGGGAAGGCGGCGGGCCCGGTGCGGGGGAGACGCACCGGGCCCGCCGTTCCGCGTGCCCGGGGCCGCTCAGACGGCGGACAGCTCGCCGGCCGCGGCCGCCGCCCGGATCCTGCGCCCGGCCTCCGGCCCGGCGCAGGGGCGCGCGCCCAGCGCGACCTGACGGCCGACGATGCCGCGCTCGGCCCGCATCAGCCGCCAGCCGCGGCGCAGCAGCACCGGCAGTGACTTGCGGCCCTCGCGGACGTCCCGGCGCAGCCGCCACCAGGCGGTCGTCAGCGCGCCGTTGCGCAGGCACAGGGCGTCGGCGAGCAGGCCCCCGGCGGCGCAGTCGGCGGTGATCTCGGCGGCGAAGATGCCCTCGGCGACGAACGCGCCGGCCCCGGCGAGCTCCAGCACCCGGGTGGAGACCCGGCCGTTGTCCGGGATCGAGTACACCGGCACCTCGGCCCGGCCGGCGGTGCACAGCGCGCGGATCGCCGCGACGGCCTGATCGCGGTGCCAGGCCAGCGGGGAGTCCCAGTCCACCGAGCCGTCGGGCAGCCGCGGCAGGCTCGGGTCGTCGCCGTCCTTGTAGAAGTCGTCGAGCTGGAGCACCGGCAGTCCGCTGCGCTCGGCGAGCGAGGACTTCCCCGATCCGGAGGGCCCGGCGAGCAGGACCACCCGGGCGCGGGCTATCGACACAGGGTTCAGCGGGGAGTCACTCACGGGACACCAGTCTGACGCATCGGTGCCCGATGCCGAAACCGTCCGGATCACACGTTCTGCGGCGTCCCCGGAGCGCCCAGCACGGCGTGCAGCAGCGGCAGGAGGCGGCTGTCGACCTGGAGGTGGACGGCGTGCGCGGCGCCGGGTGCCCGGTAGGCGGTCGCGGCCCAGTCCTGGTCGTACCAGGTGTCCGGCTCGGGGGCGTGGAAGGTGCCGCCCGCGGCCAGCTCGACCCGGGCGCGGCCGCGCGCGGTGAAGGCGGCGGACGGGGCACCGGGGGCGAGCCGCAGCCGCCCGGCGACGTACGCGCCGCGCGGGCCCGGCCCGTCGGCGCGCGCCGAGCAGGGGATCCGCGCCGGACGCCCGGCGGCCAGCCGGCGCCGGGCGCGGGCCACCTGGAGGGTGCGCCGGAACCCGTCCGCGAACAGCGCCATCAGCTCGCCGGCCAGCTCTCCCACGGACGTCGTCCCCCCTCGTTGCGCGGTGTCGGCCCAGTCTGGCGGGGCGGCGGGGGCCGGTGGCAGCGCCGAAAGGCGGCGGTCGCGGCGACGAAAGTCGACGGACCCGCGCCAGGGGGGGAGAGGCGCGGGTCCGTCCTGTGACCGTCCGGGCCCTGGGGGGGAGAGGGCACGGGGGACGGCCAGTCTGTGGAGTTGTGTCACCGACACGCGGTCACGGAGTGTAGCCGCTACGGGGACCTGGTGGTCAGATACCCATCGGGTGCCAGACCGTCTTGGTCTCCAGGAACGAGAGTAGCCGGTCCGTTCCGGGAGCATTGGTCCAGTCCTGGGCGAACGGGTCCAGCTCCGGGCGGATCACCCTCTTCAGGGTATCCGCGGCCAGCGTCTCCAGCGCGACCGCCGCGCCGGGACCGTCGGCGGCGATCGCGCCGGTGAGGTCCAGGGCGTTGACGTCCTGGTGCGAGGCCAGGGTCGGCGCGATGTCGGCGGTCCGGCCGGACAGCAGGTTGACCACGCCGCCCGGGACGTCCGAGGTGGCCAGCACCTCGCCCAGCGACAGCGCGGGCAGCGGCGCGTCGGCCGCGGCCACCACCACGACGGTGTTGCCGGTCGCGACGGCCGGGGCGATCACCGACACCAGGCCGAGCAGCGAGTGCCCGTACCCGGCCTGCGGGGCCACGATCCCGACCACACCGGTCGGCTCCGGGGTGGAGAGGTTGAAGTACGGGCCGGCGACCGGGTTGGCGCCGCCCGCGATCTGGGCCACCTTGTCGGTCCAGCCGGCGTACCAGACCCAGCGGTCGATCGCCGCGTCCACCAGGGCGGCGGCCTTCTTCGGGCCGATGCCCTCGGAGAGCGCCACCTCGGCGGCGAACTGCTCGCGCCGGCCCTGCAGCATCTCGGCGACCCGGTACAGCACCTGGCCGCGGTTGTACGCGGTGGTGCCGGCCCAGCCCTTGACCGCCGCGCGGGCGGCCACGACCGCGTCGCGGGCGTCCTTGCGGGTCCCGAGCGGGGCGTTGGCCAGCCACTCGCCCTTCGCGTCCGTCACCTCGTACACCCGCCCGCTCTCGGAGCGCGGGAACTTCCCGCCGACGTACAGCTTGTAGGTCTTGAGGACATCAAGACGGCTCACGACATCAGACATCGAGGTAGGCCTCCAGACCGTGCCGGCCACCCTCGCGGCCGTAGCCCGACTCCTTGTAGCCGCCGAACGGCGAGGTCGGGTCGAACTTGTTGAAGGTGTTGGCCCAGACCACGCCGGCCTTGAGCTTGTTCGCCATCCAGAGGATGCGCGAGCCCTTCTCCGTCCAGATGCCGGCGGAGAGCCCGTAGGGGGTGTTGTTGGCCTTCTCGACCGCCTCGGCGGGGGTGCGGAAGGTCAGCACCGACAGCACCGGGCCGAAGATCTCCTCCTGGGCGATCCGGTGGGCCTGGCCGACGCCGGTGAAGACGGTCGGCCGGAACCAGAAGCCGGTGCCCGGCAGCTCGCAGGCGGGCGACCAGCGCTCGGCGCCCTCGGCCTCGCCGGCCTCGGCCAGCGCGGTGATCCGGGCCAGCTGCTCGGCGGAGTTGATCGCGCCGATGTCGGTGTTCTTGTCCAGCGGGTCGCCGACCCGCAGGGTGCCCATCCGGCGCTTCAGGGCGTCCAGCAGCTCGTCCTGGACGGACTCCTGGACCAGCAGGCGCGAACCCGCGCAGCAGACGTGGCCCTGGTTGAAGAAGATGCCGTTGACGATGCCCTCGACGGCCTGGTCGAGCGGCGCGTCGTCGAAGACGATGTTCGCGGCCTTGCCGCCCAGCTCCAGCGACAGCTTCTTGCGGGTGCCGGCCACCTGCTTGGCGATCGCCCGGCCGACGGGGGTGGAGCCGGTGAAGGCGACCTTGTTGACGTCCGGGTGCGCGGTGAGCGCGGCACCGGTGCGGCCGTCGCCGGTGACGATGTTGACGACGCCCTTCGGCAGACCGGCCTGACGGCAGATCTCGGCGAAGCGCAGTGCGGTCAGCGGGGTCGTCTCGGCCGGCTTCAGCACGACCGTGTTGCCGGTGGCCAGCGCCGGGGCGATCTTCCAGGCCAGCATCAGCAGCGGGAAGTTCCACGGGATGACCTGGCCGGCCACGCCCAGCGGCTTCGGGTTCGGGCCGAAGCCGGCGTGGTCCAGCTTGTCGGCCCAGCCCGCGTAGTAGAAGAAGTGCGCGGCGACCAGCGGCAGGTCGACGTCGCGGGTCTCGCGGATCGGCTTGCCGTTGTCGATCGACTCCAGCACCGCCAGCTCGCGGCTGCGCTCCTGGATGATCCGGGCGATCCGGAACAGGTACTTGGCCCGCTCGCTGCCGGGCAGCGCCGACCAGTCGGCGAAGGCCTTGCGGGCGGCGGCGACCGCGCGGTCGACGTCCTCCTCGGTGCCCCGGGCGAACTCGGCGAGCACCTGCTCGGTGGCCGGGTTGACCGTCTTCAGCGCCTCGCTGCCCGAGGAGTCGACGAACTCGCCGCCGATGAAGTGGCCGTAGGAGCCGGCGATGTCGCCGGCCGCGGCGGGCGACTCGGGCGCCGGGGCGTACGTGAAGAGGCCGCCGGCCGGCTTCTGGGCCGCGGGCTCCTCGGTGTTCTTCTTCTTGGCCATGGTGATCAGTCCACCGTCACGTAGTCGGGGCCGGAGTACCGTCCGGTGGTCAGCTTCTGACGCTGCATCAGCAGGTCGTTGAGCAGGCTGGAGGCGCCGAAGCGGAACCAGTGCGGGCTCAGCCAGTCGTCGCCGAGGGTCTCGTTGACCATCACCAGGTACTTCATGGCGTCCTTGGTGGTGCGGATCCCGCCGGCGGGCTTCACGCCGACCTGGACGCCGGTGGCCGCGCGGAAGTCGCGGACCGCCTCCAGCATCAGCAGGGTGACCGGCGGGGTCGCGTTGACGGCGACCTTGCCGGTGGAGGTCTTGATGAAGTCGGCGCCGGCCAGCATCGCCAGCCAGGAGACCCGGCGCACGTTGTCGTACGTCTGCAGCTCGCCGGTCTCGAAGATCACCTTGAGGTGGGCGTGGCTGCCGTCGGGGCGGCGGCAGGCCTCCTTGACCGCGACGATCTCGTTGAAGACGTCCAGGTAGCGGCCGGAGAGGAAGGCGCCCCGGTCGATGACCATGTCGATCTCGTCGGCGCCGGCCGCGACCGCGTCGGCGGTGTCGGCGAGCTTGACCGGCAGCGCGACGCGGCCGGCCGGGAAGGCGGTGGCGACGGAGGCGACCTGGATGTCGGTGCCCTGCAGCGCGGCCTTCGCGGTGGCGACCATGTCCGGGTAGACACAGATCGCGGCGACGCGCGGGGTGGTCGGGTCGGTCGGATCGGGGGTCCTGCCCTTGGTGCACAACGCGCGCACCTTGCCGACCGTGTCCGCGCCCTCCAGCGTGGTCAGGTCGATCATCGAGATGGCCAGGTCGATGGCGTACGCCTTGGCCGTGGTCTTGACCGAGCGGGTGCCGAGCATGGCGGCACGCGCCTCCAGGCCGACCTGGTCGACACCGGGCAGGCCGTGCAGGAAGCGGCGGAGCGAGGCCTCGGACGCCGCGACGTCCGCGAGACCGCTGCCCGCGACGCCGGGGGCGTTGGCTGCAAGAGTGGACATAGTCACCACACCAGCATATCTACGCGCGTAGTCCACCGCTAGGCCCGGCACGCATCGATGCCGGACCGAGACCTGGCGGTGTGATCGCCGCCCCTGTGGATCCCGGGGGCCATGGGGCAGAATCGTCGGCATGACCGATTCCGACGGCCGGCCCCACCACGGCCCGGCCGGCTCCGATGGGGAGCCCGTGTACGCCGACCGCGTGTACCGCTCCGTTCCCGGCATCATCTCCGGGGTGCTGTTGCTGGCCGTCGCGGCCTGGCTGATCGGCGACGCGGCGCTGAACGGCACCGGCAAGACGCCGTGGGTGTCGCTGGCCGCCATCCCGGTCTTCGCGTTCCCCGTGATCGCCTACACCCTGCGGCCCGCCGTGCGGGCCAACGACCGGCGGCTGGTGGTGCGCAACCCGCTGCGGACCATCACCGCCCCCTGGGCCGCCGTCGACGCGCTGCGCGCCGGGTACTCGGTGGAACTGCTCACCGAGGGCAGGAAGTACCAGGTGTGGGCGGTGCCGGTGTCGCTGCGCCAGCGCAAGCGCGCGGCCCGCGCCCAGGACCGTGGCGGCCGGCCGCAGCACGCCTCCCGGCTCGGCATGGTCTTCGGCCAGGGCGGCGGCACCCCCTCGGGCCCCGGGGTGCAGGGTTCGTCGGACCCCACCAGGGCCTGGTCCGACCAGGTGGTGAACGTCCTCCAGGAGATGGCCGAGCGCAACGCCTCGCGCCCCGACGCCGCCGGCCCGGTCGAGGTGCGCTGGTGCTGGTGGATCATCGCCCCGACCCTGGCCGGGCTGGCGGCGCTGATCACGGTGATCGCGGTCTGAGCGGCCGGACACGACGGAAACGGGAAGGGCCCGCCGGACGGCGGGCCCTTCCTGCTGTGCCGGGGCCGGTCAGGCGGTGATGCCGGCGGCCGCGGCGAGGTCCTGCTTGACCGCCGCGAGGAGCCCGGCGGCGCGGGTGCGGGCGTCGGCGAGGTCGGCGGCGGTGGCGACCGGGAGGACGACCTCCAGGTAGCACTTGAGCTTGGGCTCGGTGCCGGAGGGGCGGACCACGATGCGCGCCGAGCGGACGGCGTCGCCGGCCAGGTAGTAGCGCAGGCCGTCGGTGGGCGGCAGATCGGCCGAGCCGGCGGTGAGGTCGTCGGCGCGGGTCACGGTGAGGCCGGCCAGCGTGGTGGGCGGCTGCTCGCGCAGGGTCCGCATGGCGTCGGTGATCAGCGACAGGTCCTCGACCCGCACGGAGAGCTGGTCGGTGGCGTGCAGGCCGTGCTCCAGCGCGAGGTCGTCGAGCAGGTCGGACAGGGTGCGGCCGGAGCGCTTGAGGGTGGCGGCGAGCTCGGCCACCAGCAGGGCGGCGGTGATGCCGTCCTTGTCGCGTACGCCCTGCGGGTCGACGCAGTAGCCGAGCGCCTCCTCGTAGCCGTAGCGCAGGCCCTCGGCGCGGGCGATCCACTTGAAGCCGGTCAGGGTCTCCGCGTAGCCGAGCCCGGCGGCCTCGGCGATCCGGCCGAGCAGGGTGGAGGAGACGATGGTGGTGGCGAAGGTGCCGGCGGCCTTCTTGGCGACCAGCGCGGCGCCGAGCAGCGCGCCGACCTCGTCGCCGCGCAGCATCCGCCAGCCGGCCGCGCCCAGCCCGCCGCCGGCGGTGTCGCCGTCGACGGGGACGGCCACCGCGCAGCGGTCGGCGTCCGGGTCGTTGGCGATGACGATGTCGGGGCCGGCCGAGGAGGCGGTGCGGAAGGCGAGGTCCATCGCCCCCGGCTCCTCCGGGTTGGGGAAGGCCACGGTCGGGAAGTCCGGGTCCGGCTCGGCCTGCTCGGCGACCACGGTGGGCGCGGGGAAGCCGGCCCGGTCCAGGGCGGTGAGGAAGGTGTCGCGGCCGACGCCGTGCATCGGGGTGTAGACGACGGCGAGGTCGCGGGGGCTGTGCGGGTCGACGATGGAGGCGGCGCGGTCCAGGTAGGCCTCGACCACCGACTCGTCCACGGTCTCCCAGCCGCTCTCGGCGAGCGGGACCTCGTGCAGCGAGCCGATCGCGTCGATCCCGGCGGCGATGCCCGCGTCGGCCGGCGGCACGATCTGCGAGCCGTCGCCCAGGTAGACCTTGTAGCCGTTGTCCTGCGGCGGGTTGTGGCTGGCGGTGACGGTCACCCCGGCGGCCGCGCCGAGGTGGCGGACGGCGAAGGCGAGCACCGGGGTGGGCAGCGGGCGCGGGAACAGCGCGGCGCGCAGGCCGGCGCCGACCACCACGGCGGCGGTGTCGCGGGCGAAGTCGTAGGACTTGTGGCGGGCGTCGTAGCCGATGACGACGAGGTCGCCGAGGCCCTGCTCCTTGACGTAGGAGACCAGGCCGGCGGCGGCCCGGATCACCACGGCGCGGTTCATCCGCATCGGCCCGGCGCCGAGTTCGCCGCGCAGGCCCGCGGTGCCGAACTGGAGGCGGCCGGCGAAGCGCTCGGCCAGCTCGGCCCAGGCGAGCTTGGCCGTCGACTCGGCCTCGGGGTCCTCGGCGGCGGCGAGCAGCGCGGCGAGTTCCTCGCGGGTCTGCGGGTCCGGGTCCTCGGCGAGCCAGGTGCGGGCCCGGGCGAGGAGGTCGGTGGTGGTTGCCTGCGTCATGGCTGCAGCTCCATCGGGAAGGTGCGTCGGTGGTCGGCCGGGGAGGGTGCCCCGGCCCAGGCCCGGTGGGACGGGCCCGGGGAGACGGGTGTGAGGTGGGGACGGGCGGGAGAGCGGGCGGGCCGGGACAGGACGAAACGTACGGCCCGGCGGCGGTGCGGCTCGGCGTCCGGCCGGGCGGGGCGTGTCGGGCGGAGCGTCCCGGGCGGGGCGTGCCGGGCCGGCGGACGCGGACGGGGCCCGCGGGCGGGTGTGATCCGGTGATCACACCCGCCCGGGGCCCCGTCGCTCATGCCGTCCGCACCCGCGCCGGCGTCAGATCCGCTCCAGGACCTTCGCCAGCAGCGCGCCCATGCGCTCGGCGGAGGCCTTGCCGGCCTCCAGCACCTCGGCGTGGTTGAGCGGCTCGCCGGTCATGCCGGCGGCCAGGTTGGTGACCAGGGAGATGCCCAGCACCTCGGCGCCGGCCTCGCGGGCCGCGATGGCCTCCAGGGTGGTGGACATGCCGACCAGCTCGCCGCCGATCACCCGGGCCATGTTGACCTCGGCCGGGGTCTCGTAGTGCGGGCCGCGGAACTGGACGTAGACGGCCTCGTCCAGGCTCGGGTCGACCTCGCGGCACAGCTCGCGCAGCCGCTTGGAGTAGAGGTCGGTGAGGTCCACGAAGTTGGCGCCGACGATCGGGGAGTCGGCGGTCAGGTTGATGTGGTCGCTGATCAGGACCGGCTGGCCGGGCACCCAGCTGGGGCGCAGGCCGCCGCAGCCGTTGGTCAGCACGATGATCCCGCAGCCGGCCGCGGCGGCGGTGCGCACGCCGTGGACGACGGTGGCGACGCCGTGGCCCTCGTAGTAGTGGTTGCGGCCGAGGAAGATCAGGGCGCGCTTCTCGCCGATCTTCACCGAACGGATCGTGCCGGCGTGGCCGGCCACGGCGGGGGCGGGGAAGCCCGGCAGGTCGGTGACCGGGAACTCCGCCACGGTCTCGCCCAGGGCGTCGGCGGCCGGCACCCAGCCGGAGCCCATCACCAGGGCGACGTCGTGGCGCTCGGCACCGGTCAGCTCGCGCAGGCGCTCGGCGGCGGCCTGGGCGGCGGCGTAGGGGTCGGCGGAGACGACCGACTGAGGAGATGCGTTCACGTGTCCGAGGATAGACGGGAAACGACTACGCGCGTAGAAATTCCTGGTACGACGTGCCGGATCGTTACCCGGACGGGCCTGGACGCACCGCTCGGCGCCGCGCTGCGGGCGGTCACCGCGCGCGGCCGGGCCGGTCAGAGCCGCTTGGCGCTGCGCAGCCCCTTGGCGTACAGCCCGTTGTCGTCCAGCCGGGCGGTGCCGCCCTTGTCGCCGAAGGTCGGCCCGTCCGCCTCCTCGCGGCTGGAGACGTACCGGGGGTGGCCGTCGGTGTCCAGGCCCAGGTAGATGCCGGTGTGGTCGAGCCGGGCGCCGGTGCGGGCGTCGATCTCGAAGAAGACCAGGTCGCCGGGGAGCAGCGGGTCGGTCGAGGTGGGCCGCACGGTGGTGTCCGAGCCGGGCACGGTGGTCAGCGGCAGCACCGGAACGCCCGGTCCGGTCCGGGCCAGGCCGTTGGCGGTGCGGGGCAGGCCGGGGCCGGGCGCGTCCTTGGACAGCAGCGGGTAGCCGGAGCGGTAGCCGTACACCATCCGGACGAAGCCGGAGCAGTCGAAGGCGCCGTAGCGGGTCCGGTCGGGGCGCCGGGTCACCTTGTCGGCGAAGGTGTACGGCACGCCGAGGTAGTCGAGGAAGTCGGTCTGCTCCAGGCGCAGGTCGTTGCCGGACGAGCCGTCGGGGTTGAGCGGGCCGAACGAGGCGTCGCCCTTGAAGCGGACGCCCTTGCCGTCCCTGCCCTCCGGCGCGCCCGCCAGGTACTGGGTGGCGACGGCGAGCACGTCGTCCTCGGTGGAGCCGAGGTACCGGGTGAACCAGGTGCGGAACCAGGCCTCGTCCTGGGCGCCGGCCTTCCACGGCTGCGGCATCAGCCGCACCCAGCTGTCGCCGGTCAGCACGGCGCTGGTGGTGCCCGGTTCGGCGAAGGTGCGGCTGGGGCCGGTCAGCACGGCGGTGCGGGCGCCGTCCGTCAGCGTGGCGAGGATGCCGCCGCGCGCGTCGCGCACCACGGTCCGGTCGGGCCCGGCCAGCCTCTCGTAGCGCGGTCCGGCCGCCGCCGCGGCGGCGGTGCCGGCGGGGGCCGGGGTGGGGGCGGTGAGCAGCGGTGCGGTGGCGCCGGCCGGGACGGGGTGCGGGTCGCGCTCGCGCAGCTGGACGGTGAGGTAGCCGCTGGTGGCCAGCAGGGTGGTGGCGAGGGCGCCGCTGAGCAGGGACTTCCGGGTGACGGGCATGGCGGTTCGGGCTCCGGGGGTGGGGTGCCGGGTTCGGGTGCCGGGGGATCAGGCGCCGGGCAGGGCGCCGAGCAGCAGGCCGGCGGTGAGCACCACGTAGGTGGCGAGGGTGACGGTCGTGGTCGCCGTCAGGGTGGCCGCCCGGGGCTGGCGGACCAGCTGGTAGGCGATCAGGCCGGGGACGATGAAGCCCAGGGTCTGGTTGGCGTACAGGGTGGGCAGTTCGCGCTGCAGGACCAGCATCACGGTGGCCTGGAGCAGGACGCCGATCAGGACCACGGTGGCGAACAGCCGCTTGCCGTAGAGGATCACCAGCTTCTGCACGACCCGGGTGGCGAGGTAGGTGAGCACGGTGACGCCGACCACGATGGCGACCCGCTGGAGGTCCTCGACCAGGGTCAGTGCCAGCCAGCCGGGGGTGATCATGCCGCCGGGGGAGAGGTTGGTGGTCAGGTAGCAGACCAGCGAGAAGACCAGCCCGAGCGCGATGCCGATGGCGGCGATCTCGGGGGTGAGCTCGGTGGGGATCACGGCTGGTCTCCGTCGTGGCGGGGGTGGGGGCGGTCGTACGGGGCGTATGTGCCGAACGGGGCGTACGAGCCGTACGGGTCGTACGGGTCGTACGGGTGGTGGGGGTCGTACGGCTGGTACGGGGCGTCGGGGGCGGCCGGCTCGAACCAGGCCTCGGGCAGCGGCTCGGGGACGTGGACCGGTCCGTGCACCGGCTCGTACGCCGCCGCGTCCGCGGGCTCGTCGTCCGGGGCGAGCCGGGCCAGCTCCTCCAGGAGCAGCTCGCCCTGGCCGTGGATGTTGCCGATCGCGACCAGCGAGGAGTCGGGGCCGAGCGCGTCCAGCAGCTCGGCGGTGAGCCGCGCCGGGTCCCGCCGGTCGCCGCCGAGGTCGACGACCCGCCCGCCCCAGCCGGCCGGAACGGCGTCCCGGGCGCTCCTGGTGGGGTGGCCGATCAGGAAGAGCGTGTCCGGGTCGAGGTCCGGCACGATCTGGCCCATCTGGCCGTTGCGCTCGACGCGGTCCGGGCGGCAGTTGACCACCACGTGCAGCGGGCGGTGGATCGCTCCCAGGTCCTCCAGCTGGCGGACGTTCATCAGCGTCGACTCGGGGTCGTTGGCGGCGAAGACGTTGGCGAACCGCAGCCGCTTGCCGTCGGCCGTCCGGTACCGCTCGACCGAGAGCACGCCCGGGTCCGGCGGGGCCGCCCACATGCCGCGCAGCGCCGTCTGCCGGTCCACGCCGAGCAGTGCGGCGACGGCCAGCGCGACGGCCACGTTCTCCTTGAAGGTGAACCAGCTGAAGCCGCGCAGTTCCTCGTCGCTGACCGACTCCGGGTCGACCTCGATCAGCTCGCAGTTCCGCCGGGCGGCCTCCTCGCGCAGGATGTGCGCGCGCTCCCGCTCGGCGGTGACGCAGACGCCGCCGACCGGCATCGAGCGCGACAGCGAGCGGGCGACGTCGTCCAGCGTCGGGCCCATCTCGGCGAGGTGGTCCTCGCGGACGTTGCACAGCACGCCGATGGTGGAGCGGATCAGCTTGGTCTGGTTGACCTCCTGGAGCGCCGGCATGACGGCCATGCACTCGATCACCAGCGCGTGCGGGCGGTAGGTGGCGGCGCGGCGGACGATGCCGATCTGCTCGACCACGTTGGCGATGCCGAACTTCCGGTGGACCGGCTCCTCGGTGGCGTCCGGGTGGATGAACCGGGCGGCGGTGCCGGTGGTCTTGGCGACGGTCACCAGGCCGCCGCCGCGCAGCGCGCCCGCGCACAGCCGGGTGATCGAGCTCTTGCCGCGGATGCCGTTGACCAGGACCCGGGTGGGGATCTGGTCCAGGGCGGCGAAGTGCCGGCGCTGTTCGACGATGCCGGCCACCAGCAGGACGGCGCAGCACGCCAGCAGGACGAAGTAGAGGAAGAGCACGGGTCCCTCTCAGAAGGCGGGGGCGGCGGGGGCGCGGTGCCCGGCGCGTTCGCGGTCGGCCCGTTCGCGCTCGGCGCGCTCCAGGTCCTGGCGGATCAGCTCCAGGCTGCGGGCGACGGCGCCGACCTCGTCGTGGTGGACGGGGTGGAGCACGGTGCGGCGGTCCCCGGCGGCGAGCGCCTCGGCGCTCGCGGTGAGCCGGCGCAGCGGCAGGCCGACGGCGACGTACAGCCAGCCCAGGCAGAGCGCGGCGGCGGCCAGGCCGAGCATGCCGGCCAGGACGGCGCGCCGGTCGGCCCGGTTCTGGTCGAGGTGCAGCCAGGACACCGGGTGCGCGGTGACGACGGACCAGCCGAGCCGGGCGACGGCGCCGCGGCCGCCGAGCGGTGCGGCGGCGAGCAGCACCGGGTCGCCGCCGGTGCGCACGACCTCGGCGGCGTGCTTCGCCCCGCCGCCGCTCACGGTGGACAGGACGCCGCGGGCGCGGCCCTCGGGGAGCTCGCCGAAGGAGGCGTAGGCCCCGTTGGCGGCGAGCACCCGGTGGCGGTCGTCGAGCAGCCAGACCCGGCCGAGGCCGGGCCGGTCGAGCAGGGAGCCGAGGAAGTCGGTGCGGAACTCGCCGACCAGCACCGGACCGGCGGGCGGCGCGTCGTCCGCGGGGGCGTCCACGGGCACGTCCGCGGGGGCGGCGTCGTCGGCGGCGGGGACGGCGAGCGGGGTCCGGGCGGCGATCCGGGGCTCCCTGCCGGAGGTGTTGAGCAGTAGCACGCCGCCCGGGCCGAGCGCCCCGGGGCCGGTGCGGTGCGGCTCCTCGCCGGCCCGGGCGAGCACCTCGCCGCCGGGACCGAGCACGTACAGCGCGCGGTAGCGCTCGTGCCGGGCGAGGGCGGTGCGCAGCAGCGTCCGGGCGTCGCCGACGGAGGCGGTGGCGAGTTCGGGGGCGAGGGCCCGCAGGTCGGCGTAGCCCTCGTTGAGCGCCTGGCGCAGCCGGTCGGCGGCGTTGTCGGTGCGGTCCCGCTGGCCGGCCACCACCTGGGTGGGGACGCGGACCTCGCCGTCGTTGCCGCCGAGCAGCAGCAGCGGGCCGGACCAGCCGAGCACGACGGCCGCGGCCAGGCCGAGCGGCAGCGCGGCGCCGGGCCGGCGGCGCCGGGGCGCGGGTGCCGGGGCGGCCGGCGGGCGGGCGGGGTCGAGCAGCTGGCGCCGCAGCTCCTCCAGGGCGCGGCCGATCCGTCCGGCCTCGCCGCGCCGCGGGCCGCGCACCGGCCGGTCCAGCTCGCCCCGGGTGAGCCGGCGGGCCTCCAGGAAGAGCCGCAGCAGCGGGCGCTGGAGGGTGCGGCGCAGGAACCACGCCAGCAGCAGGGCGACGGCCACCAGGGCGCCGGCGGCGGCCAGGCCGAGGGCCGGGTGGCGCAGTCCGGCGGCCCTGCCGTCGACGGTGCCGGTGGAGACGACGGTGAGCCCGAGCGCGGTGGCCGGGTCGTGCGGGTCGGCGGCGGCGCCGGCGACGGCGGCGTAGCCGGCCACCCGGCGCACGCCCCGGGGGTCGGCGCCGCCGGCCAGGCTGCCGGAGACGACCGCGCCCGGGGTGGCGGCGGGGGCGGCGGGGCGTGCGGTGACCCGGTCCAGGGCGGTGGTGACCAGCTGCCGGGCGTCCTCGTCGGGGAGCCCGGCACCGGTGGTGTCGAGGACGGTGCCGGCGGTGTCGAGGACCTGGATGGTCTGGCCGTCGCGGGTGGCGAGCTCCGGCAGCCGCAGGTTGTCGGAGGCGACCAGCAGCGCCCGGCCGTCGTGGACGGTGCTGACCATCGCGAAGGTCAGCAGCCGGGTGCCGGCGGCGGAGGGGACGAGCAGCGGTGCGGGCGCGGTGTCGGTCACCCGGCCGAGGTCGAGGCCGGCCAGCGGGACGGTCTCGCCGCGGGCGGCGAGCAGCCGGCCGGTGTCCGGGCGGACGATCACGGTGCCGCGCCACTTGCGGTAGGCCCGGCCGAGCGCGGTGAGCACCTCGGCGGGCTCGGCGGGCGCCCGGTCGTAGCGGGCCGCGGAGCGCAGCAGGTCGGCGGTGTTCTCCCGCAGGCCCGCCCGCAGCGACAGGGCGGTGTCCTCGGCGGCGTACTGGTGGGACTCGCGGACCGCCTGCGGGGTGTCGTCCACCCGCAGGCCGCCGACGGTCAGCGCGGTGATCGCGGAGACGGCCAGCAGCAGGACGAGCAGCAGCGCGATCGGCGGGCGGATGCCCCCGAGCAGCGGCATGTCGGCCCGGCGGCGATAGCGGTGCTGTCGCGGCGGGGTGGGGGCCGTGCTCACGGGGGTGCCTCGTCGGGGGAGTCGGGTCGGGTCCGGTGCGTCGGGCGGCAGTGCGCCACCCACCCCTGGAGCCCCACCGCGACCGGGCTGGGCCCGGCCGAAACCTCAAAAGCGTACGAACGGGTTCCGCTTATCGTGTCTCGTAACGATTTCGGATGAAGGAAGCTTCGGTCACGATCTTTTCGATCATGGGGCTCGGGTCTTGCGCGGTAGGTTCTTCCCCGTGGAGAAACGGGATGCGCGACGCGCGGCGCGACGGCCGGTCACGGTGCTGCTCGTCCTGGCGGCCCTCGCCGGCGGACTGACCCTCGCCGCCCGCGGCTGGGCACGGGACCCGGCGGCCCCCCGTCCCGCCACCGCGTCCGGCCCGCTCGCGGTCGACCTCGTCGACCGGGTCGACGCCTACACCGCCGCCTTCGCCCACGGCGCCTACACCGCCCCGGACGCCGCCCAGCGCGGCGCCGTCGCCGACGGGGTCCTGGCGGCCCTCGACGGCCGCCCCGACCGGGCGGGCCCGCTGCTGGCCGCCGTCGGTTACCGGCTCACCGAGTTCACCGAGGCCGTCAGCGGCCGCCGCACCGCCGAGATCGCCGACGCCTCCGGCGCCGACCCGCGCGGCTGGGGCCGGATCTACCTGGACCTCTCCGCCCGGACCCGTTGGTCCGCCCAGGTCCCGCACCCGGTCTCCGACAGCCGCACCGAGATCCTCGGCGCCGAACTGTTCCGGGCGGCGCCCGGCGGCGTCCTCGTCCTCGCCGGTGCCCACCGGCGGGCCGGGACCGACGGATCGGCGGACGTCGCCCACCGCGACGACACCGTCTTCGCCGCCGTCGTCGAGGCCCTCACCGGGCGCGGACTGCCCGGCCTCCAGCTGCACGGCTTCGACGAGGACAGCCTGCCCGGCACGGACGCGGTGGTCTCCAGCGGCGCCGGGGCGCCCGGCGAGGCCGCCGAGAGCACCGCGGCGGCGCTGGAGGCGGCCGGACTGGTGGTGTGCCGGCCCTGGCAGCAGACCTGCGGACGGCTCGCGGGCACCATCAACGTCGGGGGGCGCCACGCCGCCGGTCTCGGCGTCACCTGGCTGCACGTCGAACTCGCCAACCCGCTGCGCACCGAACCGGCCCGCCGCGCGGAGGTCGTCGCGGCCCTGGCCGGTACGGCCGGGGCCTGGTAGGTCACGAGGCCCGGCAGGTCAGCAGGGGCGGCGGCGCAGGTCCAGGACGTAGTCGTCGGGGGCGCCGGCGCTCTCCGCCGCGTCCGCGATCAGGCCCAGGTAGCGGGCCGCCGGCAGGCCGCCCTCGTAGTCGTTCAGCACGTACGTCCAGACCGGCACGTCGCCGTCCAGGGTCTGCGCCCGCAGCTTGATCTTCCGGTAGATGCCGAGCTGGACGCCCTCCCAGCGGTCCAGTCCCTCCTCGTCCATCGGCGCCACGTCGTAGAGCGAGACGAAGACCTGGTCCTTCTCGTCCTCCACCACCGTGGCCAGCGAGCCCTCCCAGCCGAGGTGCTCGCCGCCGAAGGTGAGCCGCCAGCCGGACAGCCACCCGGTGCCGCGCAGCGGCGAGTGCGGAGCGCGGCGGGTCATCTGCCGGGCATCGAGGTTCGTGGCATACGCGGCGTAAAGGGGCATGGGCGAAGCCTACGTTCACCGGCCGATCCGACAGAAGCCCCGACCCCGGCGTGGCAGTGCTCCCGGCGTGCGGGACAATGGTTGACGTGACTCGGATCGTGATCATCGGTGGCGGACCCGGCGGCTACGAGGCGGCGCTCGTCGCCGCCCAGCTCGGCGCGGAGGTGACCGTCGTCGACCGCGACGGCCTGGGCGGATCGGCGGTGCTCACGGACTGCGTTCCGTCGAAGACGCTGATCGCGACGGCGGAGGTGATGACGACCTTCGACAGCTCGTACGAGGAACTCGGCATCATCGTCGCCGACGACACCCCCCACATCGACACCCCGGCCCGCGTGGTCGGCGTCGACCTCGGCAAGGTCAACCGGCGTGTGAAGCGCCTGGCCATCGCGCAGTCCCACGACATCACCCAGTCCGTCACCCGGGCCGGCGTCACCGTGCTGCGCGGCCGCGGCCGGCTCGGCACCGGCGGCCAGGCCGTGGACGGCTCCCGCGAGGTGCTGGTGGACGCGCCCGACGGCAGCGTGCAGTCGCTGCGCGCCGACGCCGTGCTGATCGCCACCGGCGCCCACCCGCGCGAGCTGCCCGACGCCCAGCCCGACGGCGAGCGGATCCTGACCTGGACCCAGGTCTACGACCTGGAGGAGCTGCCGCGCGAGCTGATCGTGGTCGGCTCCGGCGTCACCGGTGCCGAGTTCGCCGGCGCCTACCAGGCGCTGGGCTCCAGGGTCACCCTGGTCTCCTCGCGCGACCGGGTGCTGCCGGGCGAGGACCCGGACGCCGCCGAGGTGCTGGAGGAGGTCTTCCGCCGCCGCGGCATGAACGTGATGAGCCGCTCGCGGGCCGAGAGCGTCAAGCGGATCGGCGACACGGTCGAGGTCATCCTCTCCGACGGCACGGTGATCGAGGGCACCCACTGCCTGATGGCGGTCGGCTCCATCCCGAACACCGCCGAGATGGGCCTGGAGGAGGCCGGGGTCAAGCTCAACGACTGGGGTCAGGTCCAGGTCGACCGGGTCTCCCGCACCAGCGCCCCCGGCGTCTACGCGGCCGGCGACTGCACCGGCGTCTTCATGCTCGCCTCGGTGGCGGCCATGCAGGGCCGGATCGCCATGTACCACGCGCTCGGCGACGCGGTGCAGCCGCTGAACCTCAAGACGGTGGCCTCCAACGTCTTCACCGACCCGGAGATCGCGACCGTCGGCTACACCGCCGCCGACGTGGAGTGCGGCAAGATGGACGCGGTCGAGGTCAAGCTCCCGCTGCGGGGCAATCCGCGGGCCAAGATGCAGGGCATCCGCGACGGCTTCGTGAAGCTGTTCTGCCGCCCCGGCACCGGCATCGTGGTCGGCGGCGTGGTCGTCGCCCCGCGCGCCAGCGAGCTCATCCACTCGATCTCGCTCGCGGTGGACGCCAATCTGACCGTCGAACAGGTGGCCAGCGCCTTCACCGTCTACCCGTCGGTCTCCGGCTCCACCGCCGAGGCCGCCCGCCAGCTCCACATCCGCAAGCGCGACGAGGGCGAAAACTGAGCCCAGCGCGCTCAGTTGGGGGCGGTCGCGGCCGGGCGGCCGCCCGCCGCCCACCCCCGCCCGTCACCCGGACGGCGGGCGCAGTCCCGGACCGCCGACGGCGCGCATTGTACGGTCACGCGCCGCTCCGCTGTGAGCAATTCCCGCTACTAGCAGCAAACGCCTGAAAGCAGACGGTCACGCAGGTTACCGTCGGTTCTGTGTTTGCAGCAGAACGTCGCCAGTTGATCCTCGAAATGGTGCGCGCCAACGGAGCGGTCTCGCTCCGCGAGTTGGCCCGCGTCGTCCAGACCTCCGAAGTGACCGTGCGCCGCGACGTACGGGCCTTGGAGGCAGAAGGGCTCCTCGACCGCCGGCACGGCGGCGCGGTGCTCCCCGGCGGCTTCAGCCGCGAACCCGGCTACCCGCAGAAGACCCACCTGTCCGCCGCCGAGAAGAGCGCCATCGCCGATCTCGCCGCCGGCCTGGTGGAGGAGGGCGACGCCGTGGTGGTCGGCGCCGGCACCACCACCCAGGAACTCGCCCGCCGCCTCGCCCGGGTGCCCGGGCTGACCGTGGTGACCAACTCGCTGCTGGTCGCCCAGGCGCTCGCGCACGCCAACCGGGTGGAGGTGGTGATGACCGGCGGCACCCTGCGGGGCTCCAACTACGCCCTCGTCGGCAGCGGCGCCGAGCAGTCCCTGCACGGGCTGCGGGTCACCAAGGCCTTCGTCTCGGGCAGCGGACTGACCGCCGAGCGCGGTCTGTCGACCACCAACATGCTCTCCGCGAGCGTGGACCGGGCCCTGGTGCAGTCGGCCGCCGAGGTGATCATCCTCGCCGACCACACCAAGCTCGGCGCGGACAGCATGTTCCAGACCGTCCCCACCGAGACCATCACCCGCCTCGTCACCGACGAGCACGCCACCGCCGACGACACCACGGCGCGGGAGCTCGATGCGCTCGCCGACTGCGGGGTGCGGATCGACCTCGCGCCGCTCGGCGCCCCGCCGTCCGGTGACGCCCCGGTGCACGGCACCGGCAGCGGTCCCGTCCACCAGACCCAGCCGGGTCCGATGGCCCGCCGCCCCGTCCCGCCGCCCCCCGGCGGCGCCCCGCTGCCCGGCCAGCGCCGCCCCGGCGTCCACGGCCACGGACCCGGCCACGGCGGGCCGGCGGGCCCGGGCGGACCGCTGCCCGCCAGGCTCGCCGAACTCGGCCTCCAGCGCGGACGCTGACCCCCGGTCACGCCCGTCCGGCCCCCGCACCCGCGCAGGGCCCGCGCAGCACCCTCACAGGGCCCGCGCCGCACCTGATCCACCGCCGGAAACACGACCGGTCCGCACACCCGAAGGTGTACGGACCGGCGGCGGAGGACGCGGGACGCGTCAGTCCTTGATCTCGCAGAGCGCCGCACCGCTGGAGACGCTCGCCCCCACCTCGGCCTTGAGGCCGACGACGGTGCCCGCCTTGTGCGCGTTCAGCGGCTGCTCCATCTTCATCGCCTCCAGGACGACGATCAGCTCGCCCTCCGCGACGACCTGGCCCTCCTCGACCGCGACCTTCACGATGGTGCCCTGCATCGGCGACGCCAGCGTGTCACCGCTGACCGCCGAACCGGCCTTCTTCGCCCCCACGCGGCGCTTGGCCTTCGCGGCCCCGGCACCGGCGGCCGGAGCGGCCGCGACGCCCAGCGAGGACGGCAGCGAGACCTCGATCCGCTTGCCGCCGACCTCGACGACCACGGTCTCCCGGCCCTCCGCCTCCTCGCCCTCGCCGGCCGTACCGGCGAACGCGGGGATGGTGTTCTCGAACTCGGTCTCGATCCACCGGGTGAAGACCTTGAACGGCCCGTCACCGCCGTGCACCTCCGGCGCGAACGCCGGGTCCGTGACGACCGCCCGGTGGAACGGGATGGCCGTCGCCATGCCCTCGACCCTGAACTCCGCCAGCGCGCGCCGCGCCCGCTCCAGCGCCTGCTTGCGGTCCCGGCCGGACACGACCAGCTTCGCCAGCAGCGAGTCCCAGGCCGGGCCGATCACCGAACCGGTCTCCACGCCCGAGTCCAGCCGCACACCCGGGCCG
This sequence comes from Kitasatospora sp. NPDC058115, assembly GCF_042884635.1. NCBI lineage: Bacteria > Bacillati > Actinomycetota > Actinomycetes > Kitasatosporales > Streptomycetaceae > Kitasatospora > Kitasatospora sp. NPDC058115. The sequence continues at coordinate 281,305 of NZ_JBHVTL010000004.1, forward strand.
GACGGCGGCGCGAACAGCGTCACCGTGCCCGGGGCGGGCAGGAAGTTGCGGCCCGGGTCCTCACCGTTGATGCGGAACTCGAACGAGTGACCGCGCACCTCCGGGTCGCCGTAGCCGAGCTCCTCGCCGTCCGCGATCCGGAACATCTCGCGGACCAGGTCGATCCCGGTGACCTCCTCGGTGACCGGGTGCTCCACCTGCAGACGGGTGTTGACCTCCAGGAAGGAGATCGTGCCGTCCAGCGCCACCAGGAACTCGCAGGTCCCGGCGCCCTCGTAGCCGGCCTCCTTCAGGATGGCCTTCGACGCCCGGTACAGCTCGGCGTTCTGCTCCGGGGTCAGGAACGGCGCGGGGGCCTCCTCGACCAGCTTCTGGTGGCGGCGCTGCAGCGAGCAGTCACGGGTCGAGACGACCACCACGTTGCCGTGCTTGTCGGCCAGGCACTGGGTCTCCACGTGCCGCGGGTTGTCCAGGTAGCGCTCGACGAAGCACTCGCCGCGGCCGAAGGCGGCGACCGCCTCGCGCACCGCGGAGTCGTACAGCTCCGGGATCTCCTCCAGCGTGCGGGCGACCTTCAGGCCGCGGCCGCCGCCGCCGAACGCCGCCTTGATGGCGACCGGCAGGCCGTGCTCCCGGGCGAACGCGACGACCTCGTCGGCACCCGCGACCGGGTCCGGCGTACCGGCCACCAGCGGGGCACCGGCGCGCTGCGCCACGTGCCGGGCGGTCACCTTGTCGCCGAGGTCGCGGATGGCCTGCGGCGGCGGGCCGATCCAGGTGAGGCCCGCGTCGATCACGGCCTGGGCGAAGTCGGCGTTCTCCGACAGGAAGCCGTAACCGGGGTGGACGGCGTCCGCACCCGAGTCGGCGGCGGCCTGGAGGACCTTGGCGATGTCCAGGTAGCTGGTGCCGGGGGTGTCGCCGCCCAGCGCGTAAGCCTCGTCGGCCGCGCGGACGTGCAGCGCATCCCGGTCCGGCTCGGCGTAGACGGCGACGCTGGCGATACCGGCGTCCGAGCAGGCCCGGGCGACGCGGACGGCGATTTCCCCGCGGTTGGCGATGAGCACCTTGCGCACTGTGGCTCCCTTCTTGAACCTCGTCGAGTTTATGGATTCCTGGGCAGTACCGGCGAGTAGCCCCAGGTTGTGAACTATCCCACACGGAGGGTGATGCGCTCGGACGGGTGCCGGGCGGCCCGGCGGGAGTCCTCGCAGGTCGTGGCGGGTACGTCGACGGCGGCCCGGCGCTCGCGTTCGGTGACGGGGCGGCGTGGCGCGGCGGTGGTGTTGGCCACATCCGGTCGGGAGCGCTCCGTGCGCCGGGCTCAGGCGCCGGCGGCGGGCGCGGCGGCCCGGGGCGACGGCCCGGCGGGCTCCGGCGGGGCCGGCGCGCGCTCCAGGGCCGGGGCGGTGACGTCGGCGACCCGCTCGACGACGTCGGGGCCGTAGGCGGCCGGGTTGACCACCTTGAGCAGCAGCGCGAAGCTGCCGTCCGTGCCGTACCGGCGGGCCAGCCGCCGGTGGTGGGTCACCAGGTGGCGGACTCCGGCGTGGTTGGCGATGCCGGTCTGGCCGGAGATCAGGAAGACCGGGCGGCCGTCCCCGGGGGTGGCCAGCCGGGCCAGCAGCACGTACTCGCCGGCCTGCGGATCGGCGGCGTAGGAGCGGCCGCCGACGGTGATGGTGTTGTCCGGGCGGGCGTGGTCGCTGGAGATCGTCACCCCGGGCAGGCCCCAGGCCAGGTGGGCGGCCATCCGCTCGTTGGAGACCGGGCCACCGAAGCAGAGTTCGGTGCGGGTGCCGAGCCCGCGCGGCGCGGCGTCGTGGGCGACCAGGTCGGCGTGCGCGCCGCACTCCTTCACCAGGGCGGCCAGTTCCATCAGCGCGTAGGCGTCGCGCCGGGTGACCGTCCGGGGGTGCGCCCCGGCGCCGATGCTGCGGTTGACCACGATCAGGCACTCGCTGCCGGCCGGCAGGCCGAGGAAGGCCCGGGCCCGTTCCAGCCGGTGCCTGCGGCGCAGGCTCTGGCCGAGCCAGCCGAGCGCGGCACTGATCGCGCCGGCCAGCAGGCCCAGCAGCACGTTGAGCAGACCGTCGGTCATCCCGCCCGCCACCTCCCCCGTCGCGCCGGGGCGGTGGTGTCGCCCCGGATGCTCCTCCAGGGTGCCTCACCGCCGGCCCGTGGGCGGGGTGGTCGGCGACAATCGTGCCGTTCGTCCCGGCGGGCTCCGGCGGGGCCGGCGCGCGCTCCAGGGCCGGGGCGGTCAGGCCCAGAGATCGGTGATCCGCAGGTCCAGCTCGGCGAGCAGGGTGCGCAGCAGCGGCAGCGAGAGGCCGATGACGTTGCCCGGGTCGCCGTCGATGCCCTCGACGAACGGCGCCGAGCGGCCGTCCAGGGTGAACGCGCCCGCCACGTGCAGCGGTTCGCCGGTGGCGATGTAGGCGGCGACCTCGGCGTCGTCCGGGGTGCCGAAGCGCACGGTGGTGGAGGCGGTGGCGGAGGCCTGCCGGCCGCCGGCGGTGTCGATCACGCAGTGGCCGGTGCGCAGCACTCCGGCTCGGCCGCGCATCGACTGCCAGCGGGCCAGTGCCTCGGCCTCGTCGGCGGGCTTGCCGAGGGCCAGGCCGTCCAGCTCCAGCACGGAGTCGCAGCCGATGACCAGCTCCCCGTCGGTGAGGCCGGCGGCGACGGCCTCGGCCTTGGCCTCGGCGAGGACGAGCGCGAGGGCGCCGGGGGTGGGGGCGGTGAGCGCGTCCTCGTCGACGCCGCTGACCACCACGCGCGGGTCGAGGCCCGCCTGGCGCAGCAGCCCGAGGCGGGCGGGGGAGGCGGAGGCGAGGACGAGGGTGCGGCGGTCGGTCATGCCCACCAGGGTAGAGGGGTGCCCGGGGCGGCCCGTCCAGCGATCGTCAGATCATCAGCAGAACGGCGATCAACAGGGCGAGGACGGCGAGCACATGGCCGGCCCGGTGCAGCTTGCGCTGCATCCGCCGGGCTTCCGGGGAGGGCTCGTCGCGGGGGTCTGACCAGAGCATCGTTCCAGGGTGCTCCGGCGGGCGGCCGGGGCGCCTGAGTATCCGTACTCAGCTTTCGGGGCAATCCGGGCCTTGCCGGGCGCTCGCCGCGAACCCCGCGGAGCGGCGGCACCGCGAAGTCGCCCGGTGCCGCCGCCCGGTGCCGCCGTGGGGAGCCGCTCCGCCTTCGTGCGGAGCGGCTCGGGGGGACGTGCACCCTGCGAGGTCGCCCGTGGCACCGTGCACGTCCGTCCGTCCGGCGGGCGGCGGCCGGCGCTACCCGGCCCAGCCGGAGGTGCGCCAGGCGTTGACGCCCGGGCGCGGGGTGGCGCGCATCCGGCGCGCGCGGTCGTTCCAGGCGGAGTCCGGGCCGGCGCCGGCCCGGCGGGCGGCCTCGGCGGCGGCCTGCGCGGCGGCGGCCCGGGCCTGGACCACCGCCAGGACGGCGGCCAGCTCCTCGGGGGTCGGCTGCCCGTGCAGCACGTGGATCGGGGCCATGGTCAATCCTCTCGCGGTCCTCCGGGGCCGGCCACTACAGCGGAATGTTGCCGTGCTTCTTCGGCGGCAGCACCTCGCGCTTGCCGCGCAGCGCGCGCAGCCCGCGGACGATGTGCCGGCGGGTCTCGCTCGGCGCGATGACGGCGTCCACGTAGCCGCGCTCGGCGGCCAGGTACGGGTTGAGCAGGGTGTCCTCGTAGGAGGCGATCAGCTCGGCCCGCTTCTCGTCGGCGCTCCCGGCCGCCTCCGCCTCGGCGATCTCCCGCCGGTGCAGGATGTTGACCGCGCCCTGCGCGCCCATCACGGCGATCTGCGCCGTCGGCCAGGCCAGGTTGAGGTCGGCGCCCAGGTGCTTGGAGCCCATGACGTCGTACGCGCCGCCGAAGGCCTTGCGGGTGATCACGGTGATCAGCGGCACGGTCGCCTCGGCGTAGGCGTAGATCAGCTTGGCGCCGCGCCGGATGATGCCGTCCCACTCCTGCTCGGTGCCGGGCAGGAAGCCGGGCACGTCGACGAAGGTGATCACCGGGATGTTGAACGAGTCGCAGGTGCGGATGAAGCGCGCGGCCTTCTCGCTGGCGGCGATGTCCAGGCAGCCCGCCAGGTCCATCGGCTGGTTGCCGACGACGCCGACCGGGTGGCCCTCGACCCGGCCGAAGCCGGTGACGATGTTGCCCGCGTACAGCGGCTGGGTCTCCAGGAACTCGCCGTCGTCGAGGACGTGCTCGATCACCCGGTGGATGTCGTACGGCTGGTTCGCCGAGTCCGGTACCAGGGTGTCGAGTTCGAGGTCCTCGTCGGTGACGGAGAGGTCCGCCTCCTCCGGGAACGACGGCGGGTCGGAGAGGTTGTTGGAGGGCAGGTACGACAGCAGGCTCTTGATGTACTCGATCGCCTCCTTCTCGTCCGCGGCCAGGTAGTGCGCGTTGCCGGACTTGGTGTTGTGGGTGCGCGCGCCGCCCAGCTCCTCCATCGCGACGTCCTCGCCGGTGACGGTCTTGATCACGTCGGGGCCGGTGATGAACATGTGGGAGGTCCGGTCGGCCATCACCACGAAGTCGGTGATGGCGGGGGAGTAGACCGCGCCGCCCGCGCAGGGGCCCATGATCAGCGAGATCTGCGGGATCACCCCGGAGGCGTGCACGTTGCGGCGGAAGATCTCGCCGTACAGGCCGAGCGAGACCACGCCCTCCTGGATCCGGGCGCCGCCCGAGTCGTTGATGCCGATGACCGGGCAGCCGGTCTTCAGCGCGAAGTCCATGACCTTGACGATCTTCTCGCCGAACACCTCGCCGAGCGAGCCGCCGAAGACCGTGAAGTCCTGGGCGAAAACGGCGACCTGACGGCCGTCGACGGTGCCGTAGCCGGTGACCACGCCGTCGCCGTAGGGCCGGTTCTTCTCCTGGCCGAAGTTGGTGGAGCGGTGCCGGGCGAACTCGTCGAACTCGACGAAGGAGTCCTCGTCCAGCAGCTCCGCGACCCGCTCGCGGGCCGTCAGCTTGCCCTTGGCGTGCTGCTTCTCCACCGACGTGGCGGAGCCGGAGTGCACCGCCTCGTCGATCCTGCGCCGGAGGTCGGCGAGCTTGCCGGCGGTGGTGTGCGGGTCGTACGGCGCGTCGGTCATTCCGGTGGCTCTCCCTGCATCCTGGGCCGCGACCTGTTTTCGGGGGCGCGCGGGCCGGGTGGGGGCCGGCGCGGACGAGGGGTGCAGGGCGGCACAACGAACTACCGTCGAGTAGCGTAGCCAGGGCGGACGGCCCGCGTAATGTCCGGGCGTTATGGCCAGCGACACAGTGTGGTCGACGCCGGGGTGGGGGACGATGGGACGGCCTACGGCCTCCCGCGCCCGTCGCCGTTCTAGGGTGAGCCGCATGACCTCCGACACCCCCCGCCGCAGCGGACTGCGCGGCCTCGGCCATGCCGGGCCGTCGCCGTGGACCGACCTGGACCGCCCGCCGCTGGACGCCGCCGCGCTCCGCCGGGACCTGCTGAAGCCCGGCGGGCTCTGGACCTCGATCGACGTCGTCGAGGAGACCGGATCCACCAACACCGACCTCGCCGCCCGTGCCCGCGAGGGCGCCCCGCAGGGCGCGGTGCTGGTCGCCGAGGCCCAGAACTCCGGGCGCGGCCGGCTCGAACGCCGGTGGAGCGCCCCCGCCCGCTCCGGTCTCTTCCTCTCCGTCCTGCTTCGCCCGGACGAGGTACCCGTCGAACGGTACGGCTGGTTGCCGATCCTGGTCGGCGTCGCCGCCGCGAGCACGCTGCGCCGGGTCGCCGAGGTCGAGGTCGGCCTGAAGTGGCCCAACGACCTCCAGGTGGAGATCGACGGCGCGGAGCGCAAGCTCGGCGGCATCCTCACCGAGCTGGGCGGCGGCGCGGTGGTCGCCGGCCTCGGCCTCAACGTCTCGCTGCGCGCCGCCGAACTGCCCGTCCCCACCGCCGCCTCGCTCGCGCTGGCCGGCGCCGCCGTCACCGACCGGTCCACCCTGCTGCGCGCCCTGCTGCGGGAGTTCGCCGAGCTGTACGGGGAGTGGACGGCCGCCGCCGGCGACCCGCACACCAGCGGTCTGCTGCGCGCGTACGCGGACCGCTGCACCACGCTGGGGCGGCCGGTGAAGGTGCTGCTGCCCGGCGACCGCGAACTGCGCGGCGAGGCGGTCGCGGTCGACGGTGACGGCCGATTGGTGATCCGCACCCCGGACGGCGCCCGGCGGGCGGTCGGCGCGGGGGACGTCGTCCACGTGCGCCCGGAGCCGCGCGCGGGGGAGTAGCCGGCGCCGCGCGCCGGGTGGGAGCCGGTGCCGTGCGCCGGGCGGGCGCCCCGTGCGTCCCCTTACCTCCCCTTGACCCGGGCGGATGCCCCGGATCGCGCGATTCCGTGCGAACATTCCACCTGGCAGCAGTGTGAGGCGCGCCACTGCCCGCCGGGTGGCGGGCGCGCCGGGCACGCAGGACACGAGGCGAGTGCGGCGACCGCACGGGGACGGACCGGTGGCAGAGGACGGCAGCAACGGCGGCGGCACCGGCGCCGGAGGCAACGGCGGCCCGGCGGGCTCCGACGACCAGACCGTCGCCCTCGACCTCGAACGCCTGATCCTGGACGCACCGCGCCGCTACACCCCGTACCAGGCCGCCCGGGCCGCCGACGTCCCGATGGAACTGGCCACCCGTTTCTGGCGGGCGATGGGCTTCCCGGACATCGGGCAGTCCCGGGCGCTGACCGACGGCGACGTGATCGCCCTGCGCCGGCTGGCCGGCCTGGTGGAGTCCGGGCTGCTGAGCGAGTCGATGGCGATCCAGGTGGCCCGGTCCACCGGCCAGACCACGGCCCGGCTGGCGGGCTGGCAGATGGACACCTTCCTGGAGAACCTCACCCAGTCCGTCGAACCCGGCCTGACCCGCGCCGACGTCGCCTACCCGCTGGTCGAGCTGCTGCTGCCGGAGCTGGAGCAGTTCCTGGTGTACGTCTGGCGGCGGCAGCTGGCCGCCGTCACCGGCCGGGTGGTGCAGGCCGCCGAGGACAACGAGATCACCAGCGGCCGGCTCGCCGTCGGCTTCGCCGACCTGGTCGGCTTCACCCGGCTGTCGCGGCGGCTGGAGGAGGAGGAGCTCGGCGAACTCGTCGAGACCTTCGAGAACACCTGCTCCGACCTCATCGTCGGCCAGGGCGGCCGGGTGATCAAGACGCTCGGCGACGAGATCCTCTTCGTCTCCGAGGACCCGGTGACCGCCGCCGGGATCGCGCTCGGCCTCGTCGAGGCGCTGGCCGAGGACGACACCATCCCCGCGCTGCGGGTCGGCATGGCCTTCGGCACGGTCACCTCGCGGATGGGCGACGTGTTCGGCACCACGGTCAACCTGGCCAGCCGGCTCACCTCCATCGCGCCCAAGGACGCGGTGCTGATCGACGGGGAGTTCGCGGCCGCGCTGGACCAGAACGGCAGCGTCGCGCCGCCCGACGCGGACGGCCCCGGGCTGGCCGAGGCGCTGTCGGCGGCGGCCGGGCTGCCGCCGGCCGGCCCGCCGGGCCCGGGGGCGGACCCCGCCCACCGGTTCAACCTGCAGCCGATGTGGCGCCGGCCGGTGCGCGGGCTCGGCCTGGTCGAACCCTGGCTGCTCTCCCGGCGGACCCCCTGACCGACCCGGGCCGTGGGGCCCGGGGACCGGTGCGCCCGGCCGGGGGCGGTGCGACACGCCGAGGGGCGGACGACGGTGCGGCCTCGGCGGGTGCGAAGCCGCAAACGGGGCGAAACCGAACGAAACCGCCATAGTCTTGGTGCAGGCGCCCGGTGCGGCCGGCCGCAGGGGCGGCGCTGCCGGACGGGCGGGAGCGGGCACGGGTGTCCGGGCGGACCACGGGCAGCACCGGGCACAGGGAGCGAGGCGAGCCGGTGAGCAGTGAGGCGATCATGACGGACCGCGGCCGGACCCAGCAGCCGCCCGCCGTCCCCGAGCCCGGGGCGGCCCCCGAGGACGGTCCCGCCACCGACGCACGGCTGCGCGCCGTGGTCGAGCTCGCCCAGGACATGGCCGGCGCCCTCACCCCGCTGGAGGCCGTCCGGGCCGCCGCCGCCCGGGCCACCGGGGCGCTCGGTGCGACGATGGCCGCCGTCTCGGTCTGGGACCGCGAGTCCGGCCGGCTGCGGGTGCTGGTCAACCACGGCGAGCTCGCCCCCGGGGAGGAGGAGCTGCCCGAGGACGAGTCCTACCCGGTGGCCGACTTCCCGGAGATCGTCACGTACCTGGAGGAGCGCTGGACCACCGGCCGGCTGCCCCGCGCCTGGGTGCAGACCGCCGACAACAGCCAGCCGCACGCCGGGCACGCGCACCCGACCGCGGGCGCGTACTGCCAGGAGCGCGCCGCCGCGCTGCGCCGGCGCGGCCGGGCCTGCTGCGTGGTCGCGCCGATCGTGCTGCACGGGCAGGCCTGGGGCGAGCTCTACCTCGCCCGCTCCGCCGGGATGCCCGCCTTCACCGAGGCCGACGCCGACTACGCGACCCTGCTGGCCGCCCAGATCTCGGCCGGTCTCGCCCAGACCGAACGCCTCGCCGATCTGCGCAAGCTCGCCTTCTCCGACCCGCTCACCGGCCTCGCCAACCGGCGCGCGGTGGACGCCCGGCTGGAGGCCGCGCTGGCCGCGCACAACCGGGACAACACCGTCGTCTCCCTGGTGGTCTGCGACGTCAACGGCCTCAAGCGGGTCAACGACCAGCTCGGCCACGAGGTCGGCGACCGGCTGCTGGAGCGCTTCGCCCACCAGTTGTCGCTGGCCGCCGCCAAGCTCCCCGGCAGCCTCGCCGCCCGGCTCGGCGGCGACGAGTTCTGCCTGCTCGTCGAGGGACAGAAGGCGGACGAGGTGGTGGCCGTCGCCGAGGAGCTGTGCGCGCGGGCGCTGGCCCTGTCCGAGGGCGAGGGCGTGGCCTGCGGCGTCGCCTCCACCGGTGACTCGATCGGCCCCGTCACCACCGCCGACCGGCTGTTCCGGCTCGCCGACGCCGCCCAGTACCGGGCCAAGGCCGCCCGGGCCGCCCACCCGGTGGTGGCCGGGCGCAGCCACGGTCCCGGGTTCGCCCCCGACCCGACGGTCCTGCTCGCCGACGCCGCCGACCCGCAGCACCGCGGCGACGGCCGCTTCCGCCCCGGCGGCCGGGCCGGGGCCGGGGACCGGCGGCGGTTCCGCGGCGCCGCGCACAGCGCCGACCCGGGGCAGCTGCTCACGGCGGTGCTCGCCGCGCTCGACCGGCAGGGCGCGGTGCGGGCCGTGCACCCGGCCGACACCATCGGCAAGCTCGCGATCGTCGCCGAGACCTCGGCCCGGCTGCTGGACGCGGTCGGCTGGTGGATCTCCTACGTGCCGCCCGGCTCGCAGCTGATGCGCACCGCCCGGCACGCCGTCTACCGGATGACCAGCGGGCCGAGCAGCAGCCGGGCGGAGACCCAGCGGGCCCAGATCGAGGCCCCGGACGCGGTGTTCGACCTGCGCCACTACCCGATGACGCGGCGGGCGGTGCGCGGCGGTGCCTTCGCGCTGCGTGCGGGCGCGGCGGGCAACGATCCGGCGGAGGAGGCGATGCTGGTGGTCTCCGGCTACCGGGGGATGGTCGCGGCCGGCGGCCGGAACGCGGCGGGCGGCTGGCTGCTGGAGCTGTTCGCCGACGACGCCACGCTGCCGCTCGGCCAGGTGGCGGCCGCGTTGCGCGCCCTGGTCGCGGTGGCCCTGGCGGGCCCCGCCTCGCCGCCGGAGGGCTGAGCGGGCCCGGCCGCCGGGGGCCGGGAGTGTGGCGCTTCGGTGACCGGTGTGTTCCGAGCCGGTCGCGGTCCGGTCGTGGGGGTGGGCGCGGCGGGGTGCGCGGTGGGAGGGTGTCGGCGGTCGGCGGGCCGTCGGGGCGCCGCCGGATCGGATGTCGGGGGTTGATTCCTGTGCGCGCTCGGTTGACGGGTCTGGTTCTCTCGGGGGTGCTCGCGTTCGGCGGCACCGCGCTGGCCGCGGCTCCGGCGGCCTCGGCGGCCGGCGCCGCGCCGCGGACGGCGGCGGTGAGCACGGTCGGCGCGGCGGGCACGGCGGCTGCGGAGACGGCGGGCACGGCGGCTGCGGAGGCGGCGGGCGCGCAGGCGGCGGGCGCGGTGGCGGGCGGCGCGGTCCACGCGGCGCAGGCCGGCCGGCCCGGGGCGGCGGCGGACCGGCACGACACCACCCGGCTGGCCAAGGACAAGTCCAAGAAGAAGAAAAAGAAGAAGGGCATCGGCAAGTTCATCGGCCTGATCATCGGCGTCGTCGTGGTGCTGGTGGTGATCGCCGTGATCATCGCCGTGGTGCTGGTGCTGCGGCGCCGCAGCCGGTCCTGAGCCGGGGCGCGGCTCAGCCGCCGGTGGGGCCGAGCGCGCCGAGCAGGGCCGCCACCACCCGGTCCGCGTAGCCGGCGTCCAGCGGTCCGAGGCCGTGCAGCCAGCGGTAGTACAGCGGGCCGTAGAGGAGTTCGACGGCGAGGTCGAGGTCCGCGTCCGCCCGCAGCTGCCCGGCCTCCCGGGCGGCCCGCAGGCGGTCGCGGGTGACCTCCAGCAGCGGGTCGAGGAGCCGCTCGCGGTACTCGCGCAGCAGATCGGGGTCGGTGAGGACCTCGGCGGTCAGGGCGCGGCCGGTGCGGTTGAAGGCGGGGTCGGCGAGTTCGAGGGCGGTGAGCCGCAGGACGGTCCGCAGGTCCTCGCCGAGGTCGCCGGTGTCGGGGAGGGCGAGGCTGCCGGCGGCGTTCTCGTTGGCGGCGAGGAAGGCGTCGAAGACGACGGCGCCCTTCGACGGCCACCAGCGGTAGATGGTCTGCTTGCCGACGCCGGCGCGGGCGGCGATCTTCTCGATGGTGAGCTTGCCGAAGCCGATCTCGGCGACGAGCCCGGCGGCGGCGGTGAGGATCGCCGTGCGGCTCTGCTCGCTGCGGCGGCTGGGGTCGGGGGCGTTCTGCTGTCTGGCCATGGCGGCCATCCTACAAATATGGCGAGACGATCCGTATCGTCTTGACAGCGACCCCCCGGCGGAGCATGCTGAGGGAACCTCAGCGAGACGAACCGTCTCGTCTCGCATCATCGAGAGGAATCACGCGATGACCCGCCGCTCCGCCCACATCGTCATGGCCTCCATCCCGGCCCACGGCCACGTCAACCCGAGCCTCGCCCTGATCGCCGAACTCGTCGCCCGGGGCCACCGGGTCAGCTACGTCAACGACCCGTCCTTCGCCGGGACCGTCGCCGCCACGGGCGCCACGCTCGTCCCCTACCCGACGGCGCTGCCGCTCGGCGACGACCCCTCGGGGTGGCCGGAGGACCCGGTCGCCGTCCAGGACGTCTTCCTCGACGACGCCCTGGCCATGACCCCGGTGCTCCGCGAGCTCTTCGCCGAGGACCGCCCCGACCTCGTGCTCCACGACATCGGCGCCTTCGCCGCCCGGGCGGTGGCCGAGGGCCACGGCGTGCCGGTGGTCCAGCTCTCGCCCACCATGGTCGGCTGGGAGGGCATCGAGCAGGACCTCGCCGGGGTGTTCGAGGCGCTGCGCAACGGCCCCGGCGGCCCCGGGCACTACCGGCGGTTCGCCGACTGGCTGGCCGAAACCGGCGCCGCCGTCCGGGACGTCGAGCGGTTCAAGAACCGCCCCGAGCGTGCCCTTGCGCTGATCCCGCGGGCGCTGCAGCCCCACGCGGACCGGGTCGACCCCGCCCGGATCACCTTCGTCGGCCAGTGCTTCGGCGACCGCGCGCACCAGGGCCGCTGGCAGCGGCCCGAGGGCGCCGGGAAGGTGCTGCTGGTCTCGCTCGGCTCGGCCTTCACCGACCGGCCGGCCTTCTACCGGGAGTGCCTGGCGGCCTTCGGCGGCCTGCCCGGCTGGCACGTCGTGCTGCAGATCGGCCGGCACACCGACCTCGCCGCGCTGGGCGAGGTGCCGGCCAACGTCGAGGTGCACCGCTGGGTGCCGCAGTTCGACGTGCTGGCGCAGGCCGACGCCTTCGTCACCCACGCCGGCACCGGCGGCGCGAGCGAGGGCCTGTACCACGGCGTGCCGATGATCGCGGTGCCGCAGGCCGTCGACCAGTTCGCCAACGCGGACTCGCTGGTGGCGCTCGGCGTCGCCCGACGGCTGGACACCGACGACGCGACGGGCGCCGCGCTGCGTGCCGCGCTGCTGGAGCTGACCGGCGATCCGGCGGTGGCCGCCCGCCTCGCCGAGGTGCGCGCCGAGGCCCGGGCCGAGGGCGGCACGGCGCGCGCGGCGGACCTCGTCGAGGCGGAGCTGCGGTGAGCCCCGCCCGGGCGGCCGCTCAGGCGATCCGGTCGGGGCGGGTGTAGACGTTGGCGCCCTCGCCGCGCAGGAAGCCGACCAGGGTCAGGCCCAGCTCTTCGGCGAGGTCCACGGCGAGCGAGGACGGCGCCGAGACCGCGGCCAGCAGCGGGACGCCGGCCAGTGCCGCCTTCTGGGTCAGCTCGAACGAGGCCCGGCCGCTGACCAGCAGCACGTGCCCGGTCAGCGGCAGCCGGCCCTCGCGCAGCGCCCAGCCGACCACCTTGTCCACCGCGTTGTGCCGCCCGACGTCCTCGCGGGCGCAGAGCAGCTCGCCGCTGCGGCCGTCGAACAGGCCGGCGGCGTGCAGGCCGCCGGTGGAGTCGAAGGTCCGCTGGGCGGCGCGCAGCCGGTCCGGCAGCCCGTACAGCAGCGCGGGCGGGACGGTCAGCGGGTCGTCGCCGACCGGGTGGTGCACCTGGGTGCGCACCGCGTCCACGGTGTCGCGCCCGCACAGGCCGCAGGCGCTGGTGGTGAGCAGGTTGCGGTGCGCGGAGAGCGGCAGGGGCCGGGCGCCGCGCGGCGTCGCGTCGACCACGTTGTAGGTGTTGGCGCCGTTCTCGTCGGTGCCGGCGCAGTAGCGCAGCGCCGCGAGGTCCTCGCCGGTGCGGACGATCCCCTCGCCGACCAGGAACCCGGCCACCAGGTCGAAGTCCTGGCCGGGGGTGCGCATGGTGACGGTGAGCGGTTCGCCGCCGAGCCGGATCTCCAGCGGCTCCTCGGCGGCCAGCGCGTCCGGCCGGGTGGTGCGCCCGTCCCCGCGCAGCCGGAGCACCCGCCGCCGTGCCGTCGCCCGCGTCATCGCCTGGTCCGCCTCTCCGCCCGCCGCGCCCGGCCCCGCGCCGTCCGCCTCTCCCCACAGCGTGCGTCACCGGGCGGGATATTCGAAAATCCTGCTGACCGGCCGGTGCGGTGGTCGACTGTCAACCGCACCAAGATGGTTGTCATATCTTCATTCACCTGCTGAGATGATGCATATGGATATGCACAGTGCTGCGGCCCCCCACGCGCCGCTCGTCCAGGTCGGCAAGGCCGACGTCAGCGCCGAGGACGTGCTGGCCGTCGCCCGGGGGAACGCCCGGGTCGAGATCGGGCCCGACGCGCTCGCCGAGATGGCGGCCTCACGGGCCCGGATCGACGCCCTGGCCGCCGAACCGCGCCCCGTCTACGGCGTCTCCACCGGCTTCGGCGCCCTCGCCGTGCGGCACATCAGCCCCGAGCTGCGCGCCCAGCTGCAGCGCTCGCTGGTGCGCTCGCACGCCGCCGGGATGGGCCCGGTGGTCGAACGCGAGGTCGTCCGCGCGCTGATGTTCCTGCGCATGAAGACCCTCGCCAGCGGCCGCACCGGCGTGCGCCCGCTGGTCGCCGGGACGATGGCCGCGATCCTCAACGCCGGCATCACCCCGGTGGTCCGCGAGTTCGGCTCGCTCGGCTGCTCCGGCGACCTCGCGCCGCTCTCGCACTGCGCGCTCGTCCTCATGGGCGAGGGCGTGGCGACCGGCCCCGACGGCGTCGAGAAGCCCGCCGGCGAACTGCTCGCCGCCGCCGGCATCGAGCCCGTCGAACTGCTGGAGAAGGAGGGCCTCGCCCTCATCAACGGCACCGACGGCATGCTCGGCATGCTCGTCATGGCCATCGCCGACCTGCGGCGCCTGTTCACCACCGCCGACATCACCGCCGCGATGACCCTGGAGGCGCTGCTCGGCACCGACAAGGTGCTCGCGCCCGAGCTGCATGCCCCGATCCGCCCGCACCCCGGCCAGGCGCTGTCCGCCGCCAACATGCTGGCCGTGCTCCGGGGCTCCGGCCTCACCGGCCACCACCAGGACGACGCCCCGCGCGTCCAGGACGCCTACTCGGTCCGCTGCGCCCCGCAGGTGGCCGGCGCGGGCCGCGACACCCTCGCGCACGCCGAGCTGGTCGCCTCCCGCGAGCTGGCCGCCTCGGTCGACAACCCGGTGGTGCTGCCGGACGGCCGGGTCGAGTCCAACGGCAACTTCCACGGCGCCCCGGTCGCCTACGTGCTGGACTTCCTCGCCATCGCCGCCGCCGACCTCGGCTCGATCTCCGAGCGCCGCACCGACCGGCTGCTCGACAAGGCCCGCTCGCACGGCCTGCCGGCCTTCCTGGCCGACGACCCGGGCGTGGACTCCGGTCTGATGATCGCCCAGTACACCCAGGCGGCCCTGGTCAGCGAGAACAAGCGGCTCGCCGTGCCGGCCTCGGTCGACTCCATCCCCTCCTCGGCCATGCAGGAGGACCACGTCTCGATGGGCTGGTCGGCGGCCCGCAAGCTGCGCCAGGCGGTGGACAACCTCGGGCGCATCCTCGCCGTCGAACTCACCGCCGCCGCCCGGGCCCTGGAGATCCGCCGGCAGGCCGGTGCCAGTGGCGAACCGGCCCCGGCCACCGCCGCCGCGATGGCCGCCGCCCGCGCCGCCGGGGTGGGCGGCGCCGGGCGCGACCGCTTCCTGTCGCCGGACCTGGAGGCCGCCGCCGCGCTGGTCGCCTCCGGCGAGCTGGTGCGGGCGGTCGAGCAGGTCACCGGGCCGCTGGCCTGACGACCGGACGGACCGCGCGGAGCGGGTGGGACGGGTGACGAGGGATCAGCGCCCAGGGTCTGTCTCTTGGATTTTGGCGGACCCGGCAAGGATCCAAGAGGCAGACCCTAGTCCCACTCGCTCTTCGGGGCATCCGCGTGGCGCCGCTGCTCGACGCGCTCGGCCAGTGCGGCGGAGACGTTGACGCCGACGATGCCGCCCCAGCAGACCAGCAGGCCCCAGAACCCGCCGGAACCACCGGCGATGCCGGACAGCGGGATGCCCAGCGCCAGGGAGACGATCGGCAGCCGGATCGCCGAACGGCCGGAACGGTGCGGACCGTGCCCGTACCCCGACCGGCCGTAGGGCCGGCCGGCCCCGGTCGGGTGGCCGTACCCGTCGGCCGGACCGAGCCGCTCGGCGACCCGGCGCTCCACCCGGGCGTCGAGCCTGGCGTCGAGCCGGGAGAGGAAGGAGTCGACGAGCTCCGACTCGTACTCCTTGCCGAGCTCCTTGCGGGCCTGCAGCGTGGCGTCCAGATCGCGCCGCAGGTCGTCCTGACGAGTGTCCATGGACACCAGCCTGCGCCCGCCGGGCCGGGCCGGTCCACCCGTTCGCCGGGATTCAGGGCGGACTCAGGGGGATTTCAGGGTCACCCCGAGACCGGCCGCGGCCCGTGCTGGTCCGCATTCCGGGCGTCTCGCCCGGCGTTCCGTCGTACGAGACGTCTTTGCCAGCGGCCGCCCGCTGCTGCACAGTCATCCGAACAGCTCGCATCCGGAGGTACCGCCATGACCGCCACCGACGAAGCCGGCCCGGTCGGTCCCTCCGCCCGGCTGCTCCAGCTCTTCGAGGGCCACCGGCTCACCCCCACCCAGCGGCGGATCGCCCACTCGCTGGTGCGGCACGCCACCGAGGCGCCGTTCCTCTCCAGCGTCGAGGTCGCCGAACTCGCGGGCGTCAGCCAGCCCTCGGTGACCCGTTTCGCGGTGGCCCTCGGCTACGACGGCTATCCGGCGCTGCGCAAGCAGCTGCGCGAACTCGGCGCCGGCGAGGCCGCCGCCCCGGAGACGCCGGCCGACGCCGTCCGCAACGAGCACCAGCAGGCCGTGCTCGCCGAGATCGAGCACCTGCGCCACCTCGCCGAACTGCTCGCCGACCCCGAGCCCATCACCCGCGCCGCCCGGCTGCTCGCCGCCTCCCGCCCGCTGCCCGTCCTCGGCCTGCGGGCCGCCTCCGCGCAGGCGCGCGGCTTCGCGTACTTCGCCGCCAAGGTGCATCCGGACATCCGGCTCCTCGACGAGGGCGGCAGCATGCTCGCCGACCGCCTCGAACAGGCCGCCGCGGCGGGCGCGGGCGTACTGCTCTGCTTCGCGCTGCCGCGCTACCCGCGTGAGCTGATGGACGCCCTGGCGGTGGCCCGCGAGTGCGGACTGACCGTCATCACGGTGGCCGACAGCGTCTTCGCGCCGGTCGCCAAGCTCTCCGACCTGATGCTGCCGGCCGCCGTCGGCACCGGACTGGTCTTCGACACGGCCTGCGCGCCGATGATGCTCGGCCGGGTGCTGCTGCAGACCATGTGCGACGAACTCCCCGGTGCCGAGGCGCGGTTGGAGGCCATCGAGCACTCGGCGGCGTCCCGCGGGCTGTTCCTCGACTAGGAAGCGTCCCGGGCCGGCCGTCAGGCGGTGAGCGACTGCCGGATCCGCGCCAGGGTCGCCCGCATGCCGGCCCGGTTGGCCGCCGCCCGGCGCTGCGCGGGGACCCCGGTGAACACCTTGCCGAGCAGTTCGGCGAACGGCGCCCCCCGCCCGGTGCGCAGGTCCTGCCAGTACTCGGTGAGGGTGGTGCCGCCGTCCCCGTCGGGTTCGAACCGGTAGCCCCAGCGGGCGACCGGCAGCCCGAGCGCGTCCACCCGGAAGGCGAACTCGCGCCCGGGCTCGGCCGTCGTCACCCGGCACGTGGTGAACCAGACGAACGGGCCGCGGCGGTTGAAGCCGACGAACCGGTCGCCGGCCCGCAGCGGGCCCCGGCGGGCCCACACCGCCCGGCACTCCGGACTCCACTCGCCCATCCGCCGCACCTCGCTGACGGCGCGGTAGACCACCGCCGGATCCGCCGCCACGGCGACGCTCTCCTCGACACCCCACTCGCGGTCCATGCCGTTCCTCCCCTCGAACGGCGCCCCGTGCGCCGCCCCGGCGGCCGTACCCGCAGGTTGGCGATCCGCCCAGGGCGGGCACAACTCCAGTCAGGGGGTGCCGCCATGCGCGTGATCCACGAGATGAAGTTCGTCGGCCGGCTCGCCTCCGGAGCCGACGAATGGTCCTGCCCGACCTGCGGACGCCGCGTCACCCTGCGCCGTCTGCCCGATCCCGAACTCACCGTCCTCGACCCGGGCGACGAGACCGTCGTCCACGTCGGCGTGATCGAACCCGACGCCCGCGCCGCCGCGGCCGCCGACCAGTACGGCCTCGGCCCCGTCCAGGAGATCCCCCGAACGTCCCGGGCGTCCCGGCCGCCCCGCGGCTCCGGCACTCCGGCCGGCGCCGTCCCCGACGCCGCCGACCGCCGCTGGCTCGCCGAGATCGGCATCGACTGGGACGACGACGCCGCCGCGTGAGGAAGCGCACGCGGCAGGGCCCCGCCGCGGACTGCGGCGGGGCCCTGCCGGTTGCGGCCCGGACGGCGGCTCAGACGAGGGCGCCGTCGCCGGACGGGATGGCGAAGCGCTGGTTGGCGCCGCCGTTGCAGTCCCACAGGACGAACCGGTTGCCGTTGGTGGTGTCGCCCCAGGGCAGGTCCAGGCAGCGGCCGGACTGCGGGTTGAACAGCGAGCCGTCGGCCCGCGGCAGCCAGACCTGGTTGCCACCGCCGTTGCAGCTCCAGAACGTGGTCGCGGTGCCGTTGGCGGTGCCGCTCCCGTAGGCGTCGAGGCAGAGGTTGCCCCACCGGACGGTCCCGTCGGCGCGGTGGCTGCTGAGCCCCTGGCCGGCGGACTGCCAGCAGGTCTCGACCTGGGCCGGGGTGCCGTCCTGGCGGCCGCCGCCCGCGGCGGTCAGGCACTTGTACCGGTCGAGTCCGAGCGAGTACGTGCCGCTCACCCCCTCGGGGATCGCGGCGGCCCGCCGGAGCAGGGCGACGTCACTGAGCTCGCCCTTGAAGAGGCTCCTCGGCTCGCCCTGGTACCGGTACTGCCCGAGCTGGAAGGCGCCGGTGGCCCGGAAGGAGTCGCCGGGGAGGTGGTGGCCGGTGGCGATCACCTGGTTGTCGACCTGCAGCGAGAGCAGCCCGGTGCGGGCGTTGTAGGCGACCGCCAGCTGGCTCCAGGCGCCCGGGGTGTAGGCGCCCCGCCCGGGCCGGTAGACCGAGGCCTCGTCGTAGGACCAGGTCTCGTCGTCCTGCCGGCCGAGCGCGGCGTGCCAGCGCCCGTCGCCCGGGTCGGCCCAGAGCATGAAGGCGCTCGACCGGGCGCCCTCCTGGCTCACCACGACGCCGCCCTCGGCGGTGGGCCGGGCCCAGGCGGTGACGGTGAAGCTCTCGCGGGTGTCGATCAGCGGCCGGTCGGAGGAGAGCGATCCGGTGCCGTCCAGCGTGGCGACCGTCGCGGGGCCGGTGACGGTCTGCCCCCACGGGGCGGGCAGCGTGGTGTGGCTCTCCGCCCAGCCGACGCCGGGGCCGGCCGTCAGCGGGGCGGTGCCGGCGGTGTCGGGGCCGAGGTCGTCACGGCCGAGCTGCCACTGGTGCTCCGGCAGCGCGAGGTCGCCGACCACCCCCGGGCCGGGGTAGACGAAGGTCGGGATGGTCGCCTCGGCCGAGTAGTTGCCCGCCTGGTCCACGGCGCGCAGCCGCAGGGTGGCCGGGCCGGGCCTGGGGGTGGAGAGGTTCTCGCGCAGGCCGCGGCCGCCGCAGCCGGTCCTGGTCCACGGGTCCGTCTCGGCGGTGCGGTAGTCGAGGCAGGCGAAGCCGGAGACCGGGAAGCGGTCCCTGGGGTTGTTGTCGACGACCTGGTAGCTGAACTGGTTCGTGCCGAAGGCGTGCGGCACGACGTCCAGCGTCGGGCCCGCGATCCACGGGTTGGCGCGGTCCACGCGGAAGTGGCAGTCGGGGGTGGCGGCGGAGCGGTTGCCCAGGGAGTCCGTGCCGACCACGTTCCAGGCGTAGCTGTGGCCCTCCTCCAGCTTGCTGCGGTCCAGGGCGAACCCGGCCTGCGCGCCGGGGGCGAGCCCGTCCACCCGGCCGGTGAGCACCTCGGTGTACGGCGCCGCGGTGTCGCGGACGTGGAACTCGGCGCCGAGCGCGGGGGAGGAGCCGCCCAGCGTGGCGGTGAGGTCGGTGGCGCCGCCGGGCAGCCAGCCCCAGAGCCGGACGTCGTCGGTGCCGCAGCCCTCGCTGCGGACGTCGGGGTACACGGTTCCCGGCGAGATCGGACCGACGCGGGTGCCGGTGGGCGTCTCCACCGGGGCGGGTTCGGCGGCCCGGGCGAGCGGTGCCCCGGCGAGCAGGCCCGCGGCCAGGGCGAGGACGCTGCCGCGGGCGGCCGTCCGGCGGATCCGCTGGCTTCGCGGCGCTCTGGCCGGGCGCGGCGGAATCGAGGTCATGACGTTCCCCCCAAGGATCGACCGTACGGGAAGATCCCGTTGGTTCGTACACAGCATGACGGTGCGTCGTGGGGCCGTCAACCACTTTCCGGCCGATGCGGCGCGACCCCTGGCCGGGGGCTGGATGTTTGGATATATTCAGCCGGGTCGAGCCTGAATGATTTCATCCGCAAGGAGGCCGGGACATGGTGCAGCAGGTGAGCGGGCCGCGTGAGGTGCGGGCGGCGCGGGGGACGGGGCTGACGGCGCAGGGGTGGCAGCAGGAGGCGGCCCTGCGGATGCTGATGAACAACCTCGACCCCGAGGTGGCCGAGCACCCGTCGAAGCTGGTCGTCTACGGCGGCACCGGCAAGGCGGCGCGCGACTGGCGCTCCTTCGACGCCATGGTGCGCACGCTGCGGGGGCTGAAGCAGGACGAGACCATGCTGGTGCAGTCCGGCCGCCCGGTCGGCGTCATGCAGACCCACGAGTGGGCGCCGCGCGTGCTGATCGCCAACTCCAACCTGGTCGGCGACTGGGCCAACTGGGAGGAGTTCCGCAGGCTGGAGCACCTCGGGCTCACCATGTACGGGCAGATGACCGCCGGCTCCTGGATCTACATCGGCACCCAGGGCATCCTCCAGGGCACCTACGAGACCTTCGCCGCCGTCGCCAACAAGCGCTTCGGCGGCAGCCTGGAGGGCACCGTCACCCTCACCGCCGGCCTCGGCGGCATGGGCGGCGCCCAACCGCTGGCCGTCACCATGAACGGCGGCGTGGCGATCTGCGTCGACTGCGACCCGTCGCGCATCGCCCGCCGGATCGAGCACCGCTACCTGGACGTCGAGGCCAAGGACCTCTCCCACGCGCTGGAGCTCGCCGCCGCCGCCCGCGACAAGCGGCAGCCGCTCTCCATCGGCCTGCTGGGCAACGCCGCCGAGGTGTTCCCGCAGCTGCTGGCGATGGACGCGCCGATCGACATCGTGACCGACCAGACCAGCGCCCACGACCCGCTGAGCTACCTGCCGCTCGGCGTCGACTTCGACGACATGGCCGCCTACGCCGCCGAGAAGCCGGCCGAGTTCACCCAGCGCTCGCGCGAGTCGATGGCCCGGCACGTCGAGGCGATGGTCGGCTTCCAGGACCGCGGCGCCGAGGTGTTCGACTACGGCAACTCGATCCGCGGCGAGGCCCGGCTGGCCGGCTACGACCGCGCCTTCGCCTTCCCCGGCTTCGTCCCGGCCTACATCCGCCCGCTGTTCTGCGAGGGCAAGGGCCCGTTCCGCTGGGCCGCCCTGTCCGGCGACCCGAAGGACATCCACCGGACCGACAAGGCCGTGCTCGACCTCTTCCCGGAGAACGAGTCGCTGCATCGCTGGATCACCATGGCCCAGGAGAAGGTGCACTTCCAGGGCCTGCCCGCACGCATCTGCTGGCTCGGCTACGGCGAGCGCGACAAGGCCGGCGAGCGGTTCAACGACATGGTGGCGAGCGGCGAGCTGTCCGCGCCGGTCGTCATCGGCCGCGACCACCTGGACTGCGGCTCGGTCGCCTCCCCCTACCGGGAGACCGAGGCGATGCTGGACGGCTCCGACGCGATCGCCGACTGGCCGCTGCTGAACGCCATGGTCAACGTCGCCTCCGGCGCTTCCTGGGTCTCCATCCACCACGGCGGCGGCGTCGGCATCGGCCGCTCGATCCACGCCGGGCAGGTCACCGTCGCCGACGGCACCGCGCTGGCCGGCGAGAAGATCCGCCGGGTGCTCACCAACGACCCCGGCATGGGCGTCATCCGGCACGTCGACGCCGGCTACGACCGGGCCGCCGAGGTGGCGGACGAGCGCGGCGTGCGCGTCCCGATGGCCGAGCAGAGCCCGACGGGTGAGCTGTGACGTCGTCCTTCGAGGAGATGTGGGCGGAGCTGCTCCCCGTGGGCCGCTCCGCCGCGTCCGGCGGCTACCGCCGGTTCGCCTGGAACACCGCCGACGCCGAGTGCCGCGCCTGGTTCGAGCAGCAGGCCCGCGACCGCGGCCTCGGCTACGAGCTGGACCGCAACGGCAACCAGTGGGCGTGGCTGGGCGATCCGGCCGCCGGCGACGCCGTCGTCACCGGCTCGCACCTCGACTCCGTCCCCGACGGCGGCGCCTTCGACGGCCCGCTTGGGGTGGTGTCCTCCTTCGCGGCGCTCGACGAACTGCGCGCCCGCGGCGCGCGGTTCACCCGGCCGCTGGCGATCGTCAACTTCGGCGACGAGGAGGGCGCCCGGTTCGGCGTGGCCTGCATCGGCTCCCGGCTCACCACCGGGGTGCTGAGCCGGGAGGCCGCCCACGAGCTGCGCGACGCCGACGGCGTGCGGCTGCCCGACGCGATGGAGCGGGCCGGCCAGGACCCGACGGCGATCGGCGCCGACGGCGAACGGCTGGCCCGGATCGGCGCCTTCGTCGAACTCCACGTCGAGCAGGGCCGCCACCTCGCCGAGCACCAGCCGGTCGGCGTCGCCTCGGCGATCTGGCCGCACGGCCGCTGGCGGTTCGACTTCCAGGGCGAGGCCAACCACGCCGGCACCACCCGCGTGGAGGACCGCCGCGACCCGATGCTGACCTACGCCACCACCGTGCTCGCCGCCCGCAAGAAGGCGCGGCTCGCGGGCGCGCTGGCCACCTTCGGCAAGGTCGCGGTCGAGCCCAACGGCACCAACGCGATCGCCTCCCTGGTCCGCGGCTGGCTGGACTCCCGGGCGGCCGACGAGGCCACCCTCGCCGCGCTGGTCGGGGAGATCGAACGGGCCGCGGCCGAGCGCGGCGAGCGCGACGGCGTGCGGGTCGCGCTGACCCGCGAGTCGTACACCCCGGTGGTGGACTTCGACGGCCCGCTGCGCGACCGGCTGGCCGCCGTGCTGGGCGGCGCCCCCGTGCTGCCCACCGGCGCGGGACACGACGCCGGGATCCTGGCATCCGCCGTGCCGACCGCCATGCTGTTCGTACGGAACCCGAGCGGTGTCTCGCACTCCCCGGCGGAACACGCCGAGACGGCCGACTGCCTGGCCGGCGTCACCGCCCTCGCCGACGTTCTGGAGGACCTGGCGTGTCAGTAGGCCGTGCCGGAGGCGCGCACACGACCACCTTCTGGGCGCAGTACGCCTGGCTGCCGCACGTCAACGGGCCGGTGGTCGAGCAGGACGTCCTGATCAGCACCGGCCCCGGCGGCAAGATCGCCAGGGTGCAGCCGGACAGCGGGCCCTGCCCGCCCGGCGCCGTCCGGCTGGAGGGCCTGCTGCTGCCGGGCCAGGCCAACGCGCATTCGCACGCCTTCCACCGGGCGCTGCGCGGTCACGTCCAGGTCGGCTCCGGCACCTTCTGGACCTGGCGCGACACCATGTACCGGTTCGCCGGCGCGCTCGACCCGGACCGCTACCTGGCGCTCGCCACCGCCGTCTACGCGGAGATGGCGCTCGCCGGGATCACCGCCGTCGGCGAGTTCCACTACCTGCACCACGCGCCCGGCGGCGTCCGCTACGACGACCCCAACGCGATGGGCGAGGCGCTGATCGAGGCCGCCGCCCGGGCCGGCATCCGGATCACCCTGCTCGACACCTGCTACCTGTCCTCCGGCTTCGGCGCCGAGCCGACCAGGCCGCAGCTCCGGTTCGGTGACGGCGACGCCGACGCCTGGGCCGAGCGGGCCGGGGCGCTGCGCGCACGCGAACACGCCCGGATCGGCGCGGCCGTCCACTCGGTGCGCGCCGTGCCCGCCGAGCAGCTGGGCACCGTCGCCCACTGGGCGGCGGTGCGCCGGGCGCCGCTGCACGTCCACCTGTCCGAGCAGACCGCCGAGAACGACGCCTGCCTCGCCGCGCACGGCGTCACCCCGACCCGGCTGCTCGCCGACCGCGGCGTGCTCGGCCCGCGCACCTCGGCCGTGCACGCCACCCACCTCACCGAGGAGGACGTCAAGCTGCTCACCGACTCCTCCACCACCGTCTGCATGTGCCCCACCACCGAGCGGGACCTCGCCGACGGCATCGGCCCGGCCCGGCAGCTGGCCTCCGGCGGCTGCCCGGTCACCCTCGGCAGTGACAGCCACGCCGTCATCGACCCGTTCGAGGAGGCCCGGGCGCTGGAGCTGGACGAGCGGCTGCGCACCCGCACCCGCGGCCACTGGACGGCGAACGCGCTGCTGCGGGCCGGCACCGAGGACGGGCACGCCTCGCTCGGCTGGCCCGAGGCCGGGCGGATCGAGGCCGGCGCGCTGGCCGACTTCACCGTGATCGCGCTGGACTCGGTGCGCACCGCCGGCCCGCCGCCGCGGCTCGGCGCGGAGACCGCGGTGTTCGCGGCCTCGGCGGCGGACGTGCGGCACGTGGTGGTCGGCGGGCGGCAGGTCGTGCGCGACGGCGTGCACCAGCTGCTGCCGGACGTCCCGGGTGCGCTGCAGTCCTCGATCGACGCCCTGAGCTGCTGAGCCGTCGTACTCCCGAAAGGCATGACGTGACCTCCCCGAGCATTCCGAGCACACTGATCACCGGCATCGGCACGCTGGTCACCAACGACCCCTCGCACGGGACCGGGCCGCTCGGCCTGCTCACCGACGCGGCGGTGGTGATCGACGGCGACACCGTCGCCTGGGTCGGCCCGGCCGCCGGGGCGCCGGCCGCCGACGAGCGCTTCGACGCGGCGGGCCGCGCCCTGCTGCCCGGCTTCGTCGACTCGCACGCCCACCTGGTGTTCGCGGGCGACCGCACCGCCGAGTTCAACGCCCGGATGTCCGGGCAGTCCTACTCGGCGGGCGGCATCCGTACCACCGTGGCCGCCACCCGGGCCGCCGCCGACGCCGAGCTGGACGCCAACCTGGCCCGGCTGGTGCGCGAGGCGCTGCGCCAGGGCACCACCCTGGTCGAGTGCAAGTCCGGCTACGGGCTCACCGTCGAGGACGAGGCCCGGGCACTGCGGATCGCCTCCTCGTACACGCCGGAGACCACCTACCTGGGCGCGCACGTGGTGGCCCCCGAGTTCGCGGACGACCCGGCCGGCTACGTCGGGCTGGTCACCGGCCCGATGCTGGACGCCTGCGCGCCGTACGCCCGCTGGGTGGACGTGTTCTGCGAGAAGGGCGCCTTCGACGGTGACCAGGCGCGGGCGATCCTCACCGCCGGGATCGAGCGCGGGCTGACGCCCCGGGTGCACGCCAACCAGCTGACCCACGGCCCGGGCGTGCAACTGGCCGTCGAGCTGGGAGCGGCCTCGGCCGACCACTGCACCCATCTGACCGACGAGGACGTGGCCGCGCTGGCCGGCTCCTCGACGGTGGCGACGCTGCTGCCGGGCGCCGAGTTCTCCACCCGGGCGGTCTACCCGGACGCCCGCCGGCTGCTGGACGCGGGGGCGGTGGTGGCGCTGTCCACCGACTGCAACCCGGGCTCCAGCTTCACGAGTTCGATGGCATTCTGCATCGCGGTGGCGGTGCGCGAGATGGGCATGACGCCCGACGAGGCGCTCTGGGCGGCGACGGCGGGCGGCGCGCGGGCCCTTCGGCGCACGGACGTCGGCACCGTGACGGCGGGCGCCCGGGCGGACCTGCACCTGCTGGACGCGCCCTCGCACGTGCACCTGGCGTACCGGCCGGGCGTGCCGCTGACGGCGGCGGTCTGGCGGGCGGGCGTGCGCGAGGTCTGAGCGGGTGCGGCGGCGGGGCCGGGGCGGCTGCTCCCCGGCCCCGCCGCCGTGCTCAGCCGAGGTCCAGCGAGCGCCGCAGGAAGTCGAGCTGGTGGTGGAGCAGGTGCTCGGCCACCGCCTCGTCGCTCGGCGAGTGGCCGGCGGCGAGCGGCAGGAACTCGTGCGGGCGCCCGGCGGCGAGCAGCGCGGCGGACAGCCGCAGGCTGTGGGCGGGCAGCACGTTGTCGTCGGCGAGGCCCTGGATCAGCAGCAGCGGCCGCCGCAGGCCGGGGGCGTCGGGCAGCAGCGAGGCGGCGTCGTAGCGCTCGGGGTGCTCGTCCGGGTGGCCGAGGAACCGCTCCTTCCAGTGGGTGTCGTAGAGCCGGTGGTCGGTCGGGGCGGCCCCGGCGACGGCGGCGTGGAAGACGTCGGGGCGGCGCAGCACGGCGAGGGCGGCGAGGAAGCCGCCGTAGGACCAGCCGCGGATGGCGACCCTGTCGAGGTCGAGCAGCCCGGGGCGCAGCGCGGCGGTCGTGTGCAGCGCCTCGATCTGGTCCTCCAGGGCGGGGCCGGCGACATCCGCGTGGACGCTCTTGTCCCAGCGCGGGCCGCGGCCGGGGGTGCCGCGGCCGTCGACGGCGAGCACGGCGAAGCCCTGCTCGGCGAACCACCGGGAGGTGAGGTCCCACCAGTGCGGGGCGGCGGTGACCTTCTGCAGGGCGGGCCCGCCGTAGGGGTCGAGCAGGACGGGCAGCGGGCCGTCCCCCTCGCGGCGGGCGGTGGGCAGGAAGAGCGTGGCGCGCAGGTCGCGGGGCCCGAGCCGGAGCAGTTCGGGGCGGGCGGCGAGGACGGGCGTCTCGGCGTGGGAGACCAGGGTGCGGGCGGCGGGCAGGCCGTCGCGGTGCACGGTGGTGCGGCCGGTGGGCGCGCCGGGCGTGCGTGCGGTGTGGACGAGCGTGCCGCCGCGCCGCACGCCGGTGTGCACGCCGGGCTCCTCGCTCAGCCGCACGGCGCCCGTGGCCTGGTCCCACGACCACAGATGGGTCTCGGTCGGCTCGTCGGAGGCGGTGAAGAGCACCCGTTCGCCGTCGGTCCCGAGCACGGAGCGCACCTGGAGGCCGGCCGGGGTGACGGGCCTGCCGTCGACGGTGAGGTGGCGGGTGTCGCCCTCGTCGGCGGTGTCGACGAGGGCGCCGGCGGCGGTGCGGGCGGGCAGGCCGGGGACCAGTTCGACCCAGTGCTCGTCGCGGCGCTCGGCGAGGACGCGGGTGGCGCCGTCGGCGGGGTCCACGGCGAGGGTGAGCAGGGTGCGCTGGTCGCGGCTCTGGACGGCGGCGTACGGGCCGTGTGCGTCCCAGCCGGCGGCGGTGAGGTACTCGTACCCGGCCCGGTCCCAGCGGACCTCGGTGCGCCGGCCGTCGAGGCCGAGCAGCCAGAGGGTGACCTCGGCGTTGGCGGTGCCCGCCAGGGGGTAGCGGACGACGCGGGGCGGCCGGGCGGGGTCGGCCGGATCGGCCAGCCGGAGGCGGGCGACCGGGCGCTCGTCGACGCGGGCGACGAGCAGGGCGGCGCCGTCGGGGGACCACCAGTGGGCGCGGGTGCGGCCCATCTCCTCGGCGGCGACGTGCTCGGCGACGCCGTAGCCGACGTCCTCGGCCTCGGGTTCGGCGAGCGCGCGGTCCCCGCCGCCGTCGGCGCCGACGACGCGCAGGGCGCCGCCGCCGACGTAGGCGATCCACCGGCCGGCGGGGTCGGGGCGCGGGTCGTGGACCTCGGTGGCGGTGGGGACGCGGCGGACCTCGCCGGTGGCGGTGCCGGCGAGCCAGAGGTCCCCGCCGAGGGCGAAGGCGGCGAGCCGGCCGGCGGCGTCGGTGGCGTACGCGGTGATGCCCCGGGCGTGGACGCGGGCGCGTTCGCGGCGGATCCGTTCGGCCTCGGGCAGGTCCGTGTCGG
Organism: Kitasatospora sp. NPDC058115; assembly: GCF_042884635.1. Lineage (NCBI taxonomy): Bacteria > Bacillati > Actinomycetota > Actinomycetes > Kitasatosporales > Streptomycetaceae > Kitasatospora > Kitasatospora sp. NPDC058115. Next base: position 308,367 of record NZ_JBHVTL010000004.1, read on the forward strand.
GGACGTCCGCGCCGAGGGCGGCCGGGTCGGCGAGCAGCCGCTCCTCGCCGCTGCCGGTGTCGAGGACCCAGAGGCAGGTGACGGGGTCGTCGCCCGCCCGGCTGCGCAGGAAGAGCACGGTGCGCCCGTCGGCGCCGACGGTGGGCAGGGCGGGGGCGCCGAGGGTGAGGCGCCGGGTGCGGGCGAGCTGACGGGGGAGCGAGTCGGTCGGCATGGGGCACCATAGGCACGGCCCACGGCCCCGGGTCGAGGGGGGCGGAACGCGACCGGGGCCGCCGCGGATCTCAGGAATCCGCGACGGCCCCGGGGCCGGTCCGGGCGGGTGTCAGTGCACGTCGCCCATCAGCCGCACGACCTTGCGGCGGTACAGGTAGAGGGCCACGCCGGCGATGATTGCCATGCTGCCCTGGACCGCGAAGTACCAGGTGGAGCCGACCACGTCGTCGCCGAGGACCAGCTGGAAGATGGCCGCGACGCAGTCGCCCGCGGTGACGGCGAGGAACCAGACGCCCATCATCTGGCTGGCGTACTTGGTCGGGGCCAGCTTGGTGGTGACGGACAGGCCGACGGGGGAGAGGGTCAGCTCGCCGACGGTCTGGATCAGGTAGACCATGGCCAGCCAGAGCGGCGTGACCTTGGTGCCGCCGGAGGCGGCGGCCATGGCCAGCATCATGACCATGAACGAGGCGCCGATCATCAGCAGGCCGAAGGAGAACTTCGCCGTGGTGCTGGGGTTCTTGGAGCGGCGGGAGAGCGCCACCCAGATCCAGGCGAAGACCGGGGCCAGGGCCATGATGTACAGCGGGTTGAGCGACTGGAACCAGCTGGACGGGAAGTCGATGCCGAACAGCGTGGACGCGGTGTTGTCCTGGGCGAAGATGTTCAGCGTCGAGCCGGACTGGTCGTAGATCATCCAGAACACGGCGGCGGCGACGAAGAACCAGATGTAGCCGCTCATCCGGGACTGCTCGGTCTCGTCGAGCTCCTTGTCGCGCTTCACCTTGGTGAAGACGAAGACCGGGATGGCCAGACCGGCGATGGACAGCGGCCAGATCGCCCAGTTGATGGTGAAGTGGCCGGTCAGCGCGACGATCGCGTAGAAGACCACGGCGGCGGCGAGCCAGAGGCCGGCCTTCTTGAGGATGGCGCTCTTCTCGGCGGCCGGGATCGGCGAGGTGACCACGTCGCTCTTGGCGCTCAGGTGGCGGCTGCCGAGCAGGAACTGGGTGAGGCCCAGGGCCATGCCGACGCCGGCGAGGGCGAAGCCCAGGTGCCAGTCGACGTTCTGGCCGATGGTGCCGATGACCAGTGGGGCGGCGAAGGCACCGAGGTTGATGCCCATGTAGAAGATCGTGAAGCCGCCGTCCCGGCGCGGGTCGTTGGGCCCGTCGTAGAGGTGGCCGACCATCGTGGAGATGTTCGCCTTGAGCAGGCCGGAGCCGATCGCGATGAACGCGAGGCCGCCGAAGAACGACACGCCGACCGGCAGGGCCAGCAGGAAGTGGCCGATCATGATGATCGAGCCGCCGAGGGCGACGGTCTTCCGGGCGCCGAGGAAGCGGTCGGCGATCCAGCCGCCCGGGAGTGCCAGCAGGTAGACCATCGCGGTGTACACGCTGTACACCGCGGAGGCGGTGGCGAGCTTCATGCCGAGGCCGCCGTCGGTGACGGAGGCGGTCATGTAGAGCACCAGCAGGGCACGCATGCCGTAGTAGCTGAAGCGCTCCCACATCTCGCTCATGAAGAGCGTGGCGAGTCCCCGGGGGTGCCCGAGGAAGGTCTTGCCGCCGGGAGAGGCCGACTGTACGTCGGCCTCCATGGTCGTAGACGCCATGAGTAGTGGTTCCTTGCCTGACAGCGTCCGTCAAAGGGGGTGGCGACGGACGTGGACAGAACCACTCTACGTGGCGACATTTGGCGGTATCGGCTGACAAAAGAGGCCAATTAGGTATGGCGATGGTAAAGACAGCCACAGATTCAGTTCGTTGATCCATGGTAGGGCAGGCCAAATTCCTTCAGATGCAAGATCAAAACGAAGGATCTTCACCGAACGGGCGACCCGGGCGTGTCGGTTGGGGCGCGATTGCACTCCGTATAACGATCACGCAGTGTGAACTACCTCACGGCACCAATGGGCATACCCGGGCCGACTACCATCACCACATGACCTGTGTGCTGCTCGCCGAGGACGACCCGGCGATCTCCGAACCGCTCGCCCGGGCACTGCGCCGCGAGGGATACGAGGTGCTCGTCCGCGAGGACGGGCCGTCCGCACTGGCCGCCGGGCTCGGCGAGGAGGTCGACCTCGTCGTCCTCGACCTGGGCCTGCCCGAGATGGACGGGCTGGAGGTCTGCCGCCGGCTGCGCGCGGACGGCCGCAGCTGCCCCGTCCTGGTCCTCACCGCCCGCGCCGACGAGGTCGACACGGTCGTCGGCCTGGACGCCGGCGCCGACGACTACGTCACCAAGCCCTTCCGCCTCGCCGAACTGCTCGCCCGGGTCCGGGCCCTGCTGCGGCGCGGCAACGTCGACCAGCTCACCACCGGCGCGCACGGCGTCAAGATCGACATCGAGTCGCACCGCGCCTGGCTCGGCGAGGAGGAGCTCACCCTCTCCGCCAAGGAGTTCGAGCTGCTGCGGGTGCTGGTCCGCGACGCCGGCCGGGTGGTCACCCGCGAGGAGATCATGCGGCAGGTCTGGGACACCACCTGGTGGACCTCCACCAAGACCCTGGACATGCACATCTCCTGGCTGCGCAAGAAGCTCGGCGACGACGCCGCCAACCCCCGCTACATCGCCACCGTCCGCGGGGTCGGCTTCCGGTTCGAGAAGAATTAGGCCCCTCCGGGGGCAGGTACCACCACGGGGAGCGGCAGCGTGAAACGCCGGATGATCAACTCGCTGCTGTGCGTCGTCCTCGTGGTGGTCGTGGTGTTCTGCGTCCCGCTCGCGCTGGTCGAGAAGCGCACCATCGTCAACAGCGCCCAGGACCGGGTGGACGCCGCCGCCGTCCGGGTGCTCGCCCTGGTCGAGAACCGGCTCGCCGCCAAGGAGCCGGTCACCGGCGACAAGTTCGTCAACCAGGTCTCCGAGGGCCAGTACGTCGAGGTCGACATCCCCGGCCAGGGCATCGTCTCCAGCGGTCACCGGCCCGACAGCAACCACCTGCTCAGGGCCGTCGAGCGCGGCGCCAGCGGTGAGACGGTCACCGTCGAGCAGTCCCGCGAGGCGGTCGACCACGAGATCGCCAACATGCTCCTGCTGCTCGGCGTCGTCGCGCTGCTCGCCGTGCAGGCCGCCGTCGCCCTCGCCGTCTGGCAGGCCAAACGGCTCGCCCGCCCGCTCACCGACCTCGCCGAGACCGCCGAGCGGCTCGGCTCCGGCGACCCGCGCCCGCGCGACCGCCGCTACGGCGTGCCCGAGCTCGACCGGGTCGCCGAGGTGCTCGACACCAGCGCCGAGCGGATCGCCCGGATGCTCACCGCCGAACGCCGGCTCGCCGCCGACGCCTCGCACCAGCTGCGCACCCCGCTCACCGCGCTCTCCATGCGGCTGGAGGAGATCACCGCGCTCGCCGAGGATCCGGAGACCGTCAAGGAGGAGGCGACCATCGCCCTCCAGCAGGTCGAGCGGCTCACCGACGTCGTCCAGCGGCTGCTCACCACCCAGCGCGACCCGCGCAGCCCCACCGCCGTCGCCTTCGACCTCGACGACGTGGTGAAGCAGCAGGTCGAGGAGTGGGGGCCGTCGCTGCGCGGCACCGGCCGGGTGCTCCAGGTCGAGGGCCTGCGGGGGGTCACCGCCGTCGGCACCCCCGGCACGGTCGCCCAGGTGCTGGCCACCCTGATCGAGAACTCGCTGATGCACGGGGCCGGCACGATCACCCTGCGGGTGCGGCCCTCCGGGACGTCGGTGGTCGTCGAGGTGCAGGACGAGGGCCCCGGCGTGCCGGCCGAGCTGGGCAACCGGGTCTTCGAGCGCGCGGTCAGCGGCCGCAACTCGACCGGCATCGGCCTCGCCGTCGCCCGCGACCTCGCCGAGGCGGACGGCGGACGGCTGGAGCTGCTCTCGCTGCGGCCGGCGGTGTTCGCGCTCTTCCTCGGCCGCAGCCAGCGCGAGGGGTGAGCCCGCGGGGCGGCGTCAGAGCTCGGTGTCCCGGACCACGTCCAGGTCGGTGAAGGTGGGCGGAGCGTCGCAGAGCGCGACCAGCTCGCGGTAGACCCGGTCGGTCTCCGGCAGGCCGGAGTTGCGCATCGCGTCCTCGTAGGACGCGAACTCGACGATCTCCACCACGTGCCGCGGGTCGGAGCGGTCGGTGGCGACCATCGCGTGGTCGACGGTGCGCCGGCCCTCGGTCTGGTCCGCCCAGCGGTCCAGCAGGCCGTTGAGCTCTTCGAGGTGGTCGGTCCGGCATTCGATGATCTGGACGAAGGTCATGGCGAGCCTCCTGGGTCCCCCGCGGCCTCGATCGTTCGCCGGCCGTGCTCGCCCTCCGTCACCACTGTCCTCCCGGGACGGCCGCGGCGGCAACCGGGGCGGACGGGGGACGGGCGGGGCGCCGGGTGCTACTCGGCCTTGGCGAGCCGGATCTGCTCGGCGGCCAGCATCAGCTCGGCCTGCGCGACCACCCCGGTGTCCGGGGCGGCCTGGGCGGCGCGCGCCTCGGCGAGCTGCTCCTCGGTCGGCTCCGGGACGGCCTTGAACACCCAGGTCCGGTACGAGATGAAGCGGAACACCGTGCCGAGCCCCAGCCCGAGGACCTTCGCGGCCAGCTGCTGGAAGTGCGAGGAGAGCCCCAGCACGTACACCGAGAAGCCCAGCACACCGGTCTCGATCAGCATGCCGGCGCCGCTGAACACCAGGAACAGCGTGATCTCCCGCTTGCGCGAGGCGGCGTCGCGGTCCCGGTACAGCCAGTAGCGGTAGCCCAGGTAGTTGGTGGCGATCGCGACCAGGGTGGCGGCGATGTTGGAGCGCAGCGAGGCCAGGTGCAGGCCGTTGAGGCAGACCCAGAAGACGGCGAAGTTCACCACGACACCGCTGAGGCCGACCAGGCCGAACTTCACCGCCTCGCCCGACAGGCCGCGCAGCTTCTGCGCCAGCGAGGGTTCCGACGCCGTGGTCGTCGCCATACCGGGCTGCCTCCGTGTGCCTGTGTGCCTGCGGACGGAAGGGTGTCGACGGCCTGGGCGCTGTCAACCCCTTGAGCCCTGCGTGCACGCACATGATCGGATCGCGCATATCAGGACCTGGCCGACCAGGCTACCCGGTTCCACCGATCGGCTCAGCCCCTCCTGCACGTCCGGCCGGGCCCGTCCCCTGGGACGCGGCTGGGCGGGGAGCGGTTCCACGGCCTCCGACCGGCCCGGATATCCTGGCGGGGTGACTTCCCCGGGCAACGCGAATTTTCCAGTGGTGGGCATGATCGGCGGCGGGCAGCTTGCCCGCATGGCACACCAGGCGGGCATCCCGCTCGGGATCCGGTTCAAGCTCCTCGCCGACACTCCCCAGGACTCGGCGGCGCAGGTCGTCTCCGACGTCGTCCTCGGCGACTACCGCGACCTCGACACCCTGCGGCGCTTCGCCGAGGGCTGTGACGTGATCACCTTCGACCACGAGCACGTGCCGACCGAGCACCTGCGGGCCCTCCAGGCCGACGGCATCGCCGTCCGGCCCGGCCCGGAGGCGCTGGTCAACGCCCAGGACAAGGGCGTGATGCGGGCCAGGCTCGACTCCATCGGCGTCCCCTGCCCCCGGCACCGGCTGGTCGCCGACCCGGCGGACGTGACCGCCTTCGCCGGCGAGGGCGCCGGCTACCCGGTGGTGCTGAAGACCGTCCGCGGCGGCTACGACGGCAAGGGCGTCTGGGTGGTCGGCGACGAGACGGAGGCCGCGGCCCCGTTCCTGGCCGGCGTCCCGGTGCTCGCCGAGGAGAAGGTCGACTTCGTCCGCGAGCTGGCCGCCAACGTGGTGCGCTCGCCCAGCGGCCAGGCCGTCGCCTACCCGGTGGTGGAGAGCGTCCAGGAGAACGGCGTCTGCGCCGAGGTGACCGCCCCCGCCCCGGACCTCGACCCGGCGCTGTCCGACGAGGCCCAGCAGCTGGCCCTGCGGATCGCCGGCGAGCTGGACATCACCGGCCACCTCGCCGTCGAGCTGTTCCAGACCCGGGACGGCCGGATCCTGGTCAACGAGCTGGCCATGCGGCCGCACAACTCGGGGCACTGGAGCCAGGACGGCGCCGTCACCTCGCAGTTCGAGAACCACCTGCGGGCCGTCCTCGACCTGCCGCTCGGCGACCCCCGGCCGCGCGCCAGGTGGACCGTCATGGTCAACGTCCTGGGCGGCGACTACCCGGACATGTACCGCGCCTTCCTGCACTGCATGGCCCGCGACCCCGGTCTGCGGATCCACATGTACGGCAAGGACGTGAAGCCCGGCCGCAAGGTCGGTCACGTCAACGTCTTCGGGGACGACCTCGACGACGTCCGCGAGCGCGCCCGCCACGCGGCCGCCTACCTGCGAGGAACGATCACCGAATGACCTCCCACCCCTCGTCGAGCGCCGAGGCGCGCGGCCCGCTGGTCGGCATCGTCATGGGCTCGGACTCCGACTGGCCCGTGATGGAGGCCGCCGCCCAGGCCCTCGACGAGTTCGAGATCCCCTACGAGGTCGACGTCGTCTCCGCGCACCGGATGCCGCGCGAGATGGTCGCCTACGGCGAGAACGCCCACGGGCGCGGGCTGAAGGCGATCATCGCCGGCGCCGGCGGCGCCGCCCACCTGCCGGGCATGCTCGCCTCGGTCACCCCGCTGCCGGTGATCGGCGTCCCGGTGCCGCTGCGCTACCTGGACGGCATGGACAGCCTGCTGTCGATCGTGCAGATGCCGGCCGGCGTGCCGGTGGCCACCGTCTCGGTGGCGGGCGCGCGCAACGCGGGCCTGCTGGCGGTCCGGATGCTGGCCGCCTTCGACCCGGAGCTGACCGAGCGGATGACCGACTTCCAGGCCGAGCTGAACGGCCAGGCCACCGAGAAGGGCAAGAAGCTTCGGGCCAAGGTGGCGGGTTCCTCCTCCTTCGGCTTTGGAAAGTAGTCATATCGGATAGAACAGCTCGTATGACCTCTGAGCTGTTGGACTCCACCCCCGCTCTGCTGGAGCGCGCCAAGGCCGTCCTCCGCGCCACCCCCGTGGTGGACGGCCACAACGACCTCCCCTGGGCGATGCGCGAGCAGGCCGGCTACGACCTCGACGCGCTCGACCTGTCCGCCGACCAGAGCGACCGCCTGCACACCGACCTCGCCCGCCTCGCCGCGGGCGGGGTCGGCGCGCAGTTCTGGTCCGTCTACGTGCCCAGCCGGCTCGCCGGGGACCACGCCGTCAGCGCCACCCTCGAACAGATCGACTTCGTCCACGCCCTGGTCGACCGCTTCCCCGACCGGCTGCGCCTCGCGCTCACCGCCGACGACCTGGAGGCCGCCCGCGCCGAGGGCCGGGTCGCCTCCCTGATCGGCGCCGAGGGCGGCCACTCCATCGACTGCTCGCTCGCCACCCTGCGCGCCCTGTACGCGCTCGGCGTCCGGTACCTGACGCTCACCCACAACGACAACACCCCCTGGGCCGACTCCGCCACCGACGAGCCGGTCGCGAACGGCCTCACCGCCTTCGGCGAGGAGGTCGTCCGGGAGATGAACCGGCTCGGCATGCTGGTCGACCTCTCGCACGTCTCCGCCGACACCATGCGCGACGCCCTGCGGGTCAGCGAGGCGCCCGTGCTCTTCTCGCACTCCTCCTCGCGCGCCGTCTGTCCCCACCCGCGCAACATCCCGGACGACGTCCTCGCCCAGCTCCCCGGCAACGGCGGCGTGGCGATGGCCACCTTCGTGCCCAAGTTCATCCTGCCCGCCGCCATCGAGTGGACCGCCGCCGCGGACGAGAACATGCGCGCCCACGGCTTCGACCCGCTCGCCACCACCCCCGCCGGGATGGCCTGCCAGCGCGCCTTCGAGCGGACCAGGCCCCGCCCGGTCGCCACCGTGGCCACCGTCGCCGACCACCTCGACCACATGCGGGAGGTCGCCGGCATCGACCACATCGGCATCGGCGGCGACTACGACGGCACCGCCTTCCTCCCGGACGGCCTCGACGACGTCGCCGGCTACCCCAACCTGATCGCCGAACTGCTGGGCCGCGGCTGGTCCGAGACCGACCTCGGGAAGCTCACCTGGCACAACGCCGTCCGGGTGCTGCGCGACGCCGAGGCCGCCGCCGCCCGGCTGCGCGCCGAGGGCCGCGCCCCGTCCCTCGCCACCCTCGGTCTGCACGGCCTGGACGGCTGAGCGGCGGGAATGACCGGACCCGCGGCCGCGCTGGGGCCGGAGGGAAGGCGCCGGCGGCCGCGGGTGCCCCGGACACGAGGAGGCAGTGCATGGAAGGCGACCAGGACACGGTCCGCAGGATCCTGACCGAGCTGGGCGACACCTGGGCCGTCGTGGGCCTGTCGTCCAACCGGCGGCGCGCGGCCTACGGCGTGGCCGAGGTGCTGCAGCGCTTCGGCAAGCGGATCGTGCCCGTGCACCCCGAGGCGGAGACGGTCCACGGCGAGCAGGGGTACGCCTCCCTGGCGGACATCCCCTTCGAGGTCGACGTGGTCGACGTCTTCGTCCGCTCCGACCTGGCCGGCGAGGTCGCCGACGAGGCGGCCGCGATCGGCGCCGAGGCGGTCTGGTTCCAGCTCGGCGTGATCGACGAGGCCGCCTACGAGCGGACCAGGGCGGCCGGTCTGGAGATGGTGATGGACCGCTGCCCCGCCATCGAGATCCCCCGTCTCGGCCCGGTCCGGGGCTGAGACGGGCCGTACGGCACCCCGGCCGGGTCCTGCCCCGGCCGGGTCCTGCCCGGTCCCCGGACGGCGGACGGCTCAGCTCGGGCGGCCGAGGGCGCGGTAGGTCCAGCCGGCGGCGCGCCAGGCGTCGGCGTTGAGGACGTTGCGGCCGTCGAGGAGGCGGCGCTCGGCGACCACGGCGCCCAGGACGGCCGGGTCGAGCTCGCGGAACTCCTGCCACTCGGTGAGGTGCAGGACCACATGGGCGCCCTCGACGGCCTCCAGGGCGGAGGAGGCGTAGGCGAGGCTCGGGAACATCTTGCGCGCGTTGTCCACCGCCTTGGGGTCGTAGACGGTGACCTGCGCGCCCTGGAGCTGGATCTGGGCGGCGACGTTGAGCGCGGGGGAGTCCCGGATGTCGTCCGAGTTGGGCTTGAACGCGGCGCCGAGGACGGCGACCCGCCGGCCCAGGAAGCCGCCGTCGCACTGCTCGCGGGCCAGCTCGACCATCCGCGAGCGGCGGCGCATGTTGATCGAGTCGACCTCGCGCAGGAAGGTCAGCGCCTGGTCGGCGCCCAGCTCGCCGGCCCGGGCCATGAACGCCCGGATGTCCTTGGGCAGGCAACCGCCGCCGAAGCCCAGGCCGGAGTTGAGGAACTTGCCGCCGATCCGCTCGTCCAGCGCGAGCGCCGCGCTCAGCTGGGTGACGTCGGCGCCGGCCGCCTCGCAGACCTCCGCCATCGCGTTGATGAAGGAGATCTTGGTGGCCAGGAAGGAGTTGGCGGCGGTCTTCACCAGCTCGGCGGTCGCGTAGTCGGTGACCAGGAACGGCACCCCGGCGGCGATCGGCTCGGCGTACACCTCGCGCAGCAGCCGCTCGGCGCGCTCGCTGCGGGCGCCGACCACGATCCGGTCCGGGCGCAGGGTGTCCTGGACGGCGAAGCCCTCGCGCAGGAACTCCGGGTTCCAGGCGAGCTCCGCCCCCTCGCCGACCGGGGCCAGCGCGGCCAGCCGCTCCGCCAGCCGGCCCGCCGAGCCGACCGGCACGGTGGACTTGCCGACGACCAGGACCGGGCGGGTCAGGTGAGGGGCCAGCGCGTCGATCGCGGCGTCCACGTACGACATGTCCGCGGCGAACTCGCCCTTGCGCTGCGGGGTGTTGACGCAGACGAAGTGCACGTCGCCGAACTCGGCGGCCTCCTGGGCGGAGGTGGTGAACCGCAGCCGTCCGGTCGAACCCTCGTGCCCCGCCACGTGCTTGAGCAGCAGCTCGGACAGGCCCGGCTCGTACATCGGGACCTGGCCGGCGGTCAGGGTGGCGATCTTCTCCGGGTCGATGTCCAGCCCCAGCACCTCGAAGCCGAACTCCGCCATGGCGGCGGCGTGGGTGGCGCCGAGATAGCCGGTGCCGATCACGGAGATGCGGAGGGTCACGGTTTCCCCTTCGGGCGGGCGACGAGCAGCACGGCTCCGGTCGGCAGCCGCGCCCACCGATGCTATCCGGCCGCCGGGGGAGACCCGGACCCTCCTGCACGCCCCGGCCCCGGCCGCTGATCACGGAGCCCCGCGCGGACCCGCGGACGCCCCGGGGAACGGCGGTGACACTCCCGGCGCGGACGTCGACCGACCTAGGCAGCCGCAGGTCGGAGGCCTAGGATCTACTGAACGGTCATTAACCGGTTCCACGGCGGAACGACTCTCCGAAAACGACTCTCCGAAGAGGCGGGCATCATGGCGGGCAGCGCAGGGGCGGCGGACTTCGATCTCTTCCGGGTCTCCGAGGAGCACGGGATGCTCCGGGAGGCGGTGCGGTCGCTGGCGGAGGCGAAGATCGCTCCGTTCGCGGCGGAGGTGGATGAGCTGGGGCGGTTCCCGCAGGAGGCGCTGGAGGCGTTGCGGGGCAGTGATCTGCATGCGGTGCACGTGCCGGAGGAGTTCGGGGGTGCGGGGGCGGATGCGCTGGCGACGGTGATCGTGATCGAGGAGGTGGCGCGGGTGTGTGCCTCGTCGTCGTTGATCCCGGCGGTGAACAAGCTGGGGTCGTTGCCGGTGCAGTTGTCGGGGTCGCGGGAGTTGAAGGAGCGGTATCTGGGGGCGTTGGCGCGGGGGGAGGGGATGTTCTCGTACTGCCTGTCGGAGCCGGAGGCGGGGTCGGACGCGGCGGGGATGCGGACCCGGGCGGTGCGGGACGGGGACTTCTGGGTGCTGAACGGGGTGAAGCGGTGGATCACCAATGCGGGGGTGTCGGAGTTCTACACGGTGATG